>DATBCI010000138.1:0-21778 GCA_036270555.1 Burkholderiaceae bacterium
CCTGGTCTCGGTCGATTTCAATCACGACCCCCACTCGTCGGTGTTCGACGCGACGCTGACCAAGGTGTCTGGACGGCTGGTCAAGGTCAACAGCTGGTACGACAACGAGTGGGGCTTCAGCAACCGGATGCTGGACGCGACGGTTGCCCTGATGAACGCGCGGTGACAGACGTGAGGAGCTTGCGCGGCAGAAGCGTTTTTCTCCCTCTCCCGCGGAGCGGGAGAGGGCTGGGGTGAGGGTGTGCGCGATGGCAGGGCGTCTTCGTCGTAGACCCTCACCCCCGGCCCCTCTCCCGCAAGCGGGAGAGGGGAGTGCTCCGGCTGTAAACAACGTATTGCACGTTCTCAGCTAGGGCTAACGCAGCCCGCCACAAAAACAGAGGCCGCGTCACATATTGAGCGGCCTCCCGGCAGCCGAGCTGGGCTGCTTCGCATCGGCATCGCGACCGCGTGGTCGCCTCGCCGTCGATCTGGCTGCAAGCCTCCCGGCCTTCAGCGTGCGATCTCAGTGAACCGTCAGACGTTTCGCTGTTTCGGAAGCCATGCTCGGCGATCTGGGCGTTCGGCGCGCCATGACAATCGTCGCTTCGGAGCCGGATTCAGTGACCGGCAATCGACGCTGCGCGCGTAGCTGAGAAAGCTGCGTTCGGCGTGCACACCCGTTTCGCCTGCCCTGACTTGCCTTTCCTCCTTGTTTTCGCGGAAATCGAAACTCCGGTTTGCCTGGAACCGGGACCCCGGCCTTCCGGTGCCCCGGCGATTCAAGTTATTTCAAAGGCCACGCACTTGTCAAGTACCTGGAGCGGCAAATCCGGTTTGCGATCGGTGTGCGAGGCATGTGACCCCCTGAGCCATGTGACCCCCTTATAATCCGTTGGGGCCGGCGTACTCTAAAAGAAGAACACAGCGCCGGGGGCGCAATGGCCGCATGACACCCGATCGCGGTGGCAAGGCGGAGCCCAACAGGCGGCGTGGCGTCACACAAATGAGGATCCTCACACTGGAAGAGCTGCGCCGGCGGGACGTGTTGCGCGGCAGGCGCGTTTTCATCCGTTCCGATCTGAACGTGCCCCAGGCCGAATTCGGCGCGATCGCCGACGACACCCGGGTCCGCGCTTCGCTGCCGGGCATCCGGATGGCGCTCGATGGGGGCGCCGCCGTGATGGTGACATCGCACCTGGGGCGTCCCAAAGAGGGGGAGCTCAGGCCCGAAGACACGCTGGCGGCGGTGGCGGCGCGACTGACGGAGCTGCTCGGCCAGCCGGTCCCGTTGCGGCGCGACTGGCTGGCGGGCGTGACGGTGGCACCGGGCGAGGTGGTGTTGCTGGAAAACTGCCGCCTCAACCGGGGGGAAAAGGAGGACAGCGAAGAGCTGTCGCGCCGACTGGCGGCGCTGTGCGACGTCTACGTGAACGACGCCTTTGGGACAGCCCATCGCGCCGAGGCAACGACGCACGGCATGGCACGCTTTGCCCCGCTTGCGTGTGCCGGTCCCTTGTTGGCAGCCGAGGTTGAAGCGCTGGGACGGGCGCTGTGGCAGCCGCGGCGTCCTCTGCTGGCGATCGTGGCGGGGTCGAAGGTCTCGACCAAGCTGACGCTATTGGACAATCTGGCGCGTAAAGTCGATCGACTGATCGTCGGTGGCGGTATCGCCAACACATTTCTGATGGCGGAGGGATTTCCGGTCGGCCGTTCGCTGGCGGAGCCCGACCTGGTGCCGGAATGCCGCAAGGTGCTGCAGACGCTGGCGGACAAGGGAGCCACCCTGCCGCTGCCCATCGACGTCGTAGCGACGACCGAGATGTCGCCACACGCCAAGGCGACCCTGCGACGAACCGACGACGTGCGCCCGGACGAGATGATCCTGGACATCGGCCCCGCCACCTCGCAGGGCGTGGCGCGCGCGGTGGGCGAGGCCGGTACCATCATTTGGAACGGGCCGCTCGGCGTGTTTGAAATCGACGCCTTTGCGCAAGGCACGCACAACCTGGCACTGGCGGTGGCCGGCGCCACGGCGCGCGGCGCGTTCTGCATCGCCGGCGGCGGGGACACGCTGGCCGCCATCGCGAAGTACGGAATCGCCGACCGCATCAGCTACATCTCGACCGGAGGCGGGGCATTTCTCGAGGTTCTGGAGGGCAAGACCCTGCCGGCCATCGCCGTGCTGGAGGAGCGGGCGCGCGGCAGCATCTAAAATAGGAAGTGTGCAGCCCGGCGGCGGACGCGCGGCGAGGGATCGAAGCGGGAATCGACTCGGAAGGGGATCGGAGATGGCTCTGGTATCGATGCGACAACTGCTGGACCATGCGGCGGAGAACGTCTACGGCGTGCCGGCGTTCAACGTGAACAACCTGGAGCAGGTTCAGGCGATCATGGAAGCGGCCGCCGAGCTCGATGCGCCGGTCATCATGCAGGCGTCGGCTGGCGCGCGCAAATACGCGGGCGAGAAATTCCTCAAGCGTCTGATCGAAGCCGCCGTGGAGTCGTATCCGCAGATCCCGCTGGCCATGCATCAGGACCACGGCCAATCGCCGGCCGTGTGCGAGTCGGCGATGCGGCTGGGATTCTCCTCGGTGATGATGGATGGGTCGTTGCAGGAGGACGGCAAAACGGTTGCCGACTACGACTACAACTGGGCAGTCACCAGGAAGGTCGTCGACCTGGCACACGGCCTGGGCGTCAGCGTCGAGGGCGAGTTGGGCTGCCTCGGATCGCTGGAGACGATGAGAGGCGACAAGGAGGACGGTCACGGCGCCGAGAGCACAATGACCCGCGAGATGTTGCTGACCGATCCGGACCAGGCCGCCGATTTCGTGCGGCGCACCCAACTGGACGCGCTGGCGATCGCGATCGGCACTTCGCACGGTGCCTACAAGTTCACTCGCAAGCCGACCGGCGACATCCTGGCCATCGGCCGCATCAAGGAGATCCATCGCCGGATCCCGAACACCCACCTGGTGATGCACGGTTCGTCCAGCGTTCCTCAGGACCTGCTCGACCAGATCCGCCAATACGGCGGCCAGATGAAGGAAACCTACGGCGTTCCAGTCGAAGAGATCCAGGAGGCCATCAAGCACGGAGTTCGCAAGATCAACATCGACACCGACATTCGGCTGGCGATGACGGCGGCGGTGCGCCGATTCCTGGCCGAGAACCCCTCCAAATTCGACCCGCGCGAATATCTGAAACCGGCGCGGGAGGCGGCGAAGGCGGTGTGCCGCCAGCGTTACCAGCAGTTCGGGTGCGCTGGGCAGGCATCCAAGCTCAGGCCGATCGGGCTGGAGAGCATGGCTCAACGCTATCGGTCCGGCGAACTGAGCCAGCAGGTTCACTGATCGCGCGGGCACCGGCCTGCGTTCGCTATCATCACACTTGTGAACGTCGGGCAGGGCCGCGAAGGATCCTTGGTGTCGGGCGACAGCCGTTCGTTGAAAGGCAAGCGCGGCCTGCCGCGCATCGTCAATGCGTTTCATTACTCGGTGGACGGCTTTGCCGCCGCCTGGCATCACGAGGATGCGTTCCGCCAGGAGATGATCCTGGCGGCCGTGATGGTGCCGATCGCGTTGTTTCTACCCGTGACCTTGATCGAGCGGATCCTGCTGATCAGTGTCGTCATCCTGGTGTTGATCGTCGAGATCCTGAATACGGCGGTCGAGGCGGCGATCGATCGGCACAGCTTCGAGATCAACCCCCTCGCCAAGCGCGCCAAGGACCTGGGCAGCGCCGCGGTGATGTTGTCGCTGATCCTGGCGGGCGGAGTGTGGATATCGATCCTTTGGGCCACCTTCGTCCACTGAACCCCGATCCACTGAACCTCAAACGCCGCAACCTGCGCACCGATGATGTCCACCCCGCTCGGTTCGCGGACCTCCCGATCGCAGGCGGACGGCCCGCCGATGCTGCAATCGAGCCTGCGGTCCTTGCCCCTGGTGTACCGCGGCAAGGTGCGCGATACGTATGCGGTCGGATCCGATCGCTTGCTGATCGTGACCACCGACCGGCTTTCGGCCTTCGACGTGATATTGAACGAGCCCATCCCCGGCAAGGGCCACGTCCTGAACGCGCTGTCGAATTTCTGGTTCGCGCGCCTGGCGCACGTGGTGCCCAATCACCTGACCGGAATCGCACCCGAATCGGTGGTCGCCGCGGACGAGATCGGGCAGGTCGCGGGGCGCTCGGTGGTCGCCATGCGCCTTGCACCGCTTCCGATCGAGGCCGTGGTGCGGGGCTACCTGATCGGATCCGGCTGGAACGACTACCTGGCGAGCGGCCGCGTGTGCGGCATCGAGCTGCCGGCCGGGATGGCTCTGGCTGCGCGCTTGCCTGAGCCGATCTTCACGCCCGCGGTCAAGGCCGAGCTCGGCCAGCACGACGAGAACATTTCGTTCGAACGGGTGTGCGACATGGTGGGCGCCGCGCTCGCCCGCACCGTTCGCGCGACCGCGCTGGCGCTTTACCGCGAGGCCTCTTCCCATGCGCAACGCTGCGGCATCCTGATCGCGGACACCAAGTTCGAGTTCGGTTTGGACGCGGCCGGCGAACTGCGCCTGATGGATGAGGTGCTGACGCCCGACTCGTCGCGCTTCTGGCCTCTGGATCGCTACCGCCCCGGCGAGTCGCCTCCGAGTTTCGACAAACAGTTCGTGCGTGACTGGTTGCAGCTCCAACCCTGGAACAAAGCGCCCCCGCCACCGGCGCTGCCGCCCGAGATTGTCCAGCGCACTGCCGCCAAATACCGGGAAGCGCTCCAGTGGCTGACTGATACCATTCCACCGTGAGTCCCCACACGGCGTTCGGCGCCGGTGCCTGATTGAACGATGAGTCCAGCGCGCGCGCAGCCCGTGGTGGGCGTCCTGATGGGTTCGGACTCCGACTGGGAGACGATGCAGCACGCCTGTGACGTGCTGAAGGAATTCGACATTGCCTTCGAAGCGCGCGTGATCTCGGCGCATCGGACGCCGGACGAGATGTTCGCCTATGCCGAGTCGGCCCGCGAGCGCGGCATCCGGATGATCATCGCCGGCGCGGGGGGAGCGGCGCATCTGCCGGGCATGCTGGCGTCCAAATCGGTAATCCCGGTGCTGGGCGTGCCGGTGCCGTCCAAGTATTTACGTGGCGAGGACAGCCTGCTGTCGATCGTCCAGATGCCCAAAGGCGTGCCGGTGGCGACTTTCGCGATTGGCGAGGCCGGCGCAGCCAACGCCGGATTGTTCGCGGTGTCCGTGCTTGCGTCATCCGACGCGGAGCTGGCTCGAAAGCTCGCCCAGTATCGCGCGACGCAGACCGAGAAAGCGCGCAACATGACGTTGCCCTTATGAGGCTTTCGCATCTGATTCGTCTGATTCGTCCACTGTGATTCTTCCAGGCGAATGGCTCGGCGTGCTGGGCGGCGGTCAGCTCGGCCGCATGTTCTGCATGGCAGCGCAGTCGATCGGATACCGGGTGTGCGTGCTCGATCCCTCCCACGACAGTCCGGCTGGCGCAGTCGCCGACCGCCAGATCCGCGCCGACTATGGCGACCCGGTCGCGTTGGCTGAGATGGCGGGCCTTTGCAAGGCCGTGACGACCGAGTTCGAAAACGTTCCGGCGGAGAGCCTCGAGCGCCTCGCGCGCGGTTGCGCGGTCAGCCCGCGTGCCGATGCCGCGGCCATCGCGCAGGATCGCCGGCGCGAAAAGCGCTTCGCGCAGGATTGCGGTCTGGCGGTGGCGCCCTACCAGGTGATCGAAGCTGCGGCCGACCTGGCGCGGGTCGATGGGTCGTTGTTGCCCGGCGTGCTCAAGTCGGCGCGCCTTGGATACGACGGCAAGGGGCAGGTCCGCGTCGATCGGGTCGGGGCCGTGCACGCGGCCTGGGACAGCCTGGGTCGGGCAGCCTGCGTGCTGGAAAAGTGGTGCCCGATCGAGCGCGAGGTGTCCGTCATCGTGTGCCGGGGGCGCAACGGCCGTTCGACGACATTTCCGGTCGCCGAGAATGAACATCGGGGCGGCATCCTGGCGACCACGATCGTGCCGGCACGCATCGACCTGGCCATAGCGCAGCGGGCGCGCGCAGCGGCCACCACGATGGCCGAGCGCCTCGACTACGTCGGCGTCCTGTGCGTCGAATTCTTCGTGCTGCCGGGCGGCGAACTGCTGGTGAACGAAATGGCGCCGCGCCCGCACAACAGCGGCCATTACACGATCGATGCCTGCGTGACCAGCCAGTTCGACCAGCAGGCGCGTGTCCTGGCCGAGCTGCCGCTGGGCGATACACGCCAGTTGGCGCCCGCCGTGATGCTGAACCTGCTGGGCGATCTGTGGTTCGATCAAGGCCGGCCGCGCCCGCCGCGATTCGACGCCGTGGCGGCGATCGACGGTGCCTGCCTGCACTTGTACGGCAAAGGGGAAGCGCGACCGGGCCGCAAGATGGGGCACGTCACGATCCTGGGCACGTCGTTGCCGGACGCGCTGTCGCGCGCGGACCAGGTATCCGCGGCGCTGGGTCTGGAGCCGACCCGGTGAACGGCCTGCCGGTGGACGCCGGCGCCATCGAGCAGGCGGCCCGGCTGTTGCATGACGGCAAGCTGGTCGCCTTTCCGACCGAGACCGTCTATGGTCTCGGGGCCGACGCCGACAATGTGCGAGCGGTTCAAGCGATTTTCGCGGCCAAGGGACGCCCGGCGGACCATCCGGTGATCGTGCACGTCGCGGATGCCGGCGCGGCCGCAGCCTGGGCGAACCCATGGCCGGCGGCGGCGCGCCAGCTGGCCGATTGCTTCTGGCCCGGCGCGCTGACGCTGGTGGTCGCGCGCAGCGCTCGCGCGCACGACGCGCTGACCGGCGCGCAGTCCTCGGTGGGTTTGCGTTGCCCTTCGCATCCCTGGGCTCAAGCGCTGCTCAGGGCGCTGTGCCGGGATGCGGGCGACCCGTCGCGTGCCATCGCGGCACCGAGCGCAAACCGCTTTGGACAGCTCAGCCCGACCCGCGCCGAGCACGTCCTGGCCGACCTGCGCGTTGGGCCTGACGAGCCGGTTGAACTGGTCCTCGACGGTGGTCCCTGCCCGGTCGGGATCGAATCGACGATCGTGGATCTGACCTCACCACTTCCCAGGCTGTTGCGACCGGGGTCGATCACGCGCGAGCAGATCGAACGGACGCTGGGATGTCCCGTGGGCTTGGCCGCTGCGGACGATGCGAGCGCGCCGCGCGCTCCCGGTCGCATCGCACGACATTACGCGCCGCGCACACCCCTGGAACTGGTCGACAGGGAGCAGTTGGCCGCACGCGTGCGCGAGCTGGGCGCGACCCGCGTCGCCGTGCTCGCCGCAGAACCTTTGCCGCCGGTGATCGAGCACGAGTGGATCGCACCCGCGACGCCCGACCGGTACGCACATCACCTGTACGAGTTCCTGCACCAGATGGATGCCAGCGGCGCAGAGCGCCTGCTGGTGGAGCGGCCGCCGGCGCAACCGGCGTGGGCCGCGGTGCACGATCGCCTCGAGCGCGCCGCCGCCGCGCTGTCCGGAAAATTCGACGACGCCGACTAGCTGCGTTGCGGCCCGTGCCGCAGCCGAATTCCCAGGATGAACAGGGCCAGCCCGAGCGTGATCACGTTGGATACGATGACCGGCCAGGCGCCGATCAGCACGCCGTAGGCGAGCCACAAGGCGACTCCGGCAACAAAAATAGAATACATGCCGACCGACAAGCCGGCCGTGTGACGCGTCTTCCAACTCAGCCACGCCTGGGGAACGAAAGCGATCGTGGTCAGGGTCCCGGCCGCATAGCCGATCAGTTCCGCAGTCATCACGCGCGCCCCCCGCTATGCAGCGCGTCGTGCACCGCAAAAAATACCGGCAAACCCTTATTATTCCGCCCTCGATCCGGCCGCACTTTTCGATCCCCTCCTGCGATTTCGATGAACCTGTCAGGCGCGAAATTGCACTCATTTTAAGTACACTCGTACGCGCGGCCGCTTGAGCGCGGTTCCGGGGTCGACGAGAACGTGCGATGGATTTGATATTGAAAGTGATCGAAGGGCCGTCCACTGCCAGCTGGCAGGGACTCGAGGCGCGCTTCGATGCCTCGGGCGGTTTGATCGGGCGCGCGGAAACTGCGCGCCTGTCGCTGCCCGACTCGAGCCGGACTGTTTCGCGTTTTCATGCGCACGTCAGTTGCAGCGACGACACCTATTTTCTGGAGGAGATGGGCAGCCGCAACGCCGCCAGCATCAACGGCAAGGCGCTGAAGGCCGGCAGCAAGGAAGCGCTGCGCCCGGGTGACAAGGTTCGGATTGGCCACTTCACGCTGGCGGTCGATTTCGACGATCCGGACTTTCCTGCGACCCAGGTGATCGACCGCCGCAGCTTGCAGGCCCTGCTCGATGACAACGATGAATCGACGCAGGTCGCTGTTCGCGACGCGACCGTGTTCCGGTCCGGACATCCGGACGCCGAGCTCCTGAACGCGTTCCAGGATGGAGCCGGTATCCAGCTCGACGGCTCCGTCCATCTACGGCCCGGCTTCATGAGGACGCTCGGGCAGTTGCTGCGCGCGCTGGTCGGAGGCATTCACCACGTGGGCTCACAGCGGATGCGCCTGCGCGATGAGGTCTCGGATCGCAATGCGCAGGCGCACGCGCGCCATGTCGACCCGATTCGGGTCGCGGCCGAGGGCACGCGCCTGCTGGCCGTGCTGCTCAAACCCGGTGCGATCGGCTCGGACAAGCCGCACGTCCGGGTGCAGGAGATGATCGACGATCTGACGGCACGCATCGCGGCAATGCGAATGGCGGTGGACGCTGCAGTCGAGCAGACCGAAGCCAGGCTATCACCCTCGTCCATGGAAGCCGCAGTCAAGCGATCGCTTGTTCTCGATGAGCTGCTGCCGATGCGGCGCAAGGCCCGCTTGTGGGATCTGTACCGGCGCACGCACGCGTCGTTCAACGCGCCTGCCGGCCAGCCAGCAACCGATGGCAAGTCCGAGGCTCAGGCAGGCGGGCGCACGGGCGGAGCCTCCGGCGTGCGGGAGATTTTCAATCAGGCCTTCACCAAGGCCTACGAGGCGGAAGCTGCCCGCTTTCGCCGCAGCCGCGAGTAGAAAGGCGGTTGCAAGGCACTGCGCGGAAGGTTTTCGACCTCAGCCGCGCATGAAGTCGGAGATCTTGGCGCGGACGTCCTCCGGAATGTCGACCGGCCGTTCGGTTTCCTGATCGATGCACACGCAGATCCGGTTGATCCGGACCCGCTGTTCGCCATCCTTGTCCAGGCCCATGGTGAGCCGCAACGAAGTGCGGCCGATGTGCGTCGCGGTCAGCCAGAAATCGACCGTTTCGCCCATGCGCGTCGCCTTGCTGAACGTCGTCTCCAGCCGCACCGTGGGCAGCGACAGGCGCCGCTCCATCAGGAAGGTGTCGAACGGGATCTCCAGCGCCTCGTAGAACCAGTCTTCCACCAGGGCATTGAAGATGTGGAAGTAGTTCGGAAGAAAGACGAAGCCGGTCGGATCGCAGTGCGACAGGCGGATCAGATAGGGTTTTATGAACGTCATTGCGTTCCGTTGCGGAAGCCGCTACCAAGCCCATCATAGGCATCCTGTCCAGGGCGATTGACTTCGAGGAGACCGCGTTTTTGGGCCGATTTCGTCCCCACGGGCTTGTGCAACCCCTGCCGATCCCCATATAAACGCCGTTTCCGGGCAGTTCCGAACAATCCACAGCTGGGGGGTTGCGATGCGGGGATGGGGTCTGGGTTTGGCGGCCACGCTGGCGTTTGTGCTGGCCGGTTGCGGTTACAACGAAATTCAGTCCCGCGACGAGGGGGTCAAGGCGGCCTGGTCCGAGGTCCTGTCGCAATACCAGCGGCGCGCCGACCTGGTCCCGAATCTGGTCAATACGGTCAAGGGCGAAGCCAATTTCGAACAGGAGACCCTGACGCGGGTGATCGAGGCTCGCGCCAAGGCGACGTCGATCCAGGTCACGCCGCAACTGGCCAACGATCCGGCCGCATTGCAGAAGTTCCAGCAGGCGCAGGGCGAGTTGTCATCGGCGCTGTCGCGCCTGCTGGTGGTCAGCGAGAACTACCCGAACCTGAAGTCGAACCAGAGCTTCCAGGAGCTCAGGGCGCAGCTTGAAGGAACCGAGAACCGCATCGCGATTGCGCGCAACCGCTACATCCAGGCCGTACAGAATTACAACGTCTATATCCGGCAGCTGCCACAGAATCTGACGGCGATGGTGATGGGCTACAAGGACAAGCCGCAGTTCGCGGTCGAAAATGAGGCGGCCATCAAGGAAGCCCCGAAGGTGGATTTCGGCAAGTAGTCCGGACATCCCGTCCGAACATCCCAGGCCGAACATGTCGATGTTGAGGCGGCTGGCCCACGCACTGCTGGTCATGGCGGCGCTCAGTCCGTCACTGGCTCCGGCGCTGGCTGGCGCCGATGCGTCTAACGCGCTGCTCGGCCCCGATGGGCTGCTGCTGGTCCCGCCGCTGGAGCGCGTGGTCGACCAGCCCGGCGTCCTGAGCGCCGCCGACCGGACCGCGCTCGAGGCAAGGCTCGCCCGATTCGAGGCCGACAACGGAGCCCAGGTGGCGATCGTGATCGTCGCCAGCACCGGAGTCGAGCCGATCGAGGACTTCGCCAACCGCGTCGGTTCGGCCTGGAAGATCGGCCGGCGCGGCGTCGGCGACGGCCTGCTGATGCTGGTTGCGACCCAGGACCGCCGTGCGCGCATCGAAGTGGCGCGCGCGCTGGAGGGTGCGATCCCCGACGTGATCGCGAAGCGCGTGGTCCAGCAGGCGATGGGCCCGCACTTCAAGACGGGTGACTACGCAGGCGGTCTGAATGCGGGGCTTGACGTCGTGCTGCCGCTGATCGAGAACGAACGTTTGCACGCACCTCTCTCGACCGGGACGCACGCCCCACCACAGACGCGCGGCGAGCCCGGCCATCTGCAGTTGCTGTTGCCCCTGCTGGTGGGCGGCATCGCGCTGGGTTCGACGCTGCGGCGCGCGCTGGGCGGCGGGGGCGCGTTGCTGGCCGGGGCGGGCGCCGGCGGGCTGACGTGGCTCCTGCTGGCGTCGGTCGCATGGGGTGCTCTGGTCGGTGTGCTGGTCCTCATGCTCGGCTGGCTGTTGGGATCGGTCTCGCGCTACGGCCATTCAATCGGTGGCCCCGGCGGAATCTACTTTCCAGGCTCGTGGGGCGGCGGCTCCGGCGGCGGGGGCGGGGGCGGTTTCAGCAGCGGCGGAGGAGGTGACTTCTCCGGCGGCGGTGCATCGGGGGACTGGTAAGCGATGCTTCTGCGGATCTCCCTGCGGCGGGTGCTCAGGCACTTCGCGAGCACCCCCTACGGGCTGCGGCGGGCGCTGCCGCCCGCGGCGCTGCAAAGGATTGCGGACGCGATTCACCGCGCCGAGGCCGGCCATCAGGGCGAGATTCGCTTCGTGATCGAGCACGCCTTACCCTGGTCCTACCTGCGACGCAACGCGCGGCCGCGCGAGCGTGCGCTGATGATGTTTTCCAAGCTGCGCGTGTGGGACACCGAGCACAACAACGGCGTTCTGCTGTACGTCGACCTGGCCGACCGGGCTGTGGAGATCGTGGCCGACCGGGGCATCGCGCCGAAGGTTGCGAAGGCCCAGTGGCAGGCGATCTGCCATGCGGCGCGCGACCGGTTTCGCGAGTCGCGCCTGGAGGCAGGCGCGATCACCGCGATCGAAGCGATCGGCGCCGTGCTGCAGGAGCATTTCCCGCTGGCACCCGGCGAATCGCGCGGCAACGAGTTGCCCGATCAGCCCGTTGTCCTCTAGCCGCCTGGCAGGGCACCAGCTCCTCACTCGCGGCGATCGGCCAGCGAGCGGGCGAGCTCGACGCAGGACAGCGGGGCGCAGCCTTCGGCCTTGTTGTTCACGATCACGAATGCGTTCTGCCCGCTTCGAACCGCGACGCGGATCAGGTGCACCAGCGAGCCGCGGGTGACCAGGTCCGGATCGAGCAGGCGGTTGAACGGGGCGTAGCGGGCCCGAGCCTGCTCGTATCCGAAGCCGGAGTGCAGGCTCCAGCGTACGACCAGCGGTCCCGCCAGCAGCCAGGTGCCGTCGGCGGACGTGCGGGCGTCCATGGTCCGCAACGCACTGGCCTGGCGCGCTACCGGCGGCATCCTCGCGTGCACTCCGATGCACAGGCGGGCGCCGACCTCGCGCATTCGATGAACGAAGCGGGGCGTCAGCAGCTCGGGGTTGCGCAACTCCACCGCGTAGATGGGCGCAACGCCGGCGTGCAGCCGGGGCAGCCTGGACACGAACTCGGCGATCCGCTCGATCAACGCGTGCGCGTCGCCCGTCAGCCCCGATGGCATCGGCGCGAACTGCAGCACCAAGGGTCCGGCCCTCTCGCGCAATCCTTCCAGCACCGGCATCACGAAGTGCTCGGCCGCAAACGCAGCGTCGAGAAAGCGTGGATTGACCGTGGGCGGCGGGCTGCCCGCTGCGCGTGAGCCCCGGTTCAGGGCATCGGTGACCGCCGCCGGAGCCTTGACCACGAAGCGAAAGTGCGGCGCAACGTCGCGCGCGGTGCGCTCCCATTCGGGGGTATCCGGTGCGTGGTAGTAGCCCCGATCCACACCGACCGCGCGCAGTAGCGGGTGCTGGCTGTAGGCGCTCAGCCCCTGGCGTGCCAGGCGCGTTTCCGGGTAATGCGCCTGGTAGACAATGCCTTCCCACCCCGGGAAGGCCCATGACGAGGTGCCCAGGTACACCTGTGCGGGCAGGTGCCTGGCGAGGCGGACCAGCTCTTCGCTGGCCGGCGCGGCCCCGATGGGCCCGTGAGGGTCGTCGGCACCCGCGTCGCCGAAGAGCGAGTCACTCAAGTCTGTCGGGCGCGCTCGATGACAGCCTGCGTGTTCAGCGCGGTCCGCGGTTCCTTCGTATTCGTGATCTGGGAGGGATCGAGTTTGCAGCGCAGATGCACCACCGTTCCCGAACCCGGCGCGGACACGATGTTCAGCTGAGCGCCGATGCGCAGCGCGCGATTGCGCATGTTCAACAGGCCCCGTCCGCCGACCCCGTCGGTCGACATGCCGCGGCCGTTGTCCGCGATCCGGATGTCGAGGTAGTCGGCATCGCCCACGCGGGTCGTATCGAAGGTGACGCGCGCCACTTTGGCGCCGCTGTGCTTGAGCGCATTGTTGAGCGCCTCCTGCACGATCCGCAGGATCGGCAGCACGGCGTCCGGGTGCAGGCCGATGTTTTCTGGCAGGTTGCGGGCATCCCACGCCAGTTCGATGCCGGCGGCGCGCAGGCGAGGCTCGCTTCGGTACCTGAGGTTGCCGAGCGCCGAGCCCAGGTCGGTTTCCTCGGCGGCGAGCGCATCGATCGCCAGCCGCAGGTCGTCGATCGATTCGCGCAGAATCTGAGCCACCTGCTCGTTGGTGATGGCCCCGCGCTCGAACAGCATCAGCGAAGACATCAGCTGCGATCCAAGCCCGTCGTGCATGTCCTGCATGATGCGCTGGCGCTCCTGTCCCTCGGCCTTGATCCGCTCGCTCTCGCGCAGCCGCTCGAAGTTGCGCTTCAGCAGCTGCTCGCGCTCGCGCACGCGCGTCTCCAGCTCGGCCCGGGCGATCTCGGCCTCGCGCAGTACGTCGATGAAGTGTTCCACCATCGGCGTGCCCATCGCGAGCAGCAGCAGCGGACCGGCCCAGCTCAAGGCGCGCGCGCCGTTCATCGCACCGGGCCCGAACACCAGCTCACCCATGTCGACCAGGGCGGCTCCGATCGCGATCAGCGCCGCAATCAGGACGATCGGCTGCGGCGCCTCGAGCGACTGCACGCTGCGAACCATGGCCAAGGCTGTGATGGCCACCCCGATCGCGACCAATCCGGGCAGCCACACCTGATCAAGGTAGGGTGCGACGACACGTCCGGTCAACACCAGGAGTAGTGGTCCCAACGCGGCATAGGCGCCGATCAGCCATTCCCAGCGCCGGTTGCGCAGGCCGCACAGGCGCAGCATCGTGACGCTGATCACCGCGGCGAAGGCGCCCGTGCTGGCGTAGTTCAGCGCTTCCAGGGCAATCCGCATGCTGAGCGGAAGCGCCTCGACCAGGTAGTAGACGTTGAACGTGACCCAGAACAGGGATGCCAGGGCCAGCAGGCCCGACAGCTCGTCCCGGCGCCGCCACCACAGCACGCCGAAGATCAGGGCCACCATGGCCGCCACGGTCGAGCCGATCCAGACGACCGTTCTATCCAGGAAGTACTGCGCGTCGAGATGGCCCGTGAGTCGGCTCAGCGGACCAACCTCCACGCCGGACAGCACATGCACACCGGAGCGGAACGGGGTCTGGATCTCCAGCACGTTGTCGCCGGCAACCAGGTCGGACGGATCGATCACGGCCATGTGAGGGCGCCACCAGTGCACCTGGGTGGCTGCATCCGGCGAGCGGATTTGCCCCTCGAAGTGGCCGTTGACCGCGATACGGCCGCCATCGGTGGCTTGCGAAAGCAGCACCGCCCACGGAACCTCCGGCATCGCGGTCAGCAGGAAGTGCATCCGCAGCGAGACCTCCTTCAGCGCCTGGCCCTCCTTGACGGGCCAGCGCAGCGGCAGGTCGAACCGGGTCCAGGTGGCGTCTGCCCCCGGCACTTGGCCGACATCGTGGACGGACCATTCGACCTGGCGGATGACCTGGATTCTGTCCAGGTCAATGGTCTGTGTGGTTTGCGCCCAGGCCGACGTCGCCGTCAGCAGCAGGAATCCCAGCGCGCGCGCCGATCCGCCCAAGAGTGCGACCTCGCGACTACAGAAGTTCAGCTTTTAAGCAAACCCATCTGGCTGGCTTCATAGACCGCTTCCCCACGCGAGTGAACGGCCAGCTTGCGGTAGATCTTCTTGATGTGGGCGGTGACGGTGTGTGGCGAAATGCCGAGGATCTCGCCGATTTCGTTGAAACTCATCCCTTTGGCCAGAAGCTGCAGGATCTCGGTCTCCCGCGCCGACAGCGGGTTGTTGTCGCTGGAACTGGTCCGCGGAGGCAGCGTCTGACCGGGGCTGCCGCCCATGCGAGAGCGGATCGCCCGCAGCACGCTGCGGGCCACGACCGGACTCACCGGCGAGCCGCCGGCCCTGAGCAACCGGATGCAGGAAATCACGTCCGCCGGCGTCGAGTCCTTCAGGATGTACCCGGTCGCGCCGGCTTCGATCGACGACACCACGTGCTGTTCATCCCCGAATACGGTGACGACCATGATGTCGACGTCCGGTTTTCTCTGGCTGACGTTGCGGATCAGGTCGATGCCGGTGCCGTCGGGCAGCCCAAGGTCGATCAGCATCACATCGAAGTCCTCGCGATCGATCAGCGCCTGAGCCTCGCGCTTGTTGGCGGCAACACCCGCCAGCCTCATGGTTGGCTCGTTTTCGATGATCTGCGCAAAGCGGCGGCGGAACTCCGGCTCATCTTCGACGATGATGATCGAGATCTGGTCGGCACTCATGTTGTTCCTGGTCCTGCTACGGATTACCGCATTTTAGCGCGACGCGTCCAGTTCAACGACCCCTTTTCGGACGTTTGGACGACCCGTGATGCCCCTACCGGCCCTGGTAGCCGGGGGTGCCTCGGGCTGCGCTCGAGGGGCGAATTCAAGGCGCCAGGCGGCTGCGGCGCCAGCCACCGCCCTCCCGGACGTACAGCAGCCGGTCGTGCAGGCGCGAGGCGCGGCCCTGCCAGAACTCGATGCTCGTGGGGGCGATACGGTAGCCGCCCCAGTGCGGCGGCCGGGGGGGATCGGCCCGCTGGAATCTCGCGCGCGCCTCGGCCAGGCGCCCTTCCAGCTCGGCGCGGTCGGCGATCACTTCGCTTTGTGGTGAGGCCCAGGCGCCGAGGCGGGTTTCCAGCGGGCGCTGGGCGAAGTAGCGGTCGGATTGTTCGGCAGGGATGCGCGAGGCGCTGCCTTCGATGCGCACCTGACGCTCCAGCTCGACCCAGAAAAACAGGGCGCACACGAGCGGATTGGCGATCAGGTCGCGGCCTTTGCGGCTGTGATAGTTGGTGTAGAAGATGAAACCCGAGGCGTCGAACTCTTTCAGCAGCACAATCCGATTGGACGGGCGACCATCTGCCGACGCCGTGGCCAGGCTCATCGCGTTGACGTCGCGCGCTCCGGCCGCGGTGGCCTCGTCGAACCAGCGCGCGAACTGCTCAATCGGATCGGTCGCGGCGTCCTGCTCGCTCAATTCTGCACGCCCGTACTCGCTGCGCAGATTCGAGATCGTCATGCGGCAAGGTTACTCGAATGGAACCACGAAACTAGAATGCCGCCATGCAGCAAGAGCCAAGCGTAGACCCTGATGAGGCCGACGGCGAGCGCCGATTCGGCGGCGTGACCCGCCTGCTCGGCGCCGCAGCGCACGCGCGCCTGCGCGCGGCGCGCATCGCCGTGGTCGGCGTCGGCGGGGTCGGCTCGTGGGCTGCCGAGGCGCTGGCTCGCTGTGGTGTGGAGCGCATCACGCTGATCGATCTGGACCACGTCGCGGAAAGCAACTCCAATCGGCAGATACAGGCATTGGGCGGCGAATTCGGCAAGGCCAAGGTGGTTGCGATGGCGCAGCGGATCGACGCGATCAACCCGCGCGCCCAGGTCACGTGCGTGGAGCAGTTCGTCAGCGAAGACAACGTGTCGCAGCTGATCCGCGACTTCGATCTGCTGCTGGACTGCATCGACCAGGTTTCGGCCAAGGCCGCCTTGATCGCTCACGCGCGGTCGATCGGGCTGCGCGTGATCACCTGCGGCGCCGCCGGAGGCCGCACCGATCCGACCCGTATCCGCTGCGCCGACCTGGCGCGCGCATTGGGCGATCCCCTGCTGTCCAAGGTGCGCTACCGGCTGCGCCGGCGTCACCAATTCCCGCGCGAGACGTTCAAGCGCCGGCCGCTGTTCGGAGTCGATGCGATCTACTCGGACGAGCCGGTCCGCGCGCCAATCTCCGCCCCTGTCCCGCTGGCGGGACAGGGGCCAGCGCTCAGGGTGCAGTCGGGCCTCGCCTGCGCCGGATACGGCTCCTCGGTGGCGGTCACCGCGCCGTTCGGGTTCGCCGCCGCTGCCCGCGCAATCGAGCGGATCACCCGCACTGCGGCAGACTGACGATGGGTGGCCTGGTTTTGCGTCAGTCTGCGGTGCGGCGCTGGCCCATCTCGCGGCGTATCCAGTCGTGCAGATGGATCATGCCCTCCTCATGTGGCGTGTGATACGGGCCCACGTCGTCCTCTCCAGCGAGCCACAGCGCGCGGCGCCCGTGGTGCAGGCGCAGGCAGATGGCCGCGTCCTCCGCGGCTGATTCGGCGTAGCAGGCCTGATGTGCATCGACGATCTGACGCTCGAAGGCCTGGACTTCCTCCGGGTAGTAGAACTCGACCACATTGGTCGTGTGGTCCGCCCCGCGAGGGATCAGCGTGCTGACCACCAACGCGTAGGGATACCACTCGATCATCACGTTCGGATAAAGGATCGACCATACGGTTCCGTATTTGGGCAGGCGGCCGTCCGAATAGTGCAGGATCGCATCGCGATACTTCTCGTAATTGGCCGACGTCTGAACGCGCAGCTGGTCATTGACACCCAGGATCTGGTAGCTCCAGCGGTCGCCGAAGCCCCATTCGTAGTTGCCGGCGTCGACCCACTTCTGCAATCCGGGGTGGGCCGCTTCGACGTGGTAGAGCTCGAGGAAGATCTCCAGAAATTCCTTCCAGTTGAACGGACACTGCTCGACGATCGTTCGATCGTGGACGTAGCCGCTCCAGTCGTAATCGCCCGCCAGCGGGAAATCGGCCAGGTCCCGACTCGGATCGCGCGGGCCGGCAAACAGCAGCCCGTGCCAGTTGATCAGCCGGGTCGAGGGCAGTGAGCACTGCGGCGTCTGGTCGAAGTCCGGCGCGCCGAGCAGGCGGCCGTCCAGGGCGTAGGTCCAGCGATGCACGGGGCACACGATGTTCTGGATCCGGCCTCGCCCGTCGAGCAACTGCGCCTGGCGATGCCGGCACACGTTGGACAGCAGGTTCACGCCGTTCGCATCGCGAACCAGCACCTTGCGCTCGTCCATCCAGGGCAGCGTCGCGTAGTCGCCGGGCTGCGGCACCATCAGCTCGTGTCCGGCATAGTTCGGGCCGCGGTCGAACAGCAGGAGCATCTCGCGCTCGTACCAGGCCCGGTCCAGGTACCACGCCACCGGCAGCGGCGCGGTCCTTGATATCAAGGCCGGATCCAGGTTGGAGCGGCGCGAAATCTGCGGCGCGCTCATCACCAGCCTCCGGGCCTCACCGGGTGGGGGCGGCCGGCTGCGGTGGATTCAGCGGAAGGATCTGCACCGATCCGCTGTCGCAGGGGCGGTCCGAGAAAGCAACGGCCTTGCCCCGCTCCTCGCATTTGAACGTCTTGCGCGGGTCCATCATGATCTGGTCGGCCGGCGGCGGCACCGTTGCGGCGGCCGGAGCCGGGGAGGGCGCGACCGGAGTGCGGGACTCGATCGCAGGGGCCTGCCGGCTGTGAATGCGGGGCTCGATCCAGCGGTAGGACAGGAACCCGATACAGCACACCAGCGAAACCAGAACGAAAATCGTCAGCAGCCGAAGCGACAGGTCGAAGTATCGGTCGCTGTTCGGGTTCGCTTCTTCCATGGCGCAGTCAATTTATCACGGGCGGCCGGGCCGGGCGATAATCCTTCGATGCCGGCACAAGCACAGACACTGCGCATTCGTCGCTGGGCGCTGGTTGCCTTGCTGATGGCCTGGGCGACCAGCGTGGGGGTGCTCGCCCGCGACCTTCCCAAGGTCGAGTCGCGTGCAGTGACGCCGCGCGCGCCGCTGCCGCCGAGCGAGTTGTCCCTGGTCGAGCTGTTCCAGAACACCGCCCCGTCTGTCGCCTACATCACGACCGAGATCCTGCAGCCGACCGGGTTCTTCACGGCCACCGTCGCCAGGGGTGCCGGCAGCGGGTTCGTATGGGATGACAACGGCCACGTGGTCACCAACAACCACGTGGTCGAAGGCGCCCGCAATGTATTCGTGCAGCTTGACGCCGGCGAGCCGGTCGAAGCGCGCATCGTCGGCACCGCCCCGGACTACGACCTGGCCGTGGTCAAGTTGACGCGGTCGCCGCGCAATCTTCGCCCGATCCCGCTCGGAACGTCGCGCGACCTTCGGATCGGCCAGTCGGTCTATGCGATCGGCAATCCGTACGGCCTGCAGCGCACGCTGACACACGGCATCGTCAGCGCCTTGGGGCGGGAGCTGCCGACCACCGAATTCCGGGAAGTGGCGGGAGTGATCCAGACGGACACCGCGATCAACCCGGGCAACTCCGGCGGACCGTTGCTGGACAGTGCAGGGCGGCTGATCGGGGTGAACACGGCGATCCGCTCCGAATCAGGCAGCTCTGCCGGGATCGGGTTCGCAATTCCGGCGGACCTGGTCAACCGCGTGGTGCCGTCGCTGATCTCGCGCGGGCGCGCGCCGCTGCCGGGCATCGGCATCAATCCGGTCAGGCCCGACCTGGTCGAGCGCGCCGGCATCACGGGCGTCGTGATCGACGAAGTACCGCGTGGCACACCGGCAGCTCAGGCCGGGCTGAAGCCTTTGAACCGTGAAACCGGAAAACTGGGCGACATCATTGTCGCGGTGAACGGCAGGGCGGTCGATACGGTGTCATCCTTCGTGGTCGAGCTGGACAAGGCCGGCATCGGCAGCACGGTCGATCTGACAGTGATGCGCGACGAAAAGAAGCGCCACGTGAAAGTCCAGATCATCGACGTGGGGCAGTGACCCACGAGCCCGTCGTCGATTCGATCGGTCGTCAGATCGGCCGCGTGTTGGCCTGCAGCCAATCGGCGGCGGCTCCCGTCACATGCGGCGCAAGCCGCGTGTGCACCATCGCGTGGTAGCCATTGAGCCAGTCGATTTCGACCGGATTCAGGAGGTCGCGCTCGATACAGCGCACTTCGATCGGACACAGGGTCAGCGTCTCGAAGCCCAGGAAGCTTCCAAACTCTGTGGTTTGCGCCGGTACCGTCAGCAGCAGGTTCTCGATGCGCACGCCCCACCGGCCGGCCCGGTAGATTCCGGGCTCGTTGGAAGTGACCATGCCGGGCTCCATCGCCGTTTGCGGCTCGGCCAACAGGTACGGCGTGATGCCGTGCGGACCCTCGTGCACGTTCAGGAAGAAGCCGACGCCGTGTCCGGTGCCGTGGCCATATTCGACGCCCGCGGCCCAGATCGGAGCACGCGCCAGGGTGTCGAGCATCGGCGAGCGCGTACCGCGCGGGAAGCGCGCCAGCGACAGCGCGATGACGCCTTTCAGGACGCGCGTGAAATCCTGCCGCTGTTCCGGGCTGACCTGCCCGATCGCGACCACCCGCGTGATGTCGGTGGTGCCGGTCTGGTACTGACCGCCGGAATCGATCAGCAGCAGCCCATTGCCGGTGTTGCGTCCATCACAGATCACCGCATGCGAACTTTGGCTGGCGCGGTAGTGCGGCATCGCCCCGTTGGCGTTGAAGCCCGCGATGGTGGCGAAACTCGGCGAGAAATAGCCGTCGCGGCGCGCCCGGGCTTGCGTAATCCGCTCATCGATCGTCAGCTCGGTGATGGGTTCGCGGTGCGCCAGCGCCTGCTCGAGCCAGGCGAAGAACTCGGCGAGTGCGGCGCCATCGCGCTCCATCGTCAGGCGGATCAACTCGACCTCGGTGTCGTTCTTCACCGCCTTGGCGAGCGTGGTCGGATTGATCTGCTCGATGCGCCGCACGCCGGCCGGCAGCGGTTGCAGGATGCCGGCCGTGACGCGCCGCGGGTCGATCAGGATCGCGCTGCCGGCGGGCAATTGCGCAAGTTGTGAGGCGAGCTGATCGTAGCCGGCCAGTTGCACGCCGTCGGCGGCCAGGCGGGCGCGAAGTTCCGACGGCAGTTTGCCGTCCGACAGGAACAACGTGGCGGCCTGAGGCCCGATCAGCAGGTGGGCGACGAACACCGGGTTGTACGGGACATCGGATCCCCTCAGATTGAGGACCCAGGCGACGTCATCCAGCGCGCAGATCAGGTGCCAGCCGGCCCCGGCCGCCTTCATCGCGTCGCGCACCTTTTGCAGTTTGACCGAGCGGGCCACCGGCGCGAAGCGCGACTGCTGCTCGAACACGGGGGCCGCCGGCAGTCCAGGCCGCTCGCGCCAGATGTCGTCCAGCAGATCCAGGTCCATCCGCAACGAGGCTCCGCATGCGCAGATCGCGTCCTGCAAAGCGCGGGTGACGGCCAGGCCCAGCACCCGGCCGTCGACGCCGATCTGTTCGCCCTGATGGCAGTTCGCGGCCAGCCAGTCGATGAACGCAACACCCGCATTGGCATTGACCTTCATTGGCGTAATGCCGGACCCGTTCAGTTCCGCGTCGGCCTGAAGCCAGTAGCGGCTGTCGACCCAGAGGCCGGCGAAGTGCGCGGTCACCACCAGCGTTCCGACCGATCCTGTGAAGCCGGACAGCCATTGGCGCCCCTGCCAGCGTTCCGGCAGATACTCGCTCAGGTGGGGATCGGACGATGGCACGATCCAGGCCGCCAGCCCGTGGCGCCGCATCGCTTGCCGCAGCGAGGCGATCCGGCGTGCAGCGTCGGGCGACTGACTCATTTGGAACGCGAATCGCGCAGGGTCACGATCCGATTGAAAACCGGCCGGTGCGGTGTGTGGTCGCGCAGGTCCGCCACGAAGTAGCCGTGCCGCTCGAACTGGAAGCGGTCCTCGGCCTGCGCTGTGGTGATGCC
>DATBCI010000139.1:0-7596 GCA_036270555.1 Burkholderiaceae bacterium
CGGAGCAGTTCGTGGTGTGTGCCGTCCTCCAGGACGCGGCCATCCTGCACGAAAAGAATGCGGTCCATCCGGGTGATGGTGGACAGGCGATGCGCAATTGCAATCACGGTTCGCCCGCGGAACAGGCGCCAGAGCGCGTCGTGAATGATGTGCTCGGTCTCGGAATCGAGCGATGCCGTCGCCTCGTCGAGGATGATGATCGGAGCGTCCTTCAGCAGCGCTCGCGCGATGGCCACCCGTTGCCGTTCGCCCCCGGACAGTTGAATCCCCTGCTCCCCCACGATCGCGTCGAAGCCCATGGCGCGCTCGGCAATGAATCCCTCGGCGTGGGCGTAGCGCGCGCACTGCGCGATCTCGGCATCGCTGGCGTCGTCCCGCGCGTAGCCGATATTGTCGCGAATCGACCGGTGGAACAGGCCGGGTTGCTGCGGGATCTCGGCGATGGCCTCGTTGACGGAAGCCTGCGAGGCCAATGCAATGTCCTGGCCGTCGATCAGAACGCGCCCGGCTTGCGGCTGGTAGTCACGGCGCAGAATCTTGACGAGCGTGCTCTTGCCGGAGCCGCTGGGACCGACCACCGCCACCTTCTGCGCCGCCGGTATCGACAGCGACAGTCCATCGAACACCGGACGATTGTCCGCATAGCCGAACCGCAGGCCCTCGATCCGGATCTCACCCTGATGGGCCACCAATGGCTTGGCGCCGGCGGCGTCGGCGATCGCATGGGGAACCAGAATCATCTCGAGCGCCGAAGCGAACTGGCCGGAGTGCTCCAGCAACTCCAGCATGCGCGAGGCCGCACCCCAGATGTTGTTCATCAGCAAGGTCGACAGCGACAGCATCTTGACCGTGTCGCCGATGACCAGGCGGCCGCGCACCGTGAGGTAGAGGGTGGCGCCGATCAACGCGATCTGGAAAATCTGCATCCCGGTATAGAGCACGAGATTCATGGCGGTCGCGTACCAGCGAAGCCGTTTCGAGGCGGCGCGCTCCTGCTGCACGGCACGGGCGACATGCCGGCTTTCCTCTTCGCCCTTGGCGAATGACCTGACCAGGTCGGCATTCTTGACGAGGTCCACCACGACGCCGGTCGATGCCGACACCTGATCCTGGAAGGCCTTGGACAGCGCTTTGCGGCGCCGGGCCAGCAGCAACGAGATGCCCACATAGATGGGTGTCCACACCACGACCATGAGCGCCAGCCCGGGGTGGTCAAAGCCGATGATCAACACGCTGATCACGACAGACGCGATCACGCGCACGAAATCGTTGGTGGCCAGGCCCAGTATCGAGATCGCGCTGTTGCCCGCCTGCTTGATCCTGGCGGCCAGCTGGCCGGCGAAATTGCGGTGGAAGTATTCCGGCGAGTGGTCGATCAGCCACGAAAACAGATAGACCTGGATCTCTTCGCGCACGTGTGGACCCGTCTCGAGGTCGACGATTTCGCCAAGGCGGTTGAACATCGCAGACACGATCCACGCGCCTGCCACCAGTGCGAAAGGCACCCACACCGCAGGTGGCCAGGGACCAGGGGCCGCGCCGGGAGTCCCGCCGAGACGCAGCGCCTCGACCAGTCGCCCGAGGAAAATCGGCTCGAGCGACATCAGCCCGATGCCGCCGAGCGTGCAAACAACGGCGGCGACCACGCGCCCGCGAAAGCGCGCCCACAGAAATCTCGTGAGGAAGCCTGACGGCGTGTGCGGCAGCTCGGCGTGTCTCAGGTTTCTGTAGTGCGACGGCGGAAGATCAGCGAAGGCAATGTGACGGTCGATCATTGGGTTGCCGCTTCGGTGTGACGGTGATATGTCGTCTGCGAAAAAGTAACTTCATTTACAAATTTCAAACCCGCAGTCTTTCAGGACATGTGGGGAAAAGCGCGCTCACAGCCGTATAACGGCGAGCATCGCTTCCACGAGGACATGCTCTTCAACCCATGTTTTGAACCTGCTTTTGAACGACATGCAGCGAGCCGCGGTCGCATGCAGGAAAGTCCCACCCTTCATGTCACTGCAGTGGGGTTCGTACTTTTGGAGGAACCGCAGATGAAACGTCTTGCTCTAGCCTGGTTGGTTTGGGCCGGATGTGGAACGGGCCTGGCGAATGCCCAGACCGTGAACCCGCCGGATCCGCTCGAACGCTTTCAACACATTGTGATCGTCTTCCAGGAAAACCGGACCCCCGACAACCTGTTCCAGGGGCTGTGCACGCCGCCGTTCGGTTCGGCAGATTCGTGCAGCGCCCAGCCCGCGCCTGGCCAGTATGACATCCAGGTGAGTCACTGGCTCGACAGGAACTCGGCGACTGGAACGACGCAACCGAAGCTCGTGTTGCTGGCCAACAAGTACGACCTGAGCCATGCGCACACGGCCTTTGTGGCGATGTGCAATCGGCAGTCGTCGACCGGCCCGTGCGAGATGAACGGAGCGGGCGGAATCACGTGCGTCGGCACCTGCCCCGCGCAGCCGCAGTTCCGCTATGTCGACAACTCCGCCGGCATCCTGAACCCGTACCTGCAACTGGCCACCGAATACGGCTGGGCGAATTTCATGTTTCAGACCAATCAGGGCCCCAGCTTTCCCGCGCACCAATTCATCTTCGGCGGAACCTCGGCGCCGACCGCGGGCGACGATGCGATCGGCGTTTTCGCCTCCGAGAATACCGGGGCCAACGGTGCCGGGTGCGCCGCGCCGGCCGGAACGACCGTCAAGCTGATCGACCCGAGCGGCCTGCAGAACCACGCGATCTATCCGTGCTTCGAGCACGAAACGATGGCCGACCTGCTGCCGCCGGCGATCAGCTGGAGGTACTACGCTCCGACCGCAGGCTCCATCTGGACCGCGCCCAACGCGATCCAGCATATCTGTCAGTCGACCGGCCCGGGCGGCCACTGTCAGGGCGCTGACTGGAATCAGAATGTCGATCTGGTCCCGGCCGATGTCCTGACCGACATCGCCAACTGCCGGCTTCGTTCGTTGAGCTGGGTGATTCCGACCGCCGCCAACTCGGACCATGCGGCCTCCAATGATGGAGGCGGCCCGTCCTGGGTCGCCTCCATCGTCAACGCGATCGGTAAAAGCAGCGCGTGCGACGGCGGAACGGGCTACTGGAAGAATACGGCGATCTTGATCACCTGGGACGATTGGGGCGGTTGGTACGACCACGAACCTCCGACCATCCTGCCCGCGCCTGAAGGCGATTACCAGCTTGGCTTCCGGGTGCCGCTGATCTTCGTCTCCGCCTACACCCCAACGCGAACCGTCAACAACGCCAGGCACGACTTCGGCAGCATCCTGCGTTTCGTAGAGCACAATTTCGGCGTGCCCGAGGGCGCGCTCTATTTCGCTGATGCGCGCGCCAGCAACGATCTGCGAGCGTTCTACGATCTGGGCGCGCCCGCCCGTCCGTTCCGCGCCGTCGCAGCGCCGCTCGATGCCAACTTCTTCCTGACCGACACCCGGCCCGCGGTTGGGCCGGACGATGACTGACGTGCGAGGCCGGTTGCATGATGTCTCTCGGGTCGCGGGCGAATCGACCTCGCCCGCGATCTGCGCCATCACCAGCGCAGAAGGCGCGGTCCCAACGCCGCCCCGATGGCGGTTGGAATCAGGATGCCCAGCACATACCAGATCCCGAGAAACGCCGGCTGCAATTCCGGGCAGTGCAGCGAGTACACCAGGGCGGCCATCGATCCAGCGGCGAGTCCGGCCGCCGCGCCGGACAGCGGCAGTTGCGTCGGCGCCAGCTGCCTGAACGCCGCCAGCATCGCGACCAGCAGCGGAGTCGATATCAGCGCGATACGCGCCGGGCAAACGCGGGCGGTCTGTCCGAGTATCAACCCGGCGCGAGCGCCTGGATCGGCCGACAGCAGCACCAGGGCTGCCAGCAGCCACATCGCGATGACCGGTGCCACCAGTGCCAACCAGATCGGACCGAGACGGGTGCCGGGTCGCCCGAGGCGAATCACGGCAAGCAGCCCCGCGATGCTCAGCGCGACACAGAAAGCCTCCTTGATCCAGAAAAGCGGCGCCGAAAAGTCTCGCACCAGCGTCGACCTCACCCCAAGCCACGCGGACATCAACAGCATCGCCCCGCCCGTCCCTGCAAGCACCGCGCCCCGGAAACGCCGCAGCGCCGGGCGCAGGTCGATCGCTTCGGTTCCAGTCGCCAGCAGCGACACCAGCTCCTCGGTTCTCACGGTCCGCTCCTGATCTTTGCCGCCAGCGCCTTCAGCCCGCGGTGTATGCCGACCTTGATCGCGGAAGGCGACATGCCGGTCAGGCGGGCCGTCTCGGCCACCGAAAGTCCTTCGATCTTCATGTGAATGATCGGTAGACGCTGGCGATCAGGAAGAGCGGCCAGCAGCTTGGCCAGGTCGCGCCGCGCGTCGGCCGCCTCGCTGTCCGACGCGGCGAGCAGAGCGTCGTCTTCATCCAATGGGTCGTTGAGCAATTCGTTGCGCGAGCGCCGGCGCAGCAGATCGACCAGCTTATAGCGCGCAATGGCATACACCCAGGCCGTCAAGGGTTGCCGCGGGTCGTAGGTATGTCGCTGATTGTGAACGGCGAAGAGCAACTCCTGCACCAAGTCTTCGACCTCCTCCGGCAGATTGACGAGGCGCTTCCTGAGGAACGCGCGCAGGTGTGCGCTGAGCTCCTTCAGGAAACTGTGGTAGGCCGGCGCATCGCCAGCGAGGCCTCTGGCCAGCAAGCCTCTGAGACGCTCCTCGCCCAATCCGACCCCTTTCTTATATTCGTTGCCAGTGCGGTCTTGGTTACACCGGCATGACTTTGTTTTGCAGCGGTATGACCGCGCAAAGCCCGGGCGCGGTCCCTACCGCGCATCGATTCGACCCCGTGCCTGTAACCGGCTGGCGGCCGCCGGCGAACTAACCAGCAGGCGACAACCGCACAAAAGTCTTCCGGCGTCCAGGATCTGGGGTTGGTCGAGCTCGCGCCTGAAAACTTTCAGCCGAGGCGTTGTCGGCCGACCGGGTATGTATCGGGCGAGCAATCGAGCGCCGCCGCCAGCGCTTCGGCCAACGCCATCCATACCCTCAAGGTCGCGGCGGACGGCACCCTGAGCGAGCCGTTTCCCCCGACCGTCCTGCCGATCAGTGGTCTGAGCCGGGCCCAGGGCGTCGCGGTGTTTTCGCCGCAATAGCAGCACTCGACGTAAGCAGCAGAACGAAGCAGCAGAAACGAGAGGCAGCATCGGCCACGGCCAGGGGCGCCGACGCCCCTGGCCGCTGCGTCGAGTGGCGAACCGACGGGTCGCGAACCGGTAGGATCGCGATCTGGCTGGACGCCCCATGCCCGAGCTCCCCGACCTGACCGTCTACCTGGAAGCCCTGGATCGTCGCATCGTCGGACAGCCGCTCGAGCGCGTGCAGATCGTTTCGCCGTTCCTGCTGCGAACGGCGCTGCCACCGCTTCAATCCGCGCACGGTCGGCGCGTGAGCGAAATGCGCCGCGTCGGCAAGCGCATCGCCATCGGGCTCGAGGACGACCTGTGGCTGGTATTTCATCTGATGATCGCCGGCCGCCTGCATTGGTTCGATCAAGGGGTGCCGCTCGGCAAGCGAGCCGTGCTCGCACGCCTGGAATTCAGCAACGGCACGCTGACTCTGACCGAAGCCGGCACCAAGCGGCGCGCCTCGCTGCACCTGCTTCAGGGAGAGCATGAGCTGCAGCTGCAGGACCCGGGCGGGATCGACATTCTGCAATCGAGCCTGGCGCAGTTCGCCGCGCGCTTGCGCAGCGAAAACCACACCCTGAAACGGGCCCTGACCGATCCCAAGCTCTTCAGTGGCATCGGCAACGCCTATTCCGATGAAATCCTGCACGCTGCAAAGCTCTCGCCGGTCCTGCTGACCAGCCGCATCGACGACGAGGAGCTGGCCCGCCTGCACGCCGCCATACAGGATCAGATGCAGCTCTGGACCGATCGATTACGCCGCCAGGCGAACGGACAATTTCCGGAGAAAGTAACCGCCTTTCGAGACGACATGGCGGTGCACGGCCGCTTCGGGCTGCCCTGCCCGGTGTGCGGCACGCCGGTGCAGCGGATCCGTTACGCCGACAATGAGACGAACTATTGCGCGCGCTGCCAGACCGGCGGCCGCCTGCTGGCAGATCGCGCGCTGTCCCGCTTGCTGAAGCAGGACTGGCCCAAAAGCGTCGACGCCTTCGACCGCGAGGCGTGAGCGGCGAAGGCGCTCGCTGTTACTGGGTAACGATCAGTCCTTCGACCTGAATCAGCAGCCTGACATCACTGCCGGTTGCCGGCACCGCGTAACTGACGCCGAAGTCGCTCCGATTGATCTTCCCGCTGGCGTCGGCGCCACAGCGCTCGATTTGAAGCATCATGTCCGGAACGCACTTCAGCGAGTTGATGGTGAGCATGACCGGCTTCGTGACTCCGTGCAGGGTCAGCTCACCGTTGACCGAAGTGGGCGTGTCTC
The DNA here is from genome assembly GCA_036270555.1 of Burkholderiaceae bacterium. Classification (GTDB taxonomy): domain Bacteria; phylum Pseudomonadota; class Gammaproteobacteria; order Burkholderiales; family Burkholderiaceae_F; genus VBCK01. The sequence goes on from DATBCI010000139.1 coordinate 6,461, forward strand.
CTGTGAATTGAATCGTGCCCTTGTAGGTCGCCGTCGGGAAATTGGCAACGTCGAGGAAGTCCTTGCTGCGGACGTGATCGCTCAATTTCTCCAGGCCAAGATCGACCGACGAGGCGTCGATCGTCACCTCGACGGTCCCGGTCTTGCCCGCCCGGTCGAGCACAATCTCGCCCTCCTTGGTTCGATCGAACTTGCCGCGCCAGTAGGAAATCGCCGCGACATGAGGTGCCTCGAAACTGACGTAGGTATGCAGCGGATCCATTCGATAACGGGTTGGACCGCTTGCTGCACTGGCGTCCAGCGCGGCGGCGGCTGCGAGCAAAGCGGCGACATTTCGGATCGAGTTCATGACGATGCCAGGTCCTTCGGTTGGTGAGGAGTCAGAGTATCAAAGGTTCGCGCAATTGCCGTTCAGTCGGCACGCGCCTCATCGATCAGCCATTGGCGACAGGCTGCAATCGCGGGTTCGTTCAGCCGCGCCGGCAGACACACGAAGTGATAGGCGTTGGTCAACGGCTGCTCCTTGAACAGGGGCACCAGTCGGCCCGCCGCCAGGTCTTCGCTGACGAGCGTCTTCCACACCAGCGCGACGCCCAGGCCGGCCAGAGCGGCGTCGATCACGAAATTGGCTTCATCGAACTCGCGTACGCGAAGTTTCTTCTGCGGCGACAGGCCCAGGCCCCGCAGCCAGGCAGGCCAGTCGGGAAAGCTCGCGTCCCAGCTCATGCTGGTATTGCGCAGTAGCGGCGTCTCGACCAGGTCCGCTGGCCGGCGCAGCTTGCCGGCAACGCGGGGGTGCGCGACCGCGACGACGCTTTCTCCGCGCAAGCGCTCCACATGCAGGCCTGGGTACCGGCCGCTGCCGTAGCGCACTGCGACGTCGACGTCCTCGGCGCCCAGGTCGACCAGGCGCCGCGTTGCGAGCAGGCGCAATTCGATGTCCGCGTGGCGCGCGCTGAAACGGTCCATGCGCGGAATCATCCAGCGCGACGCGAACGACGGTGCGCAGGAGATCACCACGACGCGCTCGGCGCTTTTGCGGCGCAGCTGACGCGATACCAGGCGCAACCCCTCCATGGCCGCGTGGAGCTGCTGCATCACCCCGTTGGCTGCAGGCGTCAGCTGCAGCTTGCGCC
>DATBCI010000140.1:0-23775 GCA_036270555.1 Burkholderiaceae bacterium
CCGAGCGCGACGTGCGCGAACGCCGCCACCATCGTGATCGGGGCGATCAGCATGAGGCCCAGGCGATAAAGCTTTGCGATCATGAAGACGCCTCCGCCGCCCGTTCGAACCGGATTTCGCCGCCCACGATGGTGGCCCGCACACGGCCGGCCAGATCGCTCCCCAGGTATGGCGTGTTCTTGCCAGAGCTTAGCAGTGCCCCGTCGTCGACCGTCCAGCGCTCGGACGGATCGAACAGCACGACGTCGGCTTTGCGCCCGACCAGCAGCGTGCCCGTATCCTCCCCCAGCACGCGCGCCGGACCGCGGGTCAACCGATCCAGAGCGCGCAGCAGTGGGATGTTCTCAGCCTGGGCCCAGCCGAGCATCAGCGACAGCAAGGTCTCCAGACCCGAGGCTCCGACGCGGGCTTCTCCGAACGGCAGCAGCTTGTCCTCGAGCGCTGCCGGAGCGTGGTCCGAACAGATGGCATCGATCGTGCCATCCGCCAGCGCAGCGCGGATCGCGGCGCGGTCCTGCTCCGAGTGCAGCGGCGGATCCAGCCGCCAGTTCGAGTCGAACTGCCCGATGTCCGCATCGACCCCATGCACCTGCAGGATCGAAACGTCGGCGGTGACCGGCAATCCTTCGCGTCGCGCCGCCCGCAGCAGCTCGATGCCGGCCGCCGTCGACAGGCGGCAAAGGTGGATGCGGACCGGCGGCCTGCCGGTGGCCCGCTGCAACTCGAAGATCGTGTGCAAGGCCACGGTTTCGGCGACGACCGGCACCGCCGCCAGTCCCAGCCGGCCCGCGACCGCGCCCTCACCCACCACGCCTTCCGAGGCGAGTGTCGAGTCGACCGGCCGCAGCCAGACCGCAAAATCGAAGGTGCGCGCGTATCGCAACGCGCTGAGCAGCGTGCCGCGTTGGTCCGGCAGTGCCCCGGTCTGCGCAAACGCCACACAGCCAACCTCGGCCAGTGTGCATAGCTGCGCCAGCGCCTCGCCCTTCAGTCCGGCCGTCAGTGCCCCCAGCGGATACAGGCGCGCCCCGGCCGCCTCGCGTGAGCGCTGGCGCAGCATCCGCACCAATCCCGGCTCGTCGAGCGGCGGGTCGGTGTCGGGCGGACAGACGACGCCGGTGACTCCGCCCGCCAGTGCGGCGCGCATTTCGACGCGCAGCGCCCCGTCGGTGCCGGGCTCGCGCATGCGGGCGCACAGGTCGATCAGGCCGGGGGCCGCGATCAGACCCCGGCCGTCGATGCGTCGATCGGCCTCGAATCCGACCGGCATCGCGCCCACGCCCACGATGCGCCCTTCGGCCAGGTAGAGGCCTCCGATCCGATCCATTTCCGCGGCAGGGTCGATCAGGCGCGCCGACTCGATCGCGATTCTCATCGGAACCTCGTCGAGGAGGCTGCGATCGACATCACGGCCATGCGAACGGCGATGCCGAAGGTGACCTGCGGCAGGATTACGCTGTGCGACCCATCGGCCACGCGCGAATCGATCTCCACACCGCGATTCATGGGGCCGGGATGCATCACGATGCAGTCCGGTTTGGCCGCCCGCAGCGCCTCCGGGGTCAGTCCGTACTTGCGAAAGTATTCCGAGGCGCTCGGCAGCAGCGCCCCGCTCATCCGCTCGCTTTGCAGCCGCAGCATGATCACCACATCCGCGCCACGCAGGCCCTGCTCGAGCGACGTGAACACGCGCACGCCCAGTGCCTCCAGACCGTCCGGCAGCAACGTCAAGGGGCCCACCGCCCGCAGGTCCGGCACCCCCAGTGCACGCAGCGCGTGCAGATCGGAGCGCGCCACGCGCGAGTGCATGATGTCGCCGACGATTGCGACCGAGAGCGTGCTGAAGTCGCGCTTGTAGTGTCGGATCGTGTAGCTGTCGAGCAGGCCCTGGGTCGGATGCGAGTGGCGACCGTCGCCCGCATTGATCACGTGCACGTGCGGCGCCACGTGGGCCGCGATCAGGTGCGGCGCGCCGCCCTGCGCGTGACGCACCACGAACAGATCCGCCTGCATCGCCGTCAGGTTGTTGATCGTGTCGAGCAGCGATTCGCCCTTGGCGGCGCTGGAAGCGGCGATGTTCAGGTTGAAGACGTCCGCGCTCAGCCGCTTGGCGGCGATCTCGAACGTAGTGCGGGTGCGCGTGGAATTCTCGAAGAACAGGTTGAATACGGAGCGGCCACGCAGCAGCGGCACGCTCTTCACCTCGCGCGAGCCTACGCCGATGAAACTGTCCGCGGTCGAGAGGATCCGCTCGATGATGCCTCGCGGCAGCCCGTCGAGCGAAAGAAGATGATGCAGCTCGCCGTCAGCGTTCAGCTGCGGGTTCATCGTCGCGTCCGGCACGCGCCTTTTGCTCCAGCGTCAGATGCAGGCGCCCGGAGGGCTCGCTGCGCAACACCACGCTGACGTCGTCGGGCACCTCGATCGTGCGTCCGACCACCGAGGGTGCGATCGGAAGTTCGCGTCCCCCGCGGTCGATCAGCACCGCCAGGTCGATTCGCGCCGGCCGCCCGTAGTCGAACAGCTCGTTCATCGCCGCCCGTACCGTGCGTCCGGTGTACAGGACATCATCGACCAGCACCACATGGCAGCCGGCCATTTCGAACGGAATACGCGACGGTCGCACGCCCGGATTCAGGCCGCCCTGGGCGAAATCGTCCCGATAGAACGACACGTCGAGCACGCCGACCTCGGCCGCCACATTCAGGTCCTTGCGCAGCCGCTCGGCCAGCCAGACTCCGCCGGTGTGCACCCCGACCAGGCCCATCGAGCGGCCGGCCACCAGCTCGCGCACCCGCTGCGCGAACAGCGCGTAGATCGACTCTGCGTCCAGGTCGATCGAATGCGCGCTGAAATGCGCCGTCACCTGGGCGTCTCCTGGTCGAACCATTGCTGCAGAATCACCGCCGCGGCATGGTCGTCGCGTGCGGCCGCCCCTCCCACCACGGCAGACGAATAGCGCTCGTCGACCCGAGCGACGCTGCGACCGAAGCGTCCCTGCAACTGGCGGGCAAAGCGTTCGCAACGTGCGGTCATCTGATCAGGCTTGCCATCGGGGTGGCTTGGGATTCCGACCACGAGCACCGAGGGCTGCCATTGCTCGATCAGCGAGGCGAGCTTGTCCCAGACCTGCCCCGAGCTCGAAGCGATCACGCACAGCGGGCGCGCCGGCGCGCCGGCCGCGCTGCCCACCGCCACTCCGATGCGGCGCAGCCCATAGTCGAATCCGAGCGCAACGCCGTCGCTGCTCGGTCGAAACTCGGCTTTGCTCACTACGTTTTTCAACAGCCTGCCAGCGCCAGCCGCCAGCTCAGGCATGGCCCGCCTGGCCGGTGAGCTGCAGCGAATCAACGCCGAGCAGTTTGAGTGCCGCCGAGAAGCGCGAGCGCACCGGCGTATCGAAAATCACGCGGGGATCGGCCTGCACCGTCAGCCAGCCGTTCTGTGCCAGTTCATGCTCGAGCTGGCCGGCGCCCCAACCGGAGTAGCCCAGCGTGACGAGCAGCCGCGGGGGGCCATTGCCCTCGGCCACGGCCTCCAGCACATCCTTGGAGGTGGTCAGGCCGATGTCCTCGCCCACATTCAGCGTCGAGCTGAAATTGCCGGTCGGTGTGTGCAGCACGAAACCGCGTTCGGTCTGCACCGGGCCGCCATAGAAGACCGGTTCGTCGCGCCACGGAGCGATTTCCAGCCGCAGATCGATCTTGTCGAACAGGCGCGCCAGCGTCAGGTCGGTGGGCCGATTGATGACCAGGCCCAGCGCACCCTTGTCGCTGTGCTCGCACACGTAGACGACCGTCCCATCGAAGTTCGGATCGACCATGTTCGGCATGGCAATCAGGAACTGGTCGGTGAGGTTCATACCCCGTAGTTTAACGGACGAAACCGGCCTCACGAGCGAGGCTTAACGCTGCAAGGCGGCGCCTTATCGGTCCTGCGCCGCTCGGATGGCCGCGACCCGGTCCCCGGTATCGGGGTGTGTCTGCAGGTAGCGTGCCCAGCCCGGATCGCCCCTGGATCCATGCGCAGTTTGCAGCTGTTGCAGAAGGTCCGCGAATGGACCGATCGGAATGGCCTTGCGCTTGAGCAGATCCACCGCATAGGCATCGGCCTCGCGCTCCATGTCGCGCGAATACGAGAGATCGGCCAGCACGGCGGGAAGAGCCACCATCACGCTCGACGTGTCGCCAGCCAGCAGCGTGGTCACCGCACCGACCATGGTTCCCGAGATCAACTGGCGCATCAGATGGCGGTGTTCCACGTGGCCGATCTCGTGCGCCAGAACACCGGCCAACGCGGCATCGCCGGGCGCCAGTTCAAGCAGCTGATCCGTCACGACCACCGTGCCGCCCGGCAACGCAAACGCGTTGGCGCCGATCGACCCTCCGTCGCGCAGCACGAGGCGAAAATCGCGACCATCGGGCGGAACGATTGAATCGAAGACGTGCCATGCCCGGTCAGCCTGCGGCCCCGACGACTTGCTGGGCCCGAACTGCTGCTCGACGAACCGGGTCGCCTGTGCGCCGACGCGCGCCTCCACAGCCGGCGGAATGCTGCGCGCGATCCGGTCCGCGGCCAGCGGCAGGCCCCAGCGGTACAGGGCGAACAGGGTCGCCAGCAACAGCGCCGTCGCGCCCAGCACGGCGCCCCAGCGGCGCTGGGAGCGGGCGACCCAGGAATCCCGATGGCCGGCTGTCGCCAGCAAGGCATCGAGGGTCGCCTGGTCGGCAACCTCGCAGAATGCGCCGTCGGCGAATCGAATCACGCGCGGAGCATGCTGCAGGCGCTCCAACACCTGGGCGGATGCCCAGTCGTATCGGCGCTCGAGTGCCTCGCCTCGCAGCACCAAGCCGGTGGCATCGATCTGCAAATCCACGGCCTGCGGGCGCGCCGACCGGCCGTCGTGAAAGCGTGCCGAAAGAGTCGGCGGCGCCGTGCCACTCATAATCCGAAATCGAAATCCATCACGTCGACGGCGCCTTCGCCAAGGGCGCCGACACTTGAGCCCGCGTCATCACCCACGAATTGCGCCAGCGCGTCAGCATCGAGCACTTCGATCGATTCGATCTTGTACTTCATCGAGCGCATCACGGCGAAAGGAATCAGCAGTCCGAGGCTGAGGACGATCATCACAACGTTGCCGAGCGTGATTCCCATCAGGCGGCCGGCGCGCATGTCGCCGGCAAAGGCGACGCCTTCGATCCGGGTGCCGGACCAGGCCGCGTTCTGGATCCGCGCCGTCACGATGGATCCGACCCAGATGGCGACCAAGTAGAAGGGAATGGCAACCAGCACAAACCCAAATCCGCGGGCGAACGACCCGCCGGTTGAACTGCCGGCAACCCCGAAGATCCTGGGCGCAACAATGCCCGCAAGAATCCCGCAAAAGAGCGCTATCCCCCAGGCCGCGCCATAGGCGCGGTAGAACTCCCCAGGGCGTGCCGCAAAACGGCCGCGCGCAGTACCGTAGAACGCGTTCCCGTGTTGCCAGCGCTTGAAGCTGAAGTGCAGGTACGGCCACAACACGGCCAGCATGAGGTAAAGCCCGCCGATAAAGATGCCGAACATCGGGTCGGAGTGCTGCGGATCGCCGGCGACCCCGCTCTGGATCAGGGCGCTCGGCGCCAGCATCAGAATCATCGGCAGCCCGATGAACAGATAGGCCTCCGACACGGGGCCTTCGAACCTGAAACGCAATCCTCGGTAACTCGAGTTGCGCAGCCGGAATCGGTAGGACTGCGTCAGCAGCCACGGGACGGCGGCGATGACGGCCAGCACCACGATCAGTGCAACGGCGCCGAGCGTCTTCAGCGCAACGTTGTAGGCGATCAACAAACCTGCCGCCAGCAAACGCCCCTTCAGGATGGCGACCGGGTTGCCGTGGTATTCGAAGCCCGACCGGTCCAGTTGAGTGTTGCGATAGAAGTACTGCATCTTGCGCACCTTGGCCCACGCCGAGTAGATGCCCAGCGTGACGATCGTGAGCAGCAGATTTACGATCCAGATGCCGAAATACTCCTCGCCGGTTCCGGTAAAGCGCAGGCGACAGCGGCGCGGCTCGGCAGCGGGGCCGGTGGTTGCCGGCGGTGACGGCTCGCTCGGGGCAGGTGCAGTAGCCTCGGCGCCGGCGGCGGACCCCGCAGCTTCGCCGGCCGCGGATGGGGCCGCCTCGCTCGGGGCGGACGCGGTGCCGTCGTCGGGAGCGGACGGCGTCGATTCGTGCGCATCGCTCTCCTGCATGGCGTCCTCCTCCGGTCCGAGTTTTCGACCGTTGTAACGGCAAACGCTCGGGCGGGCAAGCAAGCTTGCAAAAGCAAGAGGCCCCGAAACGGGGCCTCTTGCGCTTTCTCGAACTCGACGGCGCGGAGCCCTTGCGGGATCCGCAACCGAGGGACGAACTTACATGTCCATGTCACCCATGCCGCCCATGCCACCCATGCCGCCGCCCTGGCCGCCCTTGGACGGCTTTTCCTCGACCAACTCGGCCACCATTGCGTCGGTGGTCAGCATCAGGCTCGCGACCGATGCCGCATTTTGCAGCGCAGTACGCGCCACCTTGGTCGGATCGAGCACGCCCATCTGCACCAGATCGCCGTAGGTGTGGGTTTGGGCGTTAAAGCCATAGTTGCCCTTGCCCTCGGCAACCTTGTTCAAAACGACGCTGGGCTCTTCGCCGGAGTTGGCCACGATCATCCGCAGCGGCTCTTCCATGGCACGCAGCACGATCTTGATGCCGGCCTCCTGATCCGGGTTCTCACCCTTCACAGCGGCGATCGCCTGACGCGCACGAACCAGCGCCACGCCACCGCCCGCAACGATGCCCTCTTCGACTGCGGCGCGGGTTGCGTGCAAGGCGTCCTCAACGCGGGCTTTCTTCTCCTTCATCTCGACTTCGGTCGCGGCGCCCACCTTGATCAACGCCACGCCGCCGGCCAGCTTCGCCACGCGCTCCTGCAGCTTCTCCTTGTCGTAGTCGCTGGTGGCCTCTTCGATCTGTTGCCGGATCGCCTTCACGCGCGCCTCGATCGTCTTGGTTTCGCCCGCGCCGTCGATGATCGTCGTGTTCTCCTTGGCGATTTCGACCCGCTTGGCCTGACCCAGGTCGTGCAGCGTCGCTTTTTCCAGTGTCATGCCGGTTTCCTCGGCAATCACCGTGCCGCCGGTCAGGATCGCGATGTCTTCCAGCATCGCCTTGCGGCGATCGCCGAAGCCCGGGGCCTTGACCGCAGTGGTCTTCAGGATGCCGCGGATGTTGTTCACCACCAGCGTGGCAAGCGCCTCGCCCTCGACTTCCTCGGCCACGACCAGCAAGGGACGGCCGGCCTTGGCCACCTGCTCCAGCACCGGCAGCAGGTCACGGATGTTGGAGATCTTCTTGTCGTGCAACAGGACGTACGGAGCGTCCAGCACCGCGATCTGCTTTTCCGCGTTGTTGATGAAGTACGGCGACAGATAGCCGCGGTCGAACTGCATGCCCTCGACGATTTCCAGTTCGCTCTCGAGCGACTTGCCGTCTTCGACCGTGATCACGCCTTCCTTGCCGACCTTGTCCATCGCATCAGCAATGATCTTGCCGATGTCGGTGTCCGCGTTGGCGGAAATGGCGCCAACCTGCGCGATTTCCTTGCTGGTCGTGCACGGCTTGCTGATCTTCTTGAGTTCCTCGACCGCGGCCACCACGGCCTTGTCGATGCCGCGCTTCAGATCCATCGGATTCATGCCGGCCGCCACGTACTTCATGCCTTCGACCACGATGGCCTGGGCCAGCACGGTGGCGGTGGTGGTGCCGTCACCCGCGGTATCCGACGTCTTGGAGGCAACCTCCTTGACCATCTGCGCTCCCATGTTCTCGAACTTGTCCTTCAGTTCGATTTCCTTGGCGACCGACACGCCATCCTTCGTGACGGTCGGGGCGCCGAAGCTGCGCTCGAGCACGACGTTGCGACCCTTCGGCCCCAGTGTGACCTTCACCGCATTGGCCAGAATGTTCACGCCGCGAATCATCTTGTGGCGTGCGTCTTCGCTGAAGAAAACTTGTTTAGCTGCCATTGAATAACTCCGAATCAGTTGGGTTCAGTCGATTGCGCACGCCTTAAGCGATCACGCCCATGATGTCTTCTTCACGCATCACGAGCATCTCTTCGCCCTCGACCTTGACGGTCTGGCCTGAATACTTGCCGAACAGGACCCGGTCGCCGACCTTCAGGTCCATGGCAATCAGTTTCCCGTTGTCATCCTTCTTGCCGGGGCCGACCGCAACCACTTCGCCCTGGTCCGGCTTCTCCGCGGCGTTGTCCGGAATCACGATTCCCGACGCCGTTTTGCGCTCGTTGTCCAAGCGTTTCACGATCACGCGATCGTGCAATGGACGTATTTTCATAGCATCTCCCGTCAAAATCCGTTAATTATTTCGATTTGGAACTGCAGACTAATTCCCGCGGCCCTGCCGATGTCGTTAGCACTCAAAGCCTGCGAGTGCTGATTATATGAACAGGTTTGCGCGAATTCAACTCCCAGGAGCGGCAAGGTCCGCCGGCGACGCACCCTGCAAACTCCCCTCTTCCGCATATTCTTAGTAACACCTACCGCTTTTGCGCAATCATTCGATGCTTGACTTTTGTGCGTCGCAGCATATAGTTAGATTGTGCATCGCAGCATCCACGATTCGAAACGAAAACTCAACCACCAGGAGCCACCATGATCACCAACCCCTCGCAATTGTTCGAACTGCAGCGCGCGCAGGTCAATGCGCTGACCGCCGTCGGCCGTGCCTTGATTGTCGGAGCCGAAAAGCTGTCGACCTTGAACGTCGCGGCCACCCGCAACGTGATGGACAGTGCTACCGAGGCGGCGCAGTCGCTGTCGGGCGTCAAGGACCCTAACGAGTTGCTCGCCTTATCGGGAGCTTCTGCACAACCGTCTCTCGAAAAGCTGGTCAGCTACACGCGCGATTGGGTCGGCATCGCCAACGGCGTAAGCGCCGAAATCGGCAAAGTGGTCGAGCAGCAGATCAGTGACAGCAACCGGCGCTTCGCCGAGCTGCTGGACCTTGCCGCCAAGAACGCGCCCGCCGGGTCCGAGCAGGCCCTGGCGCTGCTGCGCAGCGCCGTTGCGGCCGGCAATATGGCGTTCGACACCACGTCGAAGGTTTCGCGCCAGGCGACGGATTGGGCGCAGGCTAACTTCGCGGCGGCCGCCAAGACGGCCTCCAGCGCGATGGCAGCGGCCTCCAATGCCGCGACCGGCAAAGTGGCCGCCTGAGCAAGGTTGCCAGGCAAGCGCGTCACCCAGAGGCGGCGGCCGTCGTGGCTGCCGCCCTGTTTTCTCCTCTGTTTCTCCCGGCCCCGATCAACCACTCTCGGCGGCTCATGCGACGCAACACGGGATCGAGGTAATCCGTTCGTACGGCTGTGTTCAGATTCGGCTTGAAGTAAGTAGTGGGAGTTCACTTCGACCGAAAGCCAGATTCCATGAACCGTCCGGCCCACAAGGCCGCCGCCAAGCAAAGACCCACGCTGGTTGGCTTCACCCAGCTTGAGGTTCCCCACATCGAGTTGTACGAGACCGCTGTCGCGTTCGAAGCGCAGTGCGATCCGATCACGGCGCACGACAGGTTGCGCCTTGTATTTGGCCAGAAGGCCGGGGCGGGAAGTTTCCTGTTCCGGGCCGACAGCAGCGTTGCCGGCCGCTTCTGGGTCAGATCGACGGTGCCCTGGAGCGGCACACCCTCCGGCGGCATGGCCCTCGAACCTAAACGCCTGGTCCTGCAGCTGGCCGACGGCTTGATGTACCACTTCGCGCTGCCGGTTTGCGTGGGGCACGAGGTTTACCAGAGCGAGGAAAAGCTGGTCCATCCATTCCGAACCGCAGCCGAATTCGAAGCCTGGTTCAGCGCCAGCGCGCCGGGCTTCGGCATCAAGCCGCTGATGTTCAGCGCCTCGCTGCGCAGCCTGCGGTTTCGACACGAAGGCGTTCCCTACCGGATCGACCATGCGATGATCGAAGGTGCGCTCGAAGTGGCCGATCCGGATCGCCTGAAGCAGCGCGTACAACGAGGCTTCGGCTCGCACCGCCGCGCGGGACTCGGACTACTGCACCTTTACAACTGAAAGGCCGTGCCGGTCGGCTGTCATGGCCCGCGCGGCTTGATTTCTGCCTAACCGGCCCGACGTTATGGCGGTCGGGAGGTCATCATGGTCGAGATTGGTCAGGTTGATTTCGAACGCGAGGTGATCGAAGCCTCGCTGGATGTTCCGGTTCTGGTGGATTTCTGGGCGCCTTGGTGCGGCCCATGCCGCGTGCTGGGGCCGATGCTCGAGCGTCTCGAGCGCGACTACGCCGGACAATTCCGGCTGGTGAAGATCAATTCGGATCAAAACTCCGAGCTGGCGGCCCAGTTCAGGGTGCGCAGCATTCCGTACGTGGTGGCGTTTGTCGACCGTCAACCGGTCGACGCCTTCGTGGGCGCCCTGCCCGAATCGCAGCTGCGCGAGTTCATCGAGCGGCTGGTGCCGAATGCGAGCGAGATCGAGCGGCGCAAGGCGCAGCGCCTCGCCGACAACGGCCAGCTCGCCGAGGCAGTGGCGGCCCTGCGGGCGGCGATCGCCCTGGACCCGAATTCGGCGCCCGCGCAGCTGGACCTGGCCGAGATCCTGCTGGAGCGCCTGGCCGCGCCGCTCGACGAAGAGCGCATCAACGAGGCAGCCCGGGCTCTTGCGGCGGTCGACGCCAAGCTGCAGGGCGACGCGCGCTGGAAGGCGCTGAACACGCGCCTGGCCAGTTTGAAGGTCGTTGCGTCGGGACCGGATGAGAAGCAGTTGCGAGCGCGTGTCCAGCGCAACCCGGGCGATCTGCAGGCCCGGCTGGAGCTGGCGCAGTGGCATATCGCCCGGCGCGAATTCGAGCCGGCATTGGCGCATTTGATCGAGGTGGTCGAGCGCGATCGCTCCTTCGCGCAGGACGCCGGACGCAGCACGATGCTCTCCGTATTCGAGCTGGCCGCGCAGCAGCCGCAACTGGTTTCGGCCTATCGCAAGCGGCTGGCTGCGGTCCTGAATCGGTGAATGGCGCACTGCGCGGGTTGATCGTTGCGGCGGCCTGTCTGGGCGGCCTCGCCTGGACGTCGCGCGTCGCTGGCGCGGAATCCGCGCCGGTCCACGGGGAGATCCCGCCGGCAGTTGCCGCGGCGCTGCACGAAGACCGCATTCCGTCCTCCGCCGTCGGAATCGTCGTGGCCCCGCTCGATGCGGGACCGCTCGCCCTGTCGGTGAACGAGTCGGTGTCGATGAGCCCTGCGTCGACCATGAAGTTGCTCACCACTTACGCGGCGCTGAACCTGCTGGGGCCGACCTTCCAGTGGCACACCGAGGTCTACGCGACGTCGCACCCGCGCGGCGGACGCCTGGACGGCGACCTGATTCTGCGCGGCAGCGGCGACCCGAGTCTGGTGATCGAACGATTCTGGATATTGGTCCACCGCCTGCGCGGCCTGGGCTTGCGCCAGCTTCACGGCAACCTGGTGCTCGACAAGTCGGCCTTCGAGGCGGGTGCCGAGGCGGGCTCCTCCCTGGACGGCAACGAGCTGCGCCCCTACAACGTTGCGCCCGACGCGTTGCTGGTTAACTTCAAGACGGTCACCCTGGAGTTCATCCCCGACCCATCCGCTTCGCAGGCCCGCATCATCGCCACACCCTCGTTGGCGGGAGTGAAGCTGCCCGCGAGCGTTCCGCTCGGCAACGGAACATGCGGCGACTGGCACGAGCGACTGAAGGCCGATTTCGGCAATCCATGGTCGCCGCGCTTTGCCGGGCACTACCCGCTCGAGTGCGGGGAGCAAAGCTGGCACGTGAGCCTGCTCGACCACACGCAGTTTGTCGGCGCCGCCTTCCGCGCGCTGTGGGAGGCCAGCGGCGGATCCTGGATTGGCCAGGTGCGCGATGGCCGCACACCGGCCAGCGCCGTGGAACTGCTGACCCACGAATCGCCACCGCTTGCCGAGATCGTGCGCGACATCAACAAGTTCAGCAACAACGTGATGGCACGCCAGGTGTTCCTGACGCTGGGCGCGCCGGAGCCGGGCCAGCGGGCCAGCCCTGAACGTTCGGTGCAAGCGATGACCAGTTGGCTATCGCGTGTTGGATTGAGCATGCCCGAGTTGGTCCTGGAGAACGGCTGCGGCCTGTCACGCCACGAGCGCATTGCTCCCGACAGCCTGGCGCGCCTGTTGCAACACGCCTATGCGAGCCCGCGTATGCCCGAGTTCGTCGCCTCGCTGCCAGTTGCCGGCCTGGACGGCACCATGAAGAACCGCAGCGCGGCCTCGGGCAGCGCCTATGTGAAAACGGGCCTGCTGGAAGGGGTTCGTGCCGTCGCTGGATACGTTCTGGCCGGCAGCGGGCACCACTATGTCGTGGTCGCGATCGTGAACCACGCCAACGCGGACGCGGCCACCGGAGCTTTGGATGCGCTGCTGAGCTGGGTGCAAGAAAAGGGCTAGCGCGGGTGTAGTTCCACAGCTTCACGGGATCCGATTCGGTCACGTTCTTGCTGACCGTGGGCGCCGCACATGCCAAAAAAAACTTTGAATTCTGACCTCATTATCGAATGGTTTACCCATTCGACCATACAAAGAAAAAGTACATAACCAGCAGCGTGGTCCCCAAGGTCTTTCACGAAGTGCCGGGATCTCGGGCCGGGATCTTTTAAGAGCGTCGACACAGGCTCTTAAGAAATATCTACTCAAGCTCCCTCGACGAGACCGCGAAACTGATTGGCAAATTTAAAGCAATAACTCAAAGAAACCTTTAGCTCAAAAGCAAACGGCTCGGTACGGCAGGGCGCTCAGTCCCGTCGAACGCCCTCTAGGAGCGCTTCGGTTTAGGACGCATCCCTAAGGCGATTTAGGACGCGCGCCTAAGGGGTTCCACTGAATGTCGCTGTAAACCATTCTTAATAGGCTGCCCCCAGTTTTTGTCTCGATGCGGGGCCAGAAACGAGCGACGCCGAAGGGCGGGATCCCGCAGATAGTTGAGCGGCACTTCTTTCTGTCAGCCGAAGCCGGCGACCGCAGCCGGAGAGAAAGGGGGTTGGGGTGGAAAAGCCAGTTTTCGCGTTGCTGTCGCAAAGAGTCCTGCGGGGAGGTCACATGTCAAGGTCACGACTTCTGGTTCTTCATTGCGGGTTGACCGCGCTGCTGGCGGCGGCGGCGGGGACCGCGGGCGCGCAGTCCTTCATGGTCCAGTGTCCGAGCACCACGCCGATACATCCCACCGCCATCGGCAATCCGAATCTCGCGGCGCCCCTGACCGAGGCCGCGGAGCCGCCTTACCAGGGGCCGGTGACGACGAGCCAGACCGTGGGAGGCGTTCCGCTCACTTACGTCCTGAACGGCGGCGCCGTCAAATGCATGCAAATCTCGGGCGGCGACGGCTACATGACGGAGGCCGACGGCAACCAGACATTCATGTTCGCGTTCGGCCCGCTGTCGGGCATGGACCTGATCAAGCACGGCCAGCCGGGTACCCTGTTCGCAGCCGATTTCAACAACACCTACAACAGCCCGACGCTTCCCAGCGTGTGCGGGCCGGCATCGCCGGGCAACTGCGCCACGGCCGGAGCGGCAGGGATCACCGGCAACAGCGGCATCACCAATCCCACGTACGACCCGACCCGCCCGGTCAGCCTGAACGGTGCAGTCGCCGATCCCGCTGCGGTCATGACGATCGGCGTGATGAACGGAAACCTCCCGGCACCGCTGTTCGCGTTCGACGAGGACGACGAATTCTTCCTGACGCTCAGCAACGTCGGGATGATCATGCGCCCCGACCTGTTCGAGCAGCACACCGTTCACTTCCACGGCTACCCGAACGCGTCGTCCTTCTACGACGGCGTGCCGGAGCCGAGCTGGGCAATCAACATCGGCGGCAGCGCGACGTACTACTACCTCGCTCCGGACGCCGGCACCTATTTCTGGCACTGCCACATCACGCCGCCTGAGCACCTGCAGATGGGGATGGTGGGACAGCTTTACGTGCGACCGCGGCAGAACCGGCTGCCCGTCGGCACCTCGCTCTACACCGCGGCCACCACCTGGTATCAGCAGGACCTGCGCACCGCGTGCCAGGACACGGGCAACAACAACGGCACGACGCCTCCGGACATACTGTGCTCGGCGCCGCAGCCGGCGATCAACACCGGAGCCACGCAGGCGGCGGGCGAGAAGTACGCGTACGACGACGGCGACGGCTCGACCCGCTACGACATCGACGTGCCGATCCAGATCCACGGCTTTGATCCCAACTTCCACTTCGTCGGCATGACCTTCAACCCCGAAGGCTTCGCCGACATGAAGGACAAGTATTTCCTGCTGAACGGCCGCAGCTATCCGGACACGGTGGGGGTGCCGGGATACGCCGGAGGCCCGTCGGTGTCGGCGGCGCAGGCGGCGGGCAGCCCCGATCCGGCCTCCAACGCGATTGGGACCGAGGACTCCGATGGCCGGACGCGATTCTCCCAGCCGCTGCCGACGCTGATCACGCTCGACAGCCATGGCGGACCTGGAGGAACGGGACAGCGCGCGCTGCTGCGGATCGCCGATCTCGACGTGACCGAATACCAGACGCTGGCCTCGCTCGGGATCCCGATGAAGCTGGTCGGGTTCAACGCCAAGATTCTGCGCGACCAGGCAGGCAACAACATGTACGTGAACACCAACTCCATCACGCTCGGAGGTGGAGAGTCGCTGGACGTGATCCTGGACAGCACCGGGATCGCTCCGGGCACCTACTTCCTCTACACGCCGAACCTCGACCACCTGTCGAACGACGCCGAGAACTTCGGCGGCCTGATGACTGAAGTGGTCGTCCAGTAGAAGACAGGAGACGCGGCGATGAATCCACTCAACGATAACAGCAAGAACGTCCTTGCACCGTGGGTCGATGTCCTGACGGTGGCGGCGCTGGTCCTGTCGTTCGCCGGGCCAGCACAGGCGGCGGTGCAGGGCATCACCGGCACGGGGACCGTGAACACGTTCAGTCTGGTCGCGACCCAGGGCTATATCACGCAGCCGGATGGCGCCTCGATCTACTCCTGGGGCTACGGATGCGCGTCGGGCTCCAGTCCCTCGTTCGTGCCCTACTCCACGGGCGCGTTCTGTCCCACCATGCAGGTGCCGGCTCCCACGCTGGTGGTCACCGAGAACGTACCTTTCACCGTTACGCTGACCAACAATCTGCCGGCGGCCGCGGGGAACACTTCGCTGATTTTCCCGGGCCTGCAGGTGGTCAGCGCCAGCGGCGGCGTGGCCGGCCTGCGGGCGCAGGAAGCGACCCCCGGCGGATCGGTCACCTACACGCTGGTGGCCACCACGCCCGGGACCCACAACTACCTGAGCGGAACCCAGACGGACCTGCAGGTCGAGATGGGGATGTACGGCGCCGTCGTGGTTCGGCCGGCCAGTCCTCCCACGGCGTGCTCCGCGATCGGAGCCGACATCGGACAGAAGCTGGGTAGCGGAAATCCCGGCGTCGACTTCCGGCTGGCGCCGTCGGCGTACGACCACGCGGCGACCTGTTACGACCGCGAGTACCTGACGCAATGGATGGAGCTGGACCCGAGAATCCACCTGGCGGCTGAGGCGCAGGTCAAGACGATCGCAAGTTGTGGGGCGAGCCCCACCAACCCGTGTCCGACGGCGCTCGACGTGAAGACCGAGCCCTACCACCCCGCGTACTTCCTGATCAACGGGCGGTCCATGCCAGACAACATGGATGCGTCCTACGCGCCGAATTATCCGAACCAGCCCTATAACGCCAATCCCCACATGCACCCGGGCGACCTGACGCTGGTGCGCATCATCGGGCAGGGGCACTGGCAGCATCCTTTCCACGAGCACGGCAACCATGTTCGGATCCTCGCGCGCGACGGCAACCTGATCGTGAGCCAGACCGACCCCGCCAAGCTCGGCGGCCGGATGGAGTTCAACACCGACACCACGCCGGGTCAGGCCGAAGACGGAATCTTCTACTGGTCGGGCAGGGGCCTCGGCTGGGACATCTACGGGCACAGTCCCGGCAACGCGGGCAACCCCCCGTGCGTACCGGATGCGAACGGGTACTACACGGTCGCCAGCGGCGCCAGTCCGAGCGCGCCCAACTATTACGAATGGTGCGCCGATCACAACCATCCGCTGGAAACCAGTCCCGTCGGCGCCGTCGGCAGCGGTGGCCCGGCCACACAGTTCGACCCGCTGATCGTGACCAACGGGCTCTGGTTCAACGGCACGCCCTATCTGGGTCCCGACGCGGTCGTGCGCAGTCGTGGACCCACGCCGCTGCCGCCGGGCGGCGCCCTGCAGAACCCGCCGCCCGAGTCGGGCATCGCCTTCATGTGGCACTCGCATAACGAGCGCGAGATCACCACCAACGACGTGTTCCCCGGCGGAATGATGCAAATCATGCTGGTCGATCCGCCGGTCTGGTACATCGACGAAACGCTGTGAGCGGGGAGAACGAGATGAAATCCGATGATGCACGCTTGATCGCAGCGATCCTGACCGGTGCAGTGCTGCTGACAACGGCTGGCGTCGCTTCGGCGCAGTCCGTCGCCGTGACGGCGACGCGTCAGACAACCACCTTGCCGGACGGCGCGACCGTCCCAATGTGGGGATGGACCTGCGGCGCGGTGGTCGCGCCCGCCACCTGCACGGCGATGAGCGGGTCGGCGCAGGCCGCGACCGGCTGGCAGCCACCGCTGATCACCGTGCCGCTGGCGGCCGGCGCGACCACCGGCAGCCTGACGATCACGCTGACGAACAACCTGCCGGTCGAAACGTCGCTGAGCATCATCGGGCAGCTGGGCGGCGGGCTCGGAGCTCCGGTCCGGGAGAGCGGGCCGCGCACCGACGGCGCCCACCAAGAGCAGACCCAGGCCACCTGGACCACCGTGATCGGCGCCACGTTCAAGCCGTCGGCACAGGGGGCGCGGGTGCGATCGTTCGTTCCGGAAGCGTCGCCCAACACGGGCACGCAGACGTACAACTGGACCGCGCTGAAACCGGGAACCTACCTGATCGAGTCCGGAACCTATCCGTCGATCCAGGGGCCAATGGGCTTGTACGGCGTGCTGGTGGTCTATACGCCGGGCACCGCGGGCGGCAGCGCGTTCGGACCGGGCACGGCCTACACAGGAACCGCGCCGACCGCTGCAGCACCGACCGGAGCCCCGTACGCGATCAATTACGATGCCAGCGTGCCGTTGCTGTTGAGCGAGATCGACCCGGCGCAGAACGGGGCGGTTGAGCAGTTCCTGGAAACGTCGGCCGGGTGCCCGGCGACCATGCCCGGAACGGGCACGTGCACCGGAACGATTTCGCCCTCCGTGGCGACCGCGAAATGGACGCCCGCGTGCGGCAGCTCCCACACCTGCTATCCGGCGGCTGTCAACTACACGCCGATGTACTTCCTGATCAACGGCCAGTCGTTCGACAAGACGACGATGGCGTCGTCCGCCGCTCCGGTCGCCGCGACGGCAGCCACCGGCCAGGTGCTGCTGCGCTTCGTGAACGCCGGCCTGCACATGCACGTTCCCGACGTCAACGGGCTGAGGATGTCGCTGATCGCCGAGGACGGCAACGTCCTGCCGGATGTCGCGATCGGGGCTACTCTGACGCCCCAGTCGCTGGATGTGCGGGTGCAAAGCGAGGCGTTCCTGCCCGCCGGCAAGGTCTACGACGTGCTGATCCATCCCGCCAGCAACGGGTCGGCCTCCGCCGCGCCGACCGCGTTCACGCCCGCTAACTACGAGGTGTTCTCCCGCGACCTGAGCCTGTCCACCAATGGGGCACGGGACGGCGGCATGCAAACGCTCCTGCTGGTGGCGGGTGGCGTGGCCACGCCCGCCGCCACGGCCGCGGTGAGCAATTCGGCCTACTACTGCACGCCCGGCCTGACACTGGCCGTGTCGGACCCGGGCAAGGGCCTGGTCGCGCACGGCACCAATGTCTACGGCGTGGCGCTCACGGGCGATCCGGCCAACAACACGCTGACTCCTTTCGGGGGCGGCTCCCTGACGCTGAACCCGGACGGCACTTTCGTCTACACGCAGCCGTCGACCAACACGACCTGCGGAGGCACGTTCACCTTCTACGCGAACGGCAACACCACGCTGGCGGGCTCGGCCACAATCAGCCCGTCGCCCACGCTGGCGCAGAAGCCGGTCGCTGGGAACGACGTCTACACCAGCAACATTGCGCGTCTGCTGCGGGTCGCCGCCCCGGGCGTGTTGGCCAATGACAGCGATCCGAACAACTACCCGCTGTGCGCGGCGCCGGCCGGCGCGACCGCGTGCCCCACCACCGCCACGACGATCGCGGGGACCGGAGGAGCCACGATCAACCTGAAGCCCGACGGTTCCTTCACCGCCACGATGGCGTCTGCCCCCACGACGGGAACCGCCACTGCGACGTTCACCTATGTTGCGGTCAATTCGGAAAATTCGGTCAGCAACACGGCGACCGTCACATTGAGCTTCCAGGCCGGCAGCGGGCTGGTCGTCAACGTGCAGGATGCGAACACCAAGGCGCCGGTCACGGATTACAAGTGGATCATCGAGCAGGACTTGACGTTCCACGTCGACCCCGCGTGCGAGCAGAACGGCTCAGGCGGAACCAAGCCGGCCTACTGCCCCGCCGGATTGCCGCCCACGCTGGGCACCAACTTCCACACCAGCTACATGCCGGTGGTAGCGGTCGGCTGCACGGGGCCGCAGAGCTGCGAGCGAGATCAGACCGTCTACGACCCGGCCACGGGCAAGCACGTGCCGGCCGTGTGCGACGGCGGCGTGTGCGTGCCGGCCGGTGCCGGCGCGGCGGCGTACCTGCCGACGACGTTGCCGGGCGACGTGAATCTGCCGACCACTGACGCCCTCGGGCGTCCCGCCCATTACTACATCTCGGTGCTGCCGGGCGACGCGGCCAACTCGTTCAACACCGGCAACACCTCGGATCCGACGGTGCCGGGCAATTGCGCCGCCGGCAGCACGCCCACCGGACGGTCCGTCTCCAGTTGCGGGCACACGATGGGGGGAGTTCCGATCACCCCGGCGTGCACCACCAGCGCCACGCAGTCGTGCACGCTGCCGGCGTCGGTGACGGTGGCCGTTGAACCCAACCCGCTGCCGACCGCCACCGTCACCGTGTTCGTGTTCGAGGACGATTGGCCGCTGAACGGCGAGCCGGACTCCGGCGGAGGACCGGACACCTACCCGGTGCACGAGCGCGGGCTCGCAGACTTCAATATCGAGCTGTGGGACGACGCGGGGGGCAGCGGCGACGCCACCGGGCAGATGACCTACGACATGTTCAACATGCCGCTGACCAACTCCCTGAACGGCATCGTCGACCCCGTCACGGGCCTCGATGCCTGCCCCATCGACAACGCCTACCAGGACGCCCCCGCCACCGCGGGCGGCGGCGGCCTCAGCGGCACGCCGGCTCCGGTCGGCGTCATCACCGTGTGCCCCATATACGAGTCGGACGGCGTGACGCTGTCGCCGATGGCCGGTCAGGCCGTGATCAAGAACCTGATGCCGGGGCGGTTCGGCGTGATCGTCCACCCCGGCGCGAAGCGGGAAGCGGCCGGCGAAGAATGGCTGCAGACCAACACGCTGGACGGCACCCACTTCCTCGACTCGTTCGTCAAGATGAAGGAGCCTGCCTACTTCCAGGAATACGGGCCGGGCGGCTACCACGTGTTCATGGGGATGGCCAATCCTAAGATCATCAACGCCCGACTGGCGAACGACTTCTGCGTGGCGAGCGTCACCAATCCGGCGCCTCTGCCCTGCAAGAACACGATCCATGGCCAGGTGGTCAACCTGCACCAGCCGCGCTCGCCCAACGAGTATCTTTCCAGCAGCGGCGTGTTCCCGCATGGGGATCCTCGCAACTACGCGCCGCTGAATTACACCACGTGCTACGCGTCCCTCGGCGATTCTGACGGTGAGACGTTCGCCTTCGCCAAGTGCGATGAGAACGGCAACTTCACGTTCACCGGGATCCCCGACGGGACCTGGGGGCTGGTGGTCTTCGACCAGTGGCTGGACCTGATCGTGGACGGCTCGAGCAAGACGGTGACGGTCAGCGGAGGCCAGGCCGTCGACCTGACGTACGCGGCGTTCACGTGGCAGACGCACCTGTGGTCGAACGCCTACATGGACCTGAACGGCAACGGTATCCGGGATCCGGGCGAGCCGGGGTTGCTCCAGGTTCCAACCCGAGTGCGGATGCGCAACGGCAAGTTCAACAACACCCTCCTCACGGACATAGACGGCAATTCCCACTTCGACGAGACCTTCCCGCTGTTCAACTGGTACGTCACCGAGTCGGACAACACGCGCTTCCGCAATACCGGAGTGCACGTCGTCAACGACGCCGGCGGAGTGGTCGACGGTCCGACCAGCGGCGGCTTCACCGCCGGCAACGGCAACGGCGGTCCCTATCAGGGCATCCTGAACTCGACGGAGGCCTTCCCGGTTCCCGCCAACCTGCGCGCGCCGGGCGCGGTGTACTGCGCGCAGGCCGACTGCACCGACCACAACCTGGCCAACACGCCGAACGGCGGAGGACCAGGGGGCTCCACGGGCCGGATCGACCCGGGTTCCGTGGTGACGGAAGGCTGGCAGGGCGGCCTCGGCGAGTTCACGATGGTGGACTGGGGCAAGACGCCGTACGCTCCGGGCGAGACGGGCGGGATCCGTGGTCACGTCGTGTACAACTCCACGCGACCGTTCGACGATCCGGCGCAACTGTTCCAGAATCTCTGGGAGCCGCTCGTCCCCGGCGTGACCATCAACCTCTACAAGGAGGGCACCGGCCCCGACGGCACGACGACGCTGACGCTGGTCGACACCACCAAGACCAGCAGTTGGGACGACTGGGCGCAGGGCTTCAATGCCGCCGGTGGGCCGAACATGAGCTGCCCGGGACAGGACCCGAACGATCCGTTCTACGCGATTACGCTGGCAGGCACTCCCAATTATCTGTCGCCCGCCACCGCGTTGCCGAACAACGCTCAGTACAAGTGCTATGACGGCTTCCACAACCTGAGCCAGATCCAGCCGGCGCCTTACGACGGGCTGTACCAGTTCCCGAGCCCCTATTGCGCTGCCAACGCCAGCGGCACGTTCACCGCGCCCTCGGGGCAGACGATCACCTGCGCGACAGTCGCCAACCCCGCGATGAGCGCACCGGTGCACACCGGCGCGACTCCCGCGGTGCTGCCGGCCGGCAAGTACGTGGTCGAAGAGGTGACTCCGCCGAACTATGAGCTCGTGAAGGAGGAGGACAAGAACATCCTGATCGGCGACAACTTCATCGCGCCCGTCACACAACAGTTCGGCGCCATTTCGAACATCTTCATCGTCCCGGACCAGGCGACCGTCAACAATGCGAACCCGTCGAATCCCAATAATCCGACCACGGATTTGGGCCGCACGTATAACGTCGGCGGCTTCGGGCCGGGCGGACTGGTTGTGATGCCGGCGCCGTGCGTGGGCCAACTGCGGATCGTCCCTGATTTCATGGCCGCTTCGCCGGAGGGGGGAGAAGTCGCGCCCTTTGCCGGCGCCCTGCGGAATCTGTGCGACCGCAAGGAGATCACGCTCGCGGACCAGATGCAGGCGCAGACCGACTTCTTCATCTGGACCAAGACACCGGCCGCCGCACACGTGACCGGATTCATCACTGACGACTTTGCGTCCGAATTCGACCCGGCCAACCCGTCGTTCGGCGAGAAGTTCGCCGTGCCCAACGTGCCCGTTTCCATCAAGGACTACAACGGCGTGGAAGTGACCCGCGTCTACTCCGATCAATGGGGCATTTTCAACGGGTTGTCGTTCTCGACCTGGCAGGTCAATCCGCCGAACCCGACCGGGTACGCCCCGGGGATGATGGTGACCTGCATGAACGATCCGGGCCCGATCCCCGGCCCCACGCCGGGCAGTCTGGTCACCGATCCGTACTTCAACCCGCACTACGCCAACTTCTGCTACGAGTGGCCGTTCATGCCGGCCGATACGGTGTACCTGGATACCCCGGTGGTGCCGACGGCGGCGTTCGCGGATGGATACAACCCGCCGGACTGCAATTACCCGGATGGCACGCCCGCGATCGCTTCGGTGACGGGTGACGCCTCCGGCGGCGGCGCCGGGCCATGGGTCAGCGCGGCCGGCCACGCCCTGACGATCACCGCGTTGGGCAACCAGCTCGTGGACAACCATGCCTATTCCGGCCCTGCCGCTACCACGTTCCCGTATAACCAGAAGTTCGTCACGCGCCACTACGGCTTCGGCAGCACGGCCGGTCAGGTGTATATCGACAGTCAGCTCGCGACGGTCACGAGTTGGACCGACTCGTCCATTACGGCCACGGTGCCCACCGGGATCGGTCACTGCGAGATGTCGCAGCGCGGCGTGCCGGAGAATCAGGCGGGATTCAGCTGCGGCGAGCTGCATATCGTGACCGCCAGCGGGCAGGCGTCGATCGATGCGGTCACGGTCACCGTCGGCGGCAAGCCGCCGGCCTATGTGAACGGCGAGAACGCTACCGGCGATGCGATCCAGAGCGCGATCGACGCCGCCCACCCGGGCGACCTGATCATCGTCGGTCCCGGAACATATAACGAGATGGTGCTGATGTGGAAGCCGGTGCGGCTGCAGGGCGTCGGTGCGCCCTCGGTCGTCGTCAATGCCAACGCGCATCCGGCCGGCAAGCTGCTGCAGCCGTGGCGGCGAAAAGTGCAATGCCTCTTCGGCCTGTCGATCAACTCGGGCTTCATCAGCCCGACCAACCCGTACGACGCGACGGGGCAGTATCAGTGCGCGTTCGGCTCGTTCACGGGTTACGCGGTGCCCGCGGGCGGTCTGACCTATCAGACGCTGGTGGATCCGATACCGCTGGAATCTGTGCTCGGTTGGACGGCCACCATGAACGGCAACATCGTGGAAATGCTGCAGGAGCCCACGCTGATGGGCGCCTACGAGGGCGCGGCGATCACAGTGCTGGCCAAGGGCCTGGAGAACAACGACACGACCAACTGCAGCGCGCTGAACGCGACCCAGACCGGCTGCATCTACCTGAACAGCAGCACCGGCACGGTGGCGGACGACGGCTACAACAACGGGCTGGGAGACTGCAACCCGGCGTCGATCTTCTATGCCACCAACTACCTGTGCAACCCGTCGCGCATCGACGGCATGAGCTTCACCAACAGCTCGCAGGGCGGCGGCGGCATCTTCGTGCACGGCTATGGCAACAACCTGGAAATCTCAAACAACCGCGTCTATAACAACGGCGGAACCATCGGCGGCGGCATCATCGTCGGCAATACCGAGTCGCCGAGTGCGAGCTATAACCAGGCGGTCGCTTCAGTCACCATAACCACTCCAGGCGCCGGCTATACGACGGCTCCGGCGGTCACGTTCAGCGCGCCGATAGCCACCGGCCAGCTGGTCGGTACGCTGGCCACGGGGGTCGCCACGATCGGCAACGTGGTCGGAGCGATCACAGTCGTCGCGGGAGGCAGCGGCTACCTGGCGACGGACACGGTGGTGATCAGCGGCGGCGGCACGGGGGCGACCGCGGTCATCGCCGCGGTCAGCGCGACCGGCGCGATTACCACCGTGACGGTGACCAATCCCGGCATCGGCTACAACCCCGCAACGCCTCCGACGGTCAGCTTCGTCAGCGCGACCGGCACGGGCGCCAGCGCCACCGCGACG
>DATBCI010000141.1:0-29350 GCA_036270555.1 Burkholderiaceae bacterium
CAAGCCGCACCCGCGCTTTCGCCTCGACGGCCGCAACCTGCTGATGCAACTGCCGGTCGCACCGTGGGAAGCGGCGCTGGGCGCCGCGGTTCCGGTCGAGCTGCCCGATGGGAAGTCTCTGAGAGTCCGGGTTCCGCCCGGGGCGCAGACCGGCGGCGAGCTCACCGCGCACGGAAAGGGCGTTCCAGGCGATCCGCCCGGCGACCTCGTGCTGACTCTGCGGGTCGTGCTGCCGCCGGCCGATACACCGCGCGCCAAGGAACTGTACGAAAGCATGGCGCGCGATCTTGCTTTCGATCCACGCGCATCCCGAGGAGGTTGATCCGATGATCGATCGACCGTTGGTGATCGGCACGCTGCTGGAGGACGCCTGCCTGACCTTGGAGCAGGTGTGCGGTGCCTGCGACGTCAGCCCCGAATGGGTGGTGGTACACGTGCTGGAGGGCAGGCTGAACCCGCCCGGGGATCAGCCGGCGCACTGGCGCTTCGCCAGCGGCGACCTGAGGCGGGTGCGCCAGATCAGGCACCTCGAGATCGCGTTCGACGCCGAGCCGGAACTGGCGGCGCTGGTGGTTGACCTGATGGAGGAACTCGACAAGCTGCGAGCTCGGCTGCGTCAGATCACACCCGAGTGACCGCTGTCTTGCGCAGTCCCCTCTCCCGCTTGCGGGAGAGGGAACAACCTGTTCCAAGTTCACATCCACAGCAGCAACGGCGTCAGGCCCAGCACGGCCAGCCCCACCAGCAGAAACAGGCTCTGGC
This sequence comes from Burkholderiaceae bacterium, assembly GCA_036270555.1. Taxonomy (GTDB): domain Bacteria; phylum Pseudomonadota; class Gammaproteobacteria; order Burkholderiales; family Burkholderiaceae_F; genus VBCK01. The sequence goes on from DATBCI010000141.1 coordinate 763, forward strand.
GGCCGGTCTGCCCGCGGGCGAACGACCAGGCGTAGATGCCTTTGACCGTATTGTTGCTCGCTGCCGCGAGCAGGATGGCTGACGCCGCAACCTGCACGGCGGTGGAGGCTCCGGCGGCCTGCGTCATGCCCATGATGAACGGATCCACGTCGGTCACGCCCATGAGGGCGGCCAGCACGTAGACGCCAGAGTTGCCCAGGTAGGCAATCGCAAGCTGAGTGACGACCAGAATCGCCAGGAACAGCAGCGCGAAAAGGAACGCCGCGCTCAACTCGAGCGGGTTGGCCGGTTCAGGTTCCTTGATGGTGGTCGGGCTCGTCGCAGCGCCACGCCGCGACCAGAGCCAGCCCGTGACGATCGCCAACCCGCCGAGCGCGAGAAACGCGGGCGTCAGCCTGATCATCAGATCCCGGTTGAATATCGCCAACAGTCCGGCCAGCCGCACGTACATCATGCCGGACGCTATCAGTATGCCGCCCGCAAAGAGGCCAGGCTGCTGATCCCCCGATGCACGCTTGGCCAGCACGACCGTGGTCACGGTCGACGAATAGGCACCGCCCAACGCGGCGACCAGCAGAACGCCGCCTTGGCCCCGCGTCACCCTTTGAAGGACGTAGCTGGCGTAGGACACCCCGCTGACCGCGACCACCACGAGCCAGGTCTTGAACGGGTTGATGTGGAAGGCCGTGAATTGAACATTGGGCAGAATCGGCAGGATGACCGCGGTCAGCAGCAGGAACTTGGTGAAAGTGAAGATGTCCGCAGGCGCGATGCGCGTCGCAAGACCTTCCAACCCCGCCTTCATCTGCAGCAGCAGCATGGCCGCCACGCTGATCGTGGTGGCGATCCAGAGATACTGGTGATAGACCAGCGCGCCCACCACATACGTGACCAGGCCCGCCATCTCGGAGGTGATTCCCGGCAGCCCGCCCGAGCAGACCTTGTGCCAGAACGACAACAGCAGGAAAGCCCCAATCACGACGAACCCGGTCGCCTCCGATTGCGGCGCGCCGCCGGAGACGAATGCGATCGCATAGGCAATCAATCCGATCAGCGGAAATGTGCGAACACCGCCGAAGACGAAACGCTCCGATCCGGCCTTGCGCTCTTCCCGCTCCAGGCCGATCAGGAACGACAGGAACAGCACCACCAGGATGTTGAACGCATCGGGCGGGAGCCATTCGCTCAGTGCCTTGGGCATTTATCGATGGCCTGTTGCTCGCGAAGTCCTGTCCGTCTGGACCGCTCTTAAGAGCGATCTGCCCCTTAAGGGTGGCCTATCGCGATTGCTGGCAGGTAAGTCCCCGCCAAGCACCGGCCCACCCTCAAGGCTGGGGGCTCCAATGCCGATCCAGGACAAGGGTACCTGGATCGCCAGCCGAAGGAACCCTGAAAACGGGTAGGTCGACAGCGCCAGGGTAGCCCACGGACGTCCGCGGAAATGTCACGCCCTGGCGGTTCAGACCGGCGCTGGCAGGGCGGTTGCGCTGCGGGCGCACATAAAAACGGAACGAACCATGAAGTTCTTGTGCCGCGTTTTGATGATCGGTGCAGCGCCATGAAGGAAAGCCAGAACGCTGTCGGCGAGTCTGGGGCCTGCGCGCAGCAAGCACGGGCCGCCGGGCTTCGTCAGCGTTTCTTCCCCGATTACAACGCGGCCGCGACGGCCTATTGGGCGCTGCTGGTGACTGCCGGCGTCACCGCTTTCGGGTTCTGCGCGATCCGAGTCAGCTCCCTGTCGACCGCTGGCATTTCGCAAGTGGTTGGCATCAGCCTGGTCGCGGCGCTGGTCGGCATGTTTCCGCTGCATCCCCCAAAGACCAAGATCTCGATCGCGGCCGGCGACATCTTTATCTTTCTACTGCTTTTGCTGCACGGGCCTGAAGCGGCCGTCGTCGCTGCCGTGCTGGAGTCGGCGGTTTGCGTGTGGCGCACCTCGAAGCGCTGGTCGAGCCGCATTGCCAGTCCAGCCGCCACCGCGGTCGCGATGCTGACGTGCGGCACCGGTTTCCAGCAGATGATCGCTGCGCTGGCACGCGCCGGCGTGGCCGGCGAAGGCGTCGTGTTCGCCGGGGTGATGCTGTTCGCGCTCAGCTATTTCATCGTGAGTCCGACGCTGACCACGATCGTCATCTATCTGAAGCGCGAGCAGTGGCCGGGGCCAGCCGAATGGCTCGGCAACTTCGGCTGGCTCGGCTTGACCTACGCCGGCAGCGCGTCGGTGGCCGCGGTGCTGTATCTCGCGTTCCGGCAATTCGGCATGACGACGCTGGTCGTCGTACTGCCGATGATCGCGATGTTCCTGACCACCTTGCATTACTACTTCGCCCAGCAGGAGGCGACCGAGCGTGAGGCTGCCGAACGGTCGATCCGGGAGCGGGCCGAGGCGGCACAACGCGAAGCGGCACAGCAGGCGCACTACCTGGGCGAGCTCGACCGCAGCGAAAGGCGCTTCCAGAGCGCCTTTGCGCACGCCGCCATCGGCATGGGACTGGTGTCGGTCGACGGCCACCTGCTGCGGGCCAATCAAGCGCTGTGCACGCTGTTGCAGCGTTCAGCGGAAACCATCGGTGGCGCCTCCTTCGGCGACTTCCTGATTCCAGAGGATGCCGACACGCTGAGCGCGCAACTGCAACGCGTGCTGACGCGCGAGCTCGATACCCTGATCCTGGAGTTGCGCTGTCGGCCGCGCGACGACGCCGAACGATGGATCCTGCTGCACTGCGCGATCTTCGCCGACGACCACGAGTCCGAGGCGTGCCTGATCTTCCAGGCGCAGGACATCACCGATCGTCGCCTCGCCGAAAGCAGGCTGCAGTACATCGCCTATCACGATGGCCTGACCCAGCTCGCCAATCGCAGCCGCTTCTACGAATGCCTGGCGCGAGCGATCGATGCGCATCGCCGCGACCCGTCGCATCAGTTCGCGGTGATGTACCTGGACTTCGACCGGTTCAAGCGCATCAACGACAGCATGGGCCACGGCACCGGCGACAGATTCCTGGTGCGGGCAGCGCGCCGGATCAAGAAGGTGGTACGGCCCTGCGACGTGGTGGCCCGCCTGGGCGGCGACGAATTTGCGATCCTGGTCGAGCTGCGCGGCAGTACCCATCAAGCCGTTGTGCTGGCCGAGCGCCTGCAGGACGTGCTGCGCGCGCCGTTCAAAATCGCCGGAACCGAAATCAGCTCAAGCGCCAGCATTGGCATCACGTTCAGCGACCCCTCGTACCAGTCGCCGGAGGAGGTCATGCGCGACGCCGATCTGGCGATGTACAAGGCCAAAGGCAAGGGCAAGGCGTGTTATGCGCTATTCGACGCCAGCCTGTATCAACGCGCCGCGGAGCGACTGCAGCTCGAAACGGAGCTGCAGCAGGCGCTGGCATCCGACCAGCTGTCCATGGCGTTCCAGCCGTTGTACGAGATCGAGTCGCAGCGGCTGGTCGGCTTCGAGGCGCTGATGCGCTGGGATCATCCGGAGCGCGGTGCAGTCGGCCCGGGAAGCTTCGTTCCGCTTGCCGAAGAATCGACGCTGATCAACGAGTTGACGCGTTGGGCGATCCGGCACGTGTGCCGCCAGTTGCGCCAGTGGCACGAGGCGTATCCTGCCTCGCGCGAGTTGGACGTGCACGTGAACATCTCCGGCAAAGACCTGACCGTGCCGCAGTTCGCCGCCTTCGTGCGCAACTGCCTGCGCGAGGCGGGAGTTGCTCCGTCCTGCCTGGTGCTGGAGATCACCGAAAGCACCCTGATGCAGCAGCTCGAGAGCGTCGTTCCCACGCTCAAGGAGCTGCGCGAACTGGGCGTGGGCCTGAGCGTGGACGACTTCGGAACCGGCTATTCGTCGCTCAGCTACCTGTCGGTGCTTCCGATCACCAGCCTGAAGATCGACCGCTCGTTCGTGCGTCAAATTGGCGAGACCAAGGAAAGCGACGAGATCGTCCGTGCGATCGTTCGCCTGGGCGAGGCGCTGGGCAAGGTGGTGATCGCCGAAGGCGTCGAGACCAAGGCGCAGCTCGAGCGCCTGCGCCAGATGGATTGCACCTGGGCCCAGGGCTTCCTGCTGTCGCGGCCGCTGGGCGTGACCCAGGCCGCCGCGGTGCTGGCCGAGCTGTCGGAATCGATCCGGTGGCCCGCAGCGGCGGCCGCGTAGAGCCCGCTCAGGTTCAAGTCATCCCCGGGGCCCGGTGCTGGCCGCAACCGGATCGAGGTCCCCATACGTTTTCAGCAGTTTGCGATACGCCAGATCCAGACTGCTCATCCACGTCTTGAACTCCAGCAGAGCGCCGAATCGTTCGCGCAGCCGCTCGGGCGGGTCGTTCAGGCCGCGGCTGCCCATCGTGGCGAAATGGGTGGCAACGCTGATGAACGAACGCTGCACCTCCTTGACGTCACGCTGCTCGCTGTAGATGCGCGCCACCCGGCGCGCCGTTTCCGGGTCGATCTTTCCCAGGGCCTGCATCGCCAGGGCGCTGTCCCACGCGGCCGTCGAAAAAACGGGAAAGTGGACCGCGTTGGATTCGGGCGCAGGCTCGGCCGGAGGCGTCGTGTGCTGCAGTTGAGCGTCGATCGCCTGCTTCTGCAACTCGAACACTCGATCGATGCGAGGCGCCATCTGCTCCAGCTCGGCCGCGGACTTTTCCAGGTCGGACCGATTCTCTGCGATCTCGGCCCTCATGTCGTCCAGTGCGCGCCGGGCGATCGCGGCGTCCTCGCGCGCGTTACGCCACTGCTCGAGCCCGAGGGCGATCAGGATGCCGAGCACGACCATCGACAGATGGACCAGGTAGTCGCGGATCGAGGCGATCCGGCCGGAGTGCGGGTGGATGTCCATGGTGGCGGTCGCCTGTCAAGTAGGCCCCAAGCGAGGGCGCGAGCGCTCGCCCACGTGCGCCGCCGGATGCAGCCCGGAGCGGTTGCCGATCCTATCGCAGTCAGCCCAGGACGACTATTGCGGCAGCTTCATCCTGGCGAGCAGGTCGCCGAAGCGTGGATCGTCGCGCAGGCCGTGCAACAGATGGTCCGCCTTGAGCATCGACAGGCCCACGTCGCGTTGCCGATAGGCGCGGTCGAGCCAGAGGAACGCCGGCTCGGTTTTTGCCTCGAGCGCGAACGCGCGCGCGATGGCGTATGCATTCAGGTCGGCGTACTGGTCGATCAGCAGCTTGAGCGACGCGTCGGCGTCCGTGTAGCGTCCCAGCGTCCAGTAGGCGAGCGGCAGGCACCCGGCCCGCTCGCCGCGGTCGCTCTCCTGTTGCATCTCCTGCAGGGCCAGCTCCGGCTGTCCGCGTGCCAGCAGCACCTCGCCCAGATTGCAATGCCCGCCGGTGTAGCCAGGAGCCAGCGCCAGCGCCCTGCGAACAGCCCGTTCGGCCTCGTCGGCGTGGCCCGCGTCCAGGTAGAGCGTGGCCAGGTCGTCGAGCATCAGCGCGTTCAACGGATCCGCCTCGGCATTGCGCCGCTTCAGTTCGATCGCCTCGTCGATCCGTCCGTACGCCAGCGCAACGAGCGTCAGCGCTGACAGCGCGTCGGCGTCGGACGGGTCGAGCTGGCGCGATCTGGCGAATTCGGCCTGGCCGGCCTCGCGCTTCAGATCGTAGTCCCAGTAGACGTAGCCCAACATCCGATGCGCCAGCGGCTGATCCGGATCGATCGCCAGGGCATGCTCGGCCGCGTCGCGTGCATTGCGGTACGCGTGCTGAACCGTGTCCCACTGCCAGCTGGCCTGTCGAATGTAAGCGCGCGCCAGCTCGGCCCACGCCCGCGCGTACTTTGGGTCCAGCTTGAGCGCTTCGCGGTAGGCCGCGACCGACTTCTGCAGGTCTTCCTGCGTCGCCCGCTGGTAGTAGAACCAGCCCTGCAGAAACGCGTTGTAAGCCTCGAGGTTGTGCTCGGAGGCGAGGTTCGGAGCCGAGCCGGCGTTGAGCGCCGCGTGCAGCGCGTTGGCAACTGTGCTGCAGATGTCGTCCTGCACCGTGAAGACATCCGTCACGTTGCGCTCATAGGTTTGAGACCACACATGCGATCCGTCCGAAGCCTTGATCAGCTGAGCGGTCACGCGGATCCTGGATCCGTCCTTGCGGACGCTGCCCTCGAGCACATTCGCCACGCCGAGCGCGCTTGCGATCCGGCGCACGTCTTCGTTGCGCCCCTTGAACTGGAACGAAGACGTCCTGGCGATTACGCGCAGATCCCCGGTACGGGCCAGGCGGTCGATCAGCTCGTCGGACAGGCCATCGGAGAAATATTCCTGATTGCGGGCCTCGCTCAGATCGACGAACGGCAACACCGCAATCGACTTGTTCGAGGCCGGCGGGGCTGCGGCGGGCGTAGCGGGGGCTTCGGTGCGCACCAACCACGCTGTCAACGAGTCGGTGCGCCCCCAAGCGATCAGCGCGATGGCCGCCGCCGATACGACGGCGGTCGCGCCTGCCGCCAGCCGATGGCGCGAGACGAACTTGGCCAACCAATACCCCAGCCGGGAGGGCCGCGCCTCGACAGGATCGCCGCTCAGGTAGCGCTGCAGGTCGTCGGCCAGCGCGGTGGCACTGTCATAGCGATCCTGTGGGAGTCTGGCGAGCGCCTTCAACACGATCGCATCCAGGTCACCGCGCAGCCGCCGCACGAGCTTTTCCTGGGTCGTGGCGCGCGCGGCGGCGGCCGTTGGTTGCACCTGCGTGCTGGGCTTGCGAACCTGCGCCTCCTTGATCGCCAGCTCGAGCGACAGGTCCAGGGACTCGGCCTTGATTCGGTAAGGACGATCGCCCACCAGCAGCTCATAGAGGACGACCCCGAGCGCGTAAATATCGCTGCCCACGCCGGTCGAGTCGCCCTGAAGCTGCTCGGGACTTGCGTAGTCCGGCGTCAACACGCGCCCATAGACCCGCGTGAGGTCGGTGCGCTGGCCCTGGTCCCCCTCGGCCAGCAGCTTCGCCACGCCAAAATCCAGCAGCCGCACCTGGCCGGACTCGGTGACCAGGATGTTGGAGGGCTTCAGGTCGCGATGCACGACGTGGCGTGCATGCGCGTATTGGACAGCGTCCAGTACTTGCAGGAACAGTTTCAAGCGCTCGCGCACGCCGTTCTGGCGCTGGTCGCACCAGTTGGTCAGTGGCTGGCCTTCCACATATTCGAGCGCCAGGTAAGGCAGGCCATCGGCTGCGACACCGGCCTCGTACAGGCGGGCGATGTTGGGATGCTCGAGCTGCGCCAGGATCTGGCGTTCGCGTGCAAAGCGCTCGGCGAGGTCACGCCGCAGCCGTGTCAGCAGCGGCAGCTTGAGCGCCACCTCGCGGCGGAATGCCCCGTCGGCACGCTGCGCGAGCCAGACGACCGCCATCCCACCCGTGCCGAGTTCGCGCATCAACTCGTACGGGCCGATCCGCTGGCCGGCTTTCAACCCTGCGGTCAGCAGGGTCGCAGCCTTGCCGAGCCCGGCGATCCTCGGCAGAGTCGGGAACCATTTGCTCCCGAGCGTTGGATCGTCGTCCGGCACAAGCAGCGCCCGCTTCAGCGCCGGCAACAGTGCCTGGTGCTCCGAAGGCAGGTGGTCAAGCCATTGGTGGCGGCTCTCCTGATCGAGCGGCAGCGCCTGGTCCAGTAGCTGGCTGAGCTCGGCGAGCTGGTCCGCTGTTAGTGCCATCCGACCACGCTTCCGCGACCCATTCCCCTGACGCTAAGGCGCAAGGTAATGCCGGAACCCGACAAACCGGTTCAAGTTTGATCGCTCTGGGCCGGCGTTGGCAACAACGGCCCAAAACGGGGAAGGAACAGGCTCCTAGGTTCTAGACAGCGCTTCCAGGCGCTCGGCCACGTGCCTTGAAAACACGTATTCGGCCGGCCGCTGGTCAGCCAGCGGGATATCAGGCGCCATCGGTCCTTCGGTGCGGACGCTCCGCAACGCCAGCTGGACGACCTTCCACGGCTTGCGGATGGCATCCGCCACAGCGGTCGCCTCGAACCCGGAGTGGACCATGCAGTCGGCGCATTTTTCGTAGTGGCCGACTCCGTAGCGGTCCCAGTGGGTCGTCTCCATCAGCTCCTTGAAGGTCTTGGCGTAACCCTCCCCGAGCAGATAGCACGGCCGCTGCCAGCCGAAGATGGTGCGAGTCGGATTGCCCCACGGCGTGCAGTGATAGGTCTGATTGCCGGCCAGGAAGTCGAGGAACAGGCTCGACTGGAAGAAGGGCCAGGATTTCGAGCCGCGCCCGTCGCGAGCGCGCCGGAAGATGCTCCGGAACAGCTCCTTGGTCTTGTTGCGGTTCAGGAAGTGCTTCTGGTCGGGCGCACGCTCGTACGCGTAGCCGGGCGAGACCGTGATACCGACCCCGAGCGCCTTCACATCGTCGAAGAAGCGCGCGACGCGTTCGGGATCGGCGTCGTTGAACAGCGTGCAGTTGATATTGACGCGGAATCCGCGCTGCTTGGCGGCCCGGATCGCGGACACTGCGCGGTCGTAAACGCCCTTCTGGCAGACCGACTTGTCGTGCATCTCGCGGTCGCCGTCCAGGTGCACCGACCAGTTGAAATGGCGGCTGGGCGCGTATTCGTCGATATGCTTCTCCAGCAGCAGCGCGTTGGTGCAGATCGTCACAAACTTGCCGCGCGCGATCGCACCGCGCACGATCTCGGGCAGGTCCTTGTGCAGCAGCGGCTCGCCGCCGGCCATCACCACGACCGGTGCTCCGCATTCGTCGATCGCGCCCAACGCGTCGGCCACCGACATGCGCTGGTTCAGGATCGGATCCGGATAGTCGATCTTGCCGCAGCCCGCGCACGCGAGGTTGCAGCGGTACAGCGGCTCCAACATCAGCACCAGCGGATACCGCTTGCGACCCGCCAGGTGCTGGCGTACGACGTAGGCACCGACCTTCAGCGCTTCATGAATTGCGATAGACAAGTTTCGAACTCCTGAACTTTATTCGACTGCCGCTTCGAGCAACTGGCTCGGCAGCCGAAACTGGATCCGCTCCTCGATGCCCGGCAGCGTCGAAATCTGGATAGGGGCAAAACGCCTCAGCGCCGCCACCACATCCTCGACCAGCACATCCGGCGCTGATGCGCCGGCGGTCAGCCCTATCATGTGCTTGCCTTGCAGCCATTCGGGACGAACCTCACTGCCGTCGGCGACCAGGTAGCTCGGCACCCCGGCTTCCTGGCCGATCTCGCGCAACCGGTTCGAGTTGGAACTGTTGCGGGCGCCCACCACGATGATCACATCGACCAGCTTAGCAAGTTCGCGAACCGCCGTTTGGCGGTTCTGGGTTGCATAACAGATGTCGCGCGTCTCCGGCCCGACCAGGTTGGAAAACCGCGCTCGCAGCGCTGCGATGACGGCCTTGGTGTCGTCCACGCTCAAGGTCGTCTGCGTAATGTAGGCAACGGGTGCATCGTTGGGGATGTCGAGCTTCTGCACATCCTGGATGCTCTGGATCAGGTGGACGGTTGCCGTCAACTGCCCCATCGTGCCTTCGACCTCCGGGTGCCCCGCGTGCCCGATCAGGATGACCGTGCGACCCTGGTCGACGTATCGCTGTCCCTGCATATGAACCTTCGACACCAACGGGCACGTGGCGTCGAGAACCGACAGCCCGCGGCGCTCGGCCTCTTGCTCGACGTGGCGCGCGACGCCATGGGCGCTGAAGATCGTGACCGCTCCGGTCGGCACCTCCGACAGGTCTTCCACGAAACGCGCGCCCTTGTCCCTGAGGCTGTCGACCACGTGCCGGTTGTGCACGATTTCATGGCGCACGTACACGGGCGCGCCATATTTTTCGAGCGCCCGTTCGACAATCTCGATTGCACGCACGACACCGGCGCAATAGCCGCGCGGCTGAGCCAGGATCACTTTCATTGGACCTCGGCAGGCAGGTTTGGCCCGCTTCCTCCGGGAGAGTCGAATTGTAGGGGAGGCCGTCCCGGAGCCGCCCGGGCAAGTCCCTACGCGGGCGGGTGCAATTGGGAATAACGCAACACTCGGGTTACATTCGGACACGGATCCGCTTCACCCGACACCCTCACCCCCGACCCCTCTCCCGCGGGCGTGGGAGAGGGGAGCCGAACGGTTCCTTCTCCCGCTCCGCGTGAGAAGGCCAGGATGAGGGTACGGGAGGGTCGGCTCGATGCAACAACCTTCGGAACCATCCCGACCGCTCGACCTGCCTCGATCGGTCCGGATCATGCCCAGCCGCTCTGCGCTGCGGGCAGGGCTCGCCGCCGGCGTGGCGTTGATGTTCGCCTGCGGCTGGCTGGTGCACGATCCGCAACGCGCGCTTCCGATCGCGCTGATCTGGATCCTGCTTGGACTTGCCGCTCTGACCGCGATCGGATCCGCGGCGCGGCTGCTCGTGCTGCTGCCGGTCATCGTCGCCTCCGAGATTGGAATCGCCATTTGGCCCTATGGGCCTTACCAGCAGCCATTCTTTGCGCCGTGGAGCCGCGTACGCGCGGTCGCTTTAACGCGGGTGCGCCCGCGCGGTGCCCCACGCACTGCTCCAGCGCGTGATGCGCTCGGAATCGAACTGATTCACGACGATCCGTCCGGCCTGGCGCCCGCTGCCGCGAGCACCGAGCGGCCGATCGAGGGTGCTGCACGTGCGGATCTGGCCTGGTCGAGCCGGGTGATCAGCGGGGACCCGGCCCGCTGGGTGGCGCTGCTGCAGACGATGAAGGCGGCGTACGAGGAGAGCCGCCCACCCGATAGATAGAAAAGGGGCAGCGCCCGCGAGAGTGCGCCCGGCCGGGCGCGCATAAAAAGGGCCGCCCTCAGGCTGCCCTTTTTATCGTTTCGATGCGCGTTACTTCGGCGAGAACGGGTGTTTGACCGATCCCTTCTTTGCAGTGACTTCGGCCGCGGTCGGAGTGCCGGCCACAGCGCGCTCGATGGACTCCTTGGTGGCGCGATAGTTGTAGTCGAATATCTTGTTGTCGTCGGCGGCGTCCCAGTGGATGAAAACGCCGACCAGGATGAACAGGTTGTCCGCTTCCTCGGTCGGAATCACGCCGGCCTGCACGCAGTCGGCCACGGCGCGCGCCACTGCCGCCTGGGCCGGTCCGAACATCTGGACGGCCTGCTTGGCGCCCTTGATGGTGACCTTGTTGAACAGCACCGTGTTGGGCTTGCACGGAAGGTTCGGCGCGATCACCGCCAGCAGGGACGTGAACCCGTCCTTGTTATTGCTCAGCGCGTGGGTGAACGCACTTTCCACCGCGCTGCCGCGCGGTCCGATCATCAGGTCGATGTGCGCCACTTCATTGCCGTCGCCGACCAGCGACTCGCCGACGCGGACGTTCGTGATTTTGGCCATTCGGTCGTTCTCCTTTCCTGTCCTTGATTTTCCAATGTCCCGGAAATGCCGAGAAGTTTCTTGGGGCCTTCTCCATGCTCTCCCGCGGCCCGTGCCGCCGCGCGTCGTGGACTTTACACCGCCGCTGTCAGTTTCGCAGCAAACACGGTAGCGACCGTAAGATCGGCGCTGGTACCCGGATTCAGGCCTGCCTGTCTCAACGCTTCATCCCAGGACAGCAAGCGCTCCTTGATGCCATCCAAATCGGAATATGAAGACAATTGCGAGTGGAGCTCGCGTGCCTGCTCCGATACCGCCTGGGCGGTAGGAATGCCGAACTTTCGCTCGATCAGCGAATCGGGCCAGGTCGACAGATATACAAGATACAAATGGGTCGCTGCCCACAGCTCGTCCTCGAATCGCCCCAGGGCATGGCTCCACTGCGCGAGCCCGACGTCGAATACGTCCCGGTATCCCTGCGCGTACTGCCGTGCAATGCTGTCGCGCTGCTGGGCCTCTCGCATCGCCTCCAGCAGCGTCACGTGCGGCTCCGAGCTCACGTCGTACCGATCACTGGTGCCCAGCCCGCCGGGACGCGCGAGGCGGATCGCCTGGTAGACCTGCTTCGCGTCTTCCCGATTCAGCTCGGTCAGCTGATGCACCAACGTCGAGCGCAGAGGGCCACCGGCCTCGGCCGCGCGGAACAGCGGGGCCGCCAGCAGCACGATCCCCAGGTTGGTATTGCAACGCACAACCCGCTGCGTGGAGCGAATCGCTTCCAGTACGCGCTGTCCGACGGAAGCGCCGGCCCGGCTCAGCGCGGGCGCGCACGCCTGCGCGCTGCGCCGAAAGTCGTCCGCGGTCATCCCGTGCGCGCGGATTCCGATGCGCACGTTGCCCGGCTTCAACGCCGTCACATCCAGTTCGCACGCCGCAAGGAACTGCTGTTGCCGAATCGCGTCCGGCGCGCCAGTGCCCTGAGCCGGGGGTTGGTCGGACCATTCCAAGTTTCGACTCAGGGCACTCACTCATCGCCCCTGGACGGGCGCCAAGCGGCTCCGTGTGTGACCCAGGTATCGGGTCACCAGATCACCGGCCAGGGCATCGGCGATCCGTACCGGTGCAACGGCCTGCAAACCGCGCCAGGCCGGAATGCTGTTGACCTCCAGCACGACCCAGCTTCCGTGCGCATCGCGCATCAGATCGACCCCGGCATAGTCGGCTCCGACCGCGGCCGTTGCCTCAACCGACAGGCGTGCCAGTTCGCCTTGTGGATCGACCGCCTCCACCCTCGCACCGCGTGCGACATTGGTGACCCAGGAGCGGCCACGCCGCAGCATCGCGGCCACCGGGCTGCCCCCCGCCACCAGCACGCGCCAGTCGTGCCAGTTGCCTTCGCCGCAATTCAGGAAATGCTGCAGGTACCACACGCCGTGGACCGTGTCCTCGGCAGGCACCGCGGCCCCAGCGGCCAGGCGCTGCAACCCTTTGCCCTGGGAACCAAACAGCGGCTTGACCACGAGTTCCTTGCCTTGCGCCGCCTCGCGCATCAGGATGCCGCGCGCGACACTCGGCCGTTCGGTGACCCAGGTGGGCAGCGTCGGAATGCCATGCCGGCGCAGCAGAAAGGTCGTCATGGCCTTGTCGACGCTGCGCTCGATCGCGCGAGCGTCGTTGTACACCGGCACGCCCAACTCCCGCACCGCGTGCAGCACCGAGAGGCGCAACGTGACCTGCTCGAATGTCCCGGCCTCGATGCTGCGCACAAACACGGCGTCCGGGGCGTGCGTCTCGAATCCAGGGATACGCACCTGCGCACGAGAGCCTTCCAGATCCAGCCGGCAATCCGAAAGACTCGCGAAGGACGTCTTGACGCCGAGCGCGTGGAAGGCGCGCTGCAGCTCCCGACCATGCCAGCCGGGTTGATCGGTCAGGATCGCAATGTGTGCGGTCATCGGTGCGAGCGCTTACCCGCCGAATGATTGCTTCAACAGCTCGTCGTTCAAAACACCCGCGCGGAAGGTGTGTCCCGACTGCAGGTTCGTCACGATCGCAACCGCCGGCGCAAACAGCATCGGATCGATCTTGTAGAAGTCGAAGCCGTAGTCCTTGAAGATCGCGCTAAACGGCCTTCCGTAGTCGCGCGAGCCCTGGGAGTGCAACTGCTGCGCGAGGTTCTCGGCGACCGCATCCTCGCATCGAACGAACAGCTGCACTGTGCCGCCGAACAGGATCGCGTCATTGCTCCGTCCCATCGCGGTCAACGTGTCCGGAGCGGACGGTGCCAGGGGGGCGCTGGCAGCGCCGTCCACCACTGCATCCAGGGGAAATCCGAGCGTATGGGCTTTGTGCAGCCCGACTTCCAGCACGCGCGCGATGATCTGCACCATCCCCGCCAGGCTGGTGGTCGGTGTCAGTACGATCGTCAGCTGCTCGGGTCCGACCTGGCAGTCATGCACGACCTTCTGAACGACGTCCAGGGGTGGCTCCCGATCGACCTCCATAATCAGGTAGGTCGACGAGGCCTGGTCGCGGTACGCCAGTTCCTCGAACAGCGGCTCCTTGACGGCCAGTGCCCGCGCCGGCCCGGATCCAAGCGCATGAAACCGCGTCTTTCCGCTGCCGCTGGACAGCGACCAGCCCGCGTACTGGGAGCCCAGGCAGGCGATGACCGGGTCGCACGCGGTCACCGACAGCGTGATGGGCCAGCGTGCGTTGCCCGCGGTCAGTTGAACCTGGCCCAAACCACCCATGCAGATCTCCGCGATGCGCCGGCCCGCTTCGAGCCCACCGGGGGCGTCGATTCCGGCATCGACCAGCGTCGCGCCGCTTTCGTGCTTGCGCACGCCCACGCGCAGCTCATCGCGACGCTCGAGCAGCGATGCGACCAGAGGCGCTGCGCTTCGATTCACACTGGGGCGCCCGATGCTTGAACTCATTGCCGCTCCTCCCCTTCGATTCGATGGTCCGAGTCGTTCCTGCGTCAGCCGCCAAGGCTCAGGTGCGCTTGGCGACGACGCCGACCGAGCTGCCGCAATGCAGCCGACGGATCGGCGCCGTCGGCGTGCACGGTACAGATCGGCGCATCGGCGGCGAGGTCACTTCCAGGGCGCGGAATGTCGCTGCACCAAGTGGGAAAGCGTGCCTGCGGCGAAATCCACACCCGGGCACTAGCGTAGACGATGCCGTGGGCTCGCACTGATGCGCTGCGTCGCCGAACCCCCGGCCCCGGCAGCCGCCCGCAGCAGGCCTGCAGATGTGCATCGAAGAGGCCCCCAGGCCAGTCATCGTCATACAAGTCCATCGTCGCCGATGGACGCGGATTGACCTCGAGCAGGGCCGGCTGCTCGCCGTCGAGCAAGAAGTCGACGCTATTGCAACCGATCAGGCCCGTGTGCTCAACCAGAGCGTGCAGCGCATGCCGCAGCGCCCGTGACACCGCGGCTGGCACCTCGATCGGCCCGACCGCGCCCGCGTACGTGTAGCGCCGCTCACCGGCACCTCGCGTCAGCTGGCGCGAGATCCCAACCAGGTGGGCGCGTCGCCCATCCGCGAGGAACAGTAGCGACAGGTTGCGGCCCGGAGCCCGGCGCTGGAAGTATCCGGCGTTCATGGCGGGGTCGGTGTCGGCAACCCGGGCATCGACCACATGCGAACCACCGGTGGCTCCGCACCGCTTGTAGAGCCACCCGCGCAACCGATCGGGTCGAGTCAGCCGGGTGAGCGGGTGCGCAATGCCGAGTCGATCGAGCAGGCCGAAGAACTGCGTCGGATCCTTCAGCCGCGCCACCAGATCCGGTGGATTGCCGAACAGCTCCCGTCCGTCGGCCAGGCGCTTCAGCGTTTCGGTGTCGTCCTCGAAGCCCGCTCCGTAGATCACGCCCAGGCAACGTGCCGCAGGACAAAGTCGCCCGGCTCGCTGCAGTAGATCCTGTCGATCGAATCCGGCGTCGTTGCCGGCGCGCGGGGTCACCGGCTCGCTGGCCAGTGCAAAGCGGCTCGTGTCGGCGTCATTGAAAAGGTCCAGCGCACACACAGGGTGGCCCGAGCGCGCCGCGGACTGCGCCAGCAGGCGGGCCGAATGCGCAACCACCAGAAAGCATGGCGGCAGGTCATGCGGAAGGCCTTCGGCTTGGGGCATCGGGCGGGATCGCGCGGTGCTCGGCGCGGATCGGCTGATGTCGATCCGAGCCGCCGTCAGCCGCTCAATTCGCGCGCCAACGCGAAGGCGTCGCGGAAATCGAGGAACAGGGGTTCCTGCGACAGGCGCATGCGCTCGAACAGGCCTCGCTGCACTTTGAACTTGATGTTGCCGACCGCCAGCGCGCCGATTCCCAGCGCGCGCCCCGATCCGGACGGCAGCTCCTTGCCGCGGTCCATCGCACCGATCCCTTCGATGCCTTCCGGCGGCACCGCATTCACGTCGGCCGCCACCCGCAACTCGCGCGCGGCCTGCAGTTCGTCGTGACTGAAAAGCCGCACGCCCGCCTTGCCACACGCCAGCAGCACGTGGCAGTCAGCGATCAACGCCTTTTTCTGCTTCGAGTCGCCAGCGCAAACGCCCCGCATCATCGCCCCGAAGCACGCCTGCGAAATCGCGGCGACGCTGCGCGCCCGCAACTCGCTGTTGTGCGAAGCGATCGTGACGCCGGCGCCGGCGCTCGCCGCCAGCACTGCCGTGCACATGCCGACCGGCCCGATCCCGTACACGACGACTTTTTGGCCGCTCAGTCCGGCGCCCCCCGAAACCTTCAACAGCCGCTCGACTTCGGCCACCATCGCAGCGGCGGTCGTGTAGGCGCCGCTCGGGTCGGCGAACACCGAGGTCTCGAACGGCGGCACCATCGCCGCGCGCGCTGTCTCCAGCATTTCGTGCGCCAGTTCGACCTCGCGGCCCCCGATGAACAGGCCGGTCTTTTTGACCCCACTCGGACCACGCGAAAAAATCGCGTCCTGCGTCAACGGAGCCACATCGTCGATGGTCACCTGGATATACGGCAGCACCGCGTCGTAGCCGGCATCCAGCGCCATGTTCACGTCGAACGGGCTCGCGTGACGCGCTGGCGTCAGGAAGTGCAGAATGTAGCGGTGCTCCATCAGCTCGACCTTTGCGGCACGTTGGCTGGCAGTGCGCGCTCAGGCCGCGACCGTGCGGCCCGCGATCGAATAGACCGGTTGAACCTGCGCACCGCGGTTGCAGCCGCACGCGATTTGAATCGATTGGGGGCCGAACCCTTCGGCCGAAGCTTCGCGCTGGTCGCTCAGCTTCTGCACCGCCGCTTCAGCGGCCGCCTGCGTCGGGAAAATCGCGAATCCGGTTGGGCCCCACGAGCTCTGTCCATAAGCAGCCGCACCCCAGCCCGCCAGTTTCAACAGGGCCCATTCGACGCGCCGGCTTGCGTAGCGCCCACCCTGCGCTCGCGCGAAATGGTCGCCGATGGTCTGCTGCAAATCCGTTAACGCAGAGCCGAAGTCGTGAAGCCGCTCTTCAGCCAGCGCGGGCAGCAGCTTCATCAACACCAGGCGCGCCAGTCGCTCCGCCTGGTGCTCGGGGAATTTGGGCAGATCACGGAACGCCATCGCCTCGCGCTCGCCATGCAGGCCGGTCAGGTGCGGATCGAACAGCAGAACCACGCGCCAGGACTCGGGAAACGGCAGACGACTGATGACCGGGGGCGTCGCATCGGTCTCGCCGCGGCCGCCGTCCACCACGAAGCCACCGAGTTCGAATACGCCGCTGCCGATCCCGGAGCGCGCACCACGGTGCAGTCCGCGCGCCAGTTCCAGAACGGGTACCGGCCGGCCGGACAGCGCGCACAGCGCCACCGCGGCAGCCAGGGTGATTTGCGTGCCGGAGCCAAGGCCGGCGTGCGACGGAATGGCCTCCTCGACCTCGATACGCGCCGTCGATTCGATGCCGTAGCGCTGCTTCAACGCGCCCACCACCTGTGACACGCGCTCGGCGGCCGGCCCGACGATCTCGGTATGGCTGGAACGCGTGACGCTCAGCCGTACCGCCGGGCGGTCGATCGCCAGACCCAGGCTGCCGAACCGGCGCCCGAGTCCACCGTGCAGATCGATAAAACCGAAGTGCAGGCGTGCCGGCGCCATGACCCGGATCTGGGGAGGGGTCGACGTCGAATGGCGTGGCGCTCCAGGGTGACTTTGCACGGTGGCATACTACCTCGGACCCGCGCGCCAGGGCTCCGCGTTCGGGTAGCTACAATCGGTCCATGCTCCCGGACCCCAGGCCAACGAACTCCACCGCCGTTTCGCCACATACCTGCCCGTTCTGCGGCCTGCTGTGCGATGACGTCGTGATCGCCCCTTCGGATAGCGAAGCGGTCAGCGTTTCGGCGCGCGGATGCGAATTGAGCCGCACCAGTTTTGTGCGTCAGTCCGCGCCAGGGCGCGATGTGCCACGAGTGCGTGGATCCGAAGCCACCTTCGAGCAGGCGGTCGGCGCAGCAGCGCGGATCCTGGATCAGGCCGTGCTACCCCTGATCGGGGGCCTGGCGACCGACGTGGCCGGCATGCGGGCTGCCGTGGAGCTGGCAGACCGTTGCGGCGGTGTTCTCGACCACGCCAACTCGGGGGCCAAGTTCCGCAATCTGCTGGCGTTCCAGGATCGGGGCGCCATCACCACCACGCTGGCCGAGGTCCGCAACCGGGCCGATGTGCTGGTGTTCGTCGGTACGGATGCGGTCAGCCGCTTTCCGCGCTTCTTTGAGCGGATTGCGGCTCCCGGCGGAACCCTGTTCGGCCTGAAAGACAGTGAGCGCCGCTCTATCTTCATCGGTTCGCAGCCCCCGCCGGACGCTCCCGGGCGCACCGAGTCGATCGATTGCGATCGACTCGAGCTGCCTGACGTGCTCGGCGCACTCGCGGCGCTGACGGCAGGAGCCCGCCTCGACGCGCCGCGGGCGGGCTCGGTTCCGATCGAGCGCCTGCGACAGCTGTCCGATGCGATGCGATCGGCCCGCTATGGGGCGCTGGTGTGGGCGGCTGCCGATCTGGACTTCCCGCACGCCGAGCTGACGGTGCAGGCGATCCACCGAACCCTCGCGAACCTGAGTCGCACCACGCGCTTTTCGGGCGTGCCCCTGGGTGGCAACGAGGCCGATCTGACAGCCGACGCCGTGCTGCTCTGGCAGGTCGGATTCCCGTTTCGAACCAGCTTTGCCACCGGCCGGGCCGACTACGATCCGTACCTGTTCGATGCCCGCCGGCTGCTGGCGCAGCGAGAGGTCGACGCGCTGGTGTGGGTCTCGTCCCTGTCGGATCTGCCACTGCCCGACCGCGGTGACGCCACCGGGCGTGCGCCGGTTATCCTGCTGGCGGGCGCGAACTCGGCCGGCGCCGACCGGGCCGACGTGTTCTTTCCGGTCGCAACGCCCGGGGTCGACCACAGTGCGCACCTGGTACGAACCGACAAGGTGTTGACGATGTACCTGACCGCCGCGCGACCGAGCCAACGGCCGTCGTGCGCACGGGTTCTGCGCGCGATCTGCCAAGAGCTGCGCGCATGCTGATGCGGCTCGCCGGCGGCCGGATCATCGACCCCGCCCATGGGGTCGACGACCAGGTGCGCGACCTGTACATACGCGACGGCCGCATCATCGATACGCCCGACGCCGCCGCGCAGTCGGGCGCGCAATCGATCGATATTTCGGGCCGCATCGTGATGGCCGGCGCAATCGACTTGCACACGCACATTGGCGGCGGCAAGGTGAACCTGGCGCGGCTGTTGCTGCCCGAGGACCACCGTGGCTGGCGCGATGAGCGCACGCAACTGACGCGGGCCAGTTGTGGCCACGCAGCGCCGGGCACGCTGGCGACCGGTTATCACTACGCCCAAATGGGCTACACCGCCTGCTTCGAGCCGGCGATGCTGCCGATCAACGCGCGCCAGACGCATCTGGAATTGGGCGACACGCCGATCGTCGACAAGGGATGCTACGCGCTGCTGGGCAACGACGACTTCTTCCTGCGGATGCTGGCGGGCCAGCAGCCGCAGGCGCGCATCAACGACTACGTGGCCTGGGTGCTGGATTGCACGCAATCGATCGCGATCAAGGTGGTGAACCCGGGCGGAATCAGCGCGTTCAAGTTCAATCAGCGCCGCCTCGATGTGGACGAACGGCACGTCTACTACGGCGTCACGCCGCGCCAGGTGCTGCAGACGCTGACGCGCGCGGTGCACGAGCTGGGCGTGCCGCACGGCCTGCATGTGCACGGCTGCAACCTGGGCGTGCCGGGCAACGTCGACACCACCTTGGCGACGATGGACGCGGCCGAAGGCCGGCCGATCCACCTCACCCACATCCAGTTCCACAGCTACGGTACCGAGGGCGATCGCAAGTTCTCGTCGGGCGCGGCCCGCATCGCGGAGGCGATCAACGCGCGCCCGAACGTCAGCGCCGACGTCGGACAGATCATGTTCGGCCAGACCGTCACGGCGTCCGGCGACAACATGATTCAGTATCGCAACGCCGACCTCGGATCGCCGCGCAAGGCGGTCATCATGGACATCGAATGCGACGCCGGCTGTGGCGTGGTCCCGTTCAGATACCGCGACCAGAGCTTCGTGAACGCGCTGCAGTGGGCGATCGGCCTGGAGATCTTCCTGTCGGTGCACGACCCGTGGCGCATTTTCCTGACGACCGATCATCCGAATGGGGCGCCGTTCACCACCTACCCGCACCTGATCCGGTTGCTGACGGATCGCGCATTCCGCAACGAGACGTTCGAGACAATCAACCCGGACGCGCGCGCCGTGTCGATTCTGGGCAGCCTGCAGCGCGAGTATTCGCTGTACGAGATTGCGATCATGACCCGTGCCGGCCCTGCGCGCACGCTCGGGCTTGCTGATCGAGGCCACCTGGGCGCGGGTGCCGCCGCCGACATCGTCGTGTACCGGGACGATGCCGACCGGGAACGCATGTTTACGACACCCGAATACGTGTTCAAGGACGGCGAACTGGTCGTGCGCGACGGTCGCCTGGTGAAGATCACCCGCGGCAGCGTGCACACGGTCAAGCCGGACTACGACCGCTCGATCGAAGCGAGCGTGGCCGATTACTTCGATCACTACCAGACCAGTTCGGCCGATGGTTTCCGGATCAGCCGCGACGAGCTGTGCGAGTGCGGTTCGGCGCTGATCGTGCACGAGTGCCGGAAGGCGGCGCGGTGATCGTCAACGGCGTGTCGATCGACGACACCTTCGCGGAGGCGTTCGCGATGCGTGGCACGCGGCTGATCATCACGGCGCATACGCTGGCGTGGGCGCGGCAGGCGGCGATCTCGATGACGGGGTTTGCCACTTCGGTGATCGGCTGCGGCGTTGAAGCCGCCATCGAGGCGGAGCTCGACGCCGCGCACACGCCGGACGGCCGCCCCGGAGTCGCCGTGCTGCTGTTCGCGACCTCCAGCAGCGAGCTGACCAGGCAGCTCGAGCGCCGCGTCGGCCAGTGCGTTTTGACCTCGCCGACCAGCGCGGTGTTCTCCGGGATCGAAAAAGGACGGCCGCTGCCGCTGGGCAAGACGCTGCGATACTTTGGCGATGGTCACCAGATCGCCAAGGTGATCGGTGGGCGCCGCTACTGGCGGGTGCCGGTGATGGATGGCGAGTTCATCGCCGAAGACACCGCCGCCATGAGCGACGCGATCGGAGGCGGCAACTTTCTGATCCTTGCATCCGGCACCCCGCAGGCGCTGGCGGCTGCGGAGGCGGCGATCGACGCGATGCGGCGGGTCAAGGGAGCCATCATGCCGTTCCCGGGCGGCGTCGTCCGCTCCGGCTCCAAGGTCGGCTCCAAGTACAAGGCGCTGATCGCATCGACCAACCACGCGTTCTGCCCCACGCTGCGCGCCAGCGTCGAGTCGGAGCTGGGCCCGGACGTCGAATGCGTGCTGGAGATCGTGATCGACGGGCTGAGCGAGCAGGCGGTGCGCGATTCGATGCAGGCCGGGCTGCGAGCCGTCTGCGCCCGCGGCGCCGCCGGCGGGATTCGCCGCCTGAGCGCGGGCAACTACGGGGGCAAGCTCGGCAAGTTTCACTTTCCGTTGCGGCCTCTGCTGCCGTGAATCGGCACACTCACCCCCAGCCCCTCTCCCGCGAGCGAGAGAGGGGAGCAACTTCTCCTCTCTCCCACGCCAGTGGGAAAGGGGCCGGGGGTGAGGGTCCGTGACCGGCCTCGTGCTGAGGCTGCGCGCTGAGCCGGCACTGCGGCTGGATCTGTCGCCGCTGACGCCGGAGCTCCTGGCCGGTCAGTCGGCGGACGCGATCGCCCGAACGCCGCTCAGCTACGGGCGGCGCAGTGTGCCCGCGGGCGAGTGGTTCGACGTGCGGGGAACGGCCGGTTCCGACCTGCTGATCGAGGGCGACGGCACGCGCTTGGACCGGATCGGCGCCGACATGCAAAACGGCGCGATTCGTGTCGAAGGCAGTGCGGGCGCTTACCTGGGAATCGGAATGCGCGGCGGCCGCATCGAGGTGAGCGGCAGTGTCGACGCCTACGCGGGCTGCGGGCTGGTCGGGGGACTGGTGCGGATTGCTGGCGATGCGGGCGATTTCGCGGGGGCTGCTCTGCCGGGCGAACACCGCGGAATGCGCGGCGGCGTGCTGATCGTGGCCGGCCGGCTGGGCGATCGCGCCGGCGATCACATGCGTCGCGGCTTGATCCTGGCCGAGGGCGGGTGCGGCGACTACTGCGGAGCGCGGATGATGGGGGGCACGATCGCGACGCTGGGCCCGTGCGGCTCACGCCCGGGCTTCGCCATGCAACGCGGCACGCTGCTGCTGGCAGGCCCGGGCCCATCGCCGGGGCCGACCTTCAACGACGCCGGCGAACTGGCGTACGGGTTCCTGGTGCTGCTGGCACGCTCGTGGAAAGAGCTGCCCTCGCGCTTCGCCTCATTGAGCCGCTCGTCGATCCGCGGCCGGCGCTGGATCGGCGACCTGGCCTTCGGCGGTCAGGGTGAGCTGATCCACTGGCCGGACCAGCCGACAGCCTAGCGATCGCGCTCGAATACGAAGGCACGGTCCGATTGGGGCATCCCGATCGCACGATAAAAGCCGAGCGCGTCCGGGGCCGACAACAGAATGCACGCGGCATCCGGCCCGGCAGCGCGGCGCGTTTCCTCGATCAGCCGCACACCGATCCCCGAGCGCTGGTATTGGCGGTCGACCGCCAGATCCGACAGGTAGCAGCAGAATGCGAAGTCGGTCAGCGCCCGCGACACTCCGATCAAGCGGGTCTCGTCGCGCGCCGTGATGACCAGGTTTGCGTGCGCGAGCATCCGCTCGATTCGACCGCGATCGTCGACCGGCCGCCGTTGCGCAAGACCCGAGCGCCGCAGAACATCGATGAACTCCGATGGGTCCAGCGTCTGCTCACGGGCGTAGAGAATCGAACTCACACCACCGTCCCTGGCGAGCCGCGCGTGGTCAGCTCGAATACTGTCCGCGGCCTTGAGGGTAGACCTTCTCCCACTCGCGCCCGTTCACGGGCCTGATCGTCATGTGCTCGACGGTGCCCGGATCGAGGCAGCGCGCGTTGATGCTGAAGCCGTCGGGATGAGACCGTGGGACATAAAACGATTTGACGCCGCACACCGAACAGAAGAGGTGCTTCGCGGTGCCCGTGTTGAACGTGTAGCTGGTCAGGGCATCGCCGCCGCAGAGCAACTTGAAGCGGTCCGCAGGAACCACCAGGTGCAGGTAACCCGCCTTGCTGCAGATCGAACAATTGCAATCGGAGACGTCGATGCGGACCGGCGCCATCACTTCGAACCGGACACGACCGCAGTGACAACCACCGGTGTGGACGACCATGATGAATGCCCCGCCCGCGTATGGCTAGCCGTCTGAAAATGGCCCGTTGACCTGCAAGTCGATGAACATGCTCGATTCGGGCTCGAACACGATACCCCAGAACGAGGCTCCGCCATCGCACACGACGACCGGCGTCGACTTCTCATCGAAATTGTCGGAAACGCTGGTCGGATAGAAGTTTCCGTAGATCAGGTGCTTTCCGTTGACGACGATGCCGACGTACTGACGATGGTATTCGATCGTACTGGCGATGACGGGCTTGCGGCCCTCGCTGGATCGAACGTAACCGGGCAGCGCGCGCTCCAGCCTTCGGATCTGCTCCACAGACGGATTCCAGAACTGAGAGACGTTGGCCGGTGAGCTGCGCGAGCATTGTCTGAGCAGCGATTGTCCCGCGCTGGTCGGCAGTATGAACACGCCCCCGACGGGCAGCCCCATCAGCGCCGGCTGCGCCACCGAGGCGCTGGCGGCTGCGACCGCCCACACAAGCAGCATGCCGATGCAGCGCGGCTTCATGCAGTCGAATCCTCAGGCAATCTGCGACCCGCTCCGACCTACTTGGGCGCGCCGGTGGACGCGAAGGTCAGTCTTTCGTCGATCACCGCCTCCGTTTCAGGCGATCCGCCGGGAGACGGCACCACACCTCTCACCTCATACACGGTCCCGGGAATGGCTTCGCAGACCGTGAAGATGTACTGCTTGGCCATCAGTCGCTGATCCGGATAGCGGTCGCGGTATGGATCCGACTCGTACGGCGAGATCGTGATCTGCTGTGCGCGCAGCGTACGGCCGCCGAAATGAATCTCGACGTCCTTGATCTGTGCCGATTCGGCCAGCGCCATGCGGATCTGCTTGGAAAAGTGAAAGGTCGATCCGTGGGTCAGACGCCGCATCTCCGCGATTTCCCGGTCCAGATAGAACAGCAACACCGGGTTGGTTTCGGCGTTCTCGAACTCCGGAGACGAGACGGAGCTCGTGCTCGAGAAGGATCGCATGGCGGTCTTGCGCTTGCCGTCCGAGCCCGCGGTTATGTCGAGGTCGACCGTGTCCGAAAACCCCTTCTCGAGACTTCCGCTCTTGTTGAACGCGTAGTGCAGCCGGCTGGGCGGTTGCACGTCCTTCAGGTGCGGCGTCATGAACAGCAGGGTCTCCGCCCTCGAGATGGGGGTTGGATCGGCGCTTGCGGCGCTCGGGACCCAGGCGAGCGCAAGGACGATCGCCGCAGGCGCAAGCGACGCTGCCCAATGAGACGCCGCCTTGAAGCCCTTCAATTGGCCGCCTGGATCGGGTTGCCCTTATCGTCCAGCAACGGAACTCCGTACGACAGCAGGATTTCGTCGATCTGCTTGCCGTCGCGCGCGATCAGGCCGGCGATCCGATCACGCCAGTCCTTTTCTCCGAAGCGCACGCCCATCGCGATCCTGAAGTCGAAGTGAATGTCGGGGTCGGGTGGAAACGGCAGGCTCCGCATGCCGGGCGCCTTGGCGTGCTTGGCAAAATAGCCAGCGATCGGTCCCCAGGCGAACGCAACGTCGATCTGCCCGGATGCCAGCTGATCCTGGATCATCTGGCCCGGGTACGCCGCGGGATCGCCTGACTGCGTGGGAACCGAAACCGCCTGGTCGATCAGGTTGTTCTTCAGCAGCCAGTCGGTTGGCGGCGACCGTCCCACCAGGCCGAAGCGCAGCTTCTTCAGGCGCGCCGGATCGATCTTCAGCAGGTCAGCCGGGGTTTGGATGTCGTCCAGTCCCTTGCCGACCGGCAACACCATGGCCCAGGTCGATCGGTAGTACGCCGGCGTTGTCAACGTCAGCTCGTATCCGACCGGAACGCCGATCACCAGGTCGCACTTGAAGTGGTCCTGGTCCGGATCCTTTGCCTTGAGCGTGTTGCGGACGAAGCCCATCCGCTGGGGAAACCACGTGTATTCCAGCTTCCATCCGAGGTCGTGCGCCAGCAGCTCGGCGATCCGGTTCTCGTAGCCTTCGCCGCTCTGATTCGACAGCGGCATGTTGTTCGGATCAGCGCACACACGCAGCACGTTGTCAGGGGCGGCCGGCGCGTCGGCGAGCGCCCCTGCCGTCCACGCCAGCGCCGCAGCCGCAGCGCCCCAGCTGAGCAGTCGACCACCTAAGGTCATTGGATTTCCTGCAGATGGCCGGTCGGAATCGCCCCGTCGGAGCGACCTTTCAGGAATGAATACAGGTTGTCGAGGTTGTCGACCACGCTCTTGGTCGTGCCGAAGTTGGGCATGCCCTTGTCGATACGCCCCTCGAGAACGCACTTCTTGAAGTCGTCCTTGGACAGCGTCTTCAGGTCATCCACCAGCGACGGGCCGACCAGGCCCTCCTGGTTTGCTCCGTGGCACCGTTCGCACGCCAGCGCGCGCCAGGTGCGCCAGCCTTGCATCGTGTCGTGGTCCACATGGTTGCCATCGACCACCTTGTACAAAGGCGCGCTTGCATCCGCGGCCGGCGCGGCGGCCGGCGCCGCCGCAGGAGCAGCAGCCGGCGCCGCTGCGGGCGCAGCCGCTGGGGCCACGCCGGGAGCGGATGCAGGCGAGGCAGCTTCCGGCTTGGCCGACTGATCCGGAGTAGCCGCTGGCGGCGTGTCGTCCGCGCGTGCGAACGTTGCGATGCCAATCGCCGCCACGAGGAGAAGAACAAGCGGAAGCGGCCTAGCAGACCGAGCAAAAAAGCCACTCATTCGAATCCTCTCCCTTTCTCGGTGTATGAAATGCAGGCTCTCTCGGTTCGCGGCCACTCCCGGCGCCCGCCTCGTGGCCGCCGGTGTAACAACGTGTTAGATGCTAGCTTGGTGTACGCCCCGGCGTTGGTCCGGCATGCTGCGCTGCCGCATCAGCGCCCTCGAGATGTCCAGACATCAGGATTCGATAGTCCGGCCCGACAGGAACCCCGTTCCGACGCGGCATCAACCTGGCGTCGTGTTGTTTCGGGGCACGGCGCTCGATCGAGACGCCGACCTTGATGCCCTCACCCAGGACGCCCAGCTTGACGATCGTTACGCGTACCCACGGCGCTTTGAACTCATCGAGCAAAATGCCGGCGATGGCCTCCGACATCTGTTCCAGCAGCCCGAACCGCGTGCGCGCAAGCTCTGCCCGGATCCGCTCCGCCACGACCGCATAGTCGACCGTGTCGGCGACATCGCCGGAGCGGAACACGCGCTCACCCGGCACACCAATCTCCAGGTCGATCTGGACCGGACGCGTCGAGACTCTCTCGTCCGGGTAGATGCCAATCATCGCTTCGACGCGCAGGCCGCTTACAAAGATCTTGTCCATCGCATTGCCATTATGGTCCGTACGAAGAATTAGGTGGGGCCCTGCGTGTGCACTGAAAAAAAGCGCGCGAGCCAGGCTCGCGCGCTCCCTGTCAAAACTGCCGACCGGTTATTGGGCTAGCGTGAATACCGTCAACTGCCCACCCAGCTCCGTGTACTTGGACAGTTCCTTGTAGCCACCGACCGCACCCAGACCGTCCGTGTCCTTCTCGAGGCCCGCAGCCATGCCGATGCCGGCCCAGCCACCGATCCCGGACAGCACACCGATGTACTGCTTGCCCTTGTAGCTCCAGGTGTTCACGTTGCCGATGATCCCCGACGGCGTCTTGAACTTATACAGTTCCTTGTTGACGTCGTTCGCATCGACGCACTTCAGATAGCCCTCGAGCGTGCCGTAGCAGGCGATGCCACCGGCGGTCGTCAGCACGCCGCTCCATACCGAGAACTTCTCGGGGTGCGACTTGACGATCTTGCCAGTGCCGGCGTCCCACTCGATCAGCGATCCCATGCTGCCCTGCATCCCGTTCACCGGGGTGGTCGGGCCCGGGAACATCGTCAGCGTGGCGCCGACATAGGGCTGACCCGCGGTGTACTCGACCTTGAACGGCTCATAGGTCATGCACACGTGGTTGGTCGGCACATAGAAGTGGCCGGTGTCCGGATCGAACGACGAGGGCTGCTGGTCCTTGGTTCCCAGCGCAGCGGGGCAGATGTCCTTGCTGGTGACATCCTGACCGTTGTGCTCGGTCGAGTACTTCGGAACGCCAACCGGACGGCCCGTCTTCATGTCGACGTGCGTGGCCCAGTTCACCGCCGGGTCGAACTTCTCGGCAACGAGCAGCATGCCGTTCGTACGATCCAGCGTGTAGCCGAAGCCGTTGCGGTCGAAGTGCACCACGGCCTTGGTCGCTTTGCCATGCACCGGGATGTCGGCCAGCACCATTTCGTTGATGCCGTCGAAGTCCCACTCGTCGTGCGGCGTCATCTGATACACCCACTTCACCTTGCCGGTGTCGACGTCGCGCGCCCAGACCGACATGGACCACCTGTTGTCACCCGGACGCTGTGTCGGGTTCCAGGTCGACGGATTTCCCGAGCCGTAGTACATCAGGTTCAGCTGCGGGTCATAGCCGTACCAACCCCAGGTGGTGCCGCCACCGATCTTCCACTGGTCGCCCTGCCAGGTCTTCAGCGACGAGTCGGCGCCGACCGGGACTGTCTTGCCGTCCGAGTACGTCGTCGTCGAGGCCGGGTCGATCAGCATGTCCGAATCCGGACCCATGCTGTAGCCCTTCCAGACCTGCTTGCCGGTGTTGATGTCGTACGCCGCGACGTAGCCGCGCACGCCGAACTCGCCACCCGAAATGCCGGTCATCACTTTGTCTTTCATGATGAACGGGGCGTTGGTGTTGGTCGCGCCAACCTTCGGATCGCCGTTCTTGACCGACCACACCACCTTGCCGGTCTTGGCATCAAGAGCAACCAGCGTGGTGTCCGCCTGCTGCAGGAAGATCTTGCCTTCCGCATAGGCCACGCCACGGTTGACCGTGTCGCAACACATCACCGGAATGACAGACGGATCCTGCTTCGGCTCGTACTTCCACTTGATCGTCTGATCGTCCAGGTTGATCGCGAACACCTTGTTCGGGAACGCCGAGTGGATATACAGCGTATCGCCGATCACCAGTGGACCACCCTCGTGACCGCGCAGAACTCCGGTCGAGAAGGTCCATGCCACTTGCAGTTTGTGAACATTGCTCTTGTTGATCTGCGTCAACTTGCTATGCCGCGTCAGTGCGAAATCGCCCGACTGCGCAGCCCAGTTATCCGGATTGGCTTCCAACTTCGCCAAATCCGAATTCGCTAACGCGGTTCCCGCCACTGCCGCAGCGGCCGCTCCGACTATCAGAAACCGAATTCCCCCATGCATGAGCGTCTCCTTACGTTTGCCCCCAAAGCTGCCGCGAGGTCGCAAGCCTGCGGCCGCAACTGAACGCTGATTGCAGTATCCACCTGACGCCTTTGAATCACCAGCGGCAAGAGCACCCGAGCCTTCTTGCCGGGATGAATTGTCCGTGCGTTTCGGTTTGCGTTGTTGGACAATCCGCGAACTGTATTGAAGTTACAGCAAATATCAGCGCTCTGGCAATCCCGCTGCCTGCCAAAT
>DATBCI010000142.1:0-14835 GCA_036270555.1 Burkholderiaceae bacterium
GGGGCCTCCCAGCCCCCACCCAGCGCCTGGATCAATTGGACCGTGGCCGCGGCCCTGCGCCCGTCGATCGCGAGTGCATTCTGGCGGCTGGTCAACTCGGTGGTCTGGGCCGTGATCACATTCAGGTAGCTCACGGTACCACCCTTGTACTGGCTGATCGTCAGCTCGAGCGATTCCTGGGCAGCCTTCACTGCGGCCGCCTCGACCACCGATTCCTGCGCCAGTATCCGCAGCGAAGCCAGGCTGTCTTCGACACTCTGCAGCGCGGCCAGCACGGTTTGCCGGTAGGTCGCGGTCGCCGCATCCCAGGACGCGACCGCCTGGTCGCGCGCTGCCGAGCGGGCACCGGCGTCGAACACCTTCTCGGCCAGCGCGGGTCCCAGCGACCACACGCGAAACGGAATCGAAAAGAGCGACGCCCCGGATGGGGCGGAGTAGCCGCCGCTGGCATCCAGCGTCAGCGTCGGGAAAAACGCCGCGGTGGCGACACCGATCTGCGCATTGGCGGCGGCAGTACGCCGCTCGGCCGCCGCTACGTCGGGGCGCCGTTCCAGCAGGGCGGAAGGAAGCAGGGCAGGCACGGCCGGAAACAGCAACTGGTACGGCTTGGGCTCGATCGAGAAGTCGGCCGGAGCCTTGCCGATCAGGACGGCGATCGCGTGCTCGAATTGCGCACGCGAGATCCGCACATCGATTGCCTGCGCTCGCGTCGCCTCCAACTGCGCCTGCGCCTGCGTGACGTCGCTGCGCGCCGCCACGCCCGCGCGATAGCGGCTTTCGGTGAGCTGCAGCGATTTTTCATAGGCGTCGACCGCGTCCTCGAGCAGGTGCCGCTGCTCGTCGGCCACGCGCAGCGACAGGTAGTCGGCCACCAGTTGACCCTGAAGGCTCAGCGTGGTGCCCGCCAGATCGGCGGCACTGGCGCCTTGGGTGGCGCGCGCCGCTTCCAGACTCCGCCGCAACCCACCCCACAGATCGACTTCCCACGACGCACCCAGCGTGACCGAATCGAACGTGGCGGGCGCGACGCTGCGCGCGGCGGTGGCTCCGGAAGAGCCCTTCGACCGTGTGATCGAGGCGTTGGCACTTACGACCGGAAACAGTGCCGCGTACGCCTGCCGCGCCAACGCCACCGCCTGGCGATAGTTGGCTTCGGCCACTCGAACATTCTGATTGGCTGCGGCCACCTGCTCGGCCAGCGCATCGAGCTGCGCGTCGTTGAACGCTTTCCACCAGGCAGACGGCATCTTCTGGTCCGACGGCTGCGCCGGCTTCCAGTCCGGGTCTTCCTTGAACCCGGAGGGCACCGGCATCGCCGGCCGCACGTAATCGGGTCCCACCGCACAAGCGGCCAGCGCCAACGCGACCGACAGGTTCGCAAGAGGCAAGACGCGGCGAAGAGTCCTCATTGCGGCTTTCCTGGATCGGCGCTGACTGCAGCGGCGGCGCTGCGCCCGTTGGAGCTGCGCGCGCGCCAGGCGGCGATCTTCAAGCGCAGTTGATCGAGGGAGAAGTAGACGACCGGTGTCGTGTAAAGGGTCAACAGTTGGCTCAAGATCAATCCTCCGACGATCGAAATACCGAGCGGCTGGCGCAATTGGGCGCCTTCGCCGGACACCACCACCAGCGGCAAGGCGCCGAACATAGCGGCCAGTGTCGTCATCATGATCGGTCGGAAGCGCAGCAGGCAGGCGCGGCGGATCGCCTCCCGCGCATCGATCGCCTCGCGACGCGACATTTCGATCGCCACATCGATCATGATGATGGCGTTCTTTTTCACGATGCCGATCAACAGGATGACGCCGATCAAGGCCATGATCGTGAATTCCGTGTGGAAGGCCTGCAAGGCGAGCACGGCGCCCACGCCGGCCGAAGGCAGCGTGGACAGGATCGTGATCGGGTGGATCAGGCTTTCGTACAAGACGCCCAATACGATGTAGATCGTGATCAGCGCGGCCAGGATCAGCAGCGGTTCGTTGGCAAGCGACTGCAGGAACACCTTGGCGCTGCCCTGGAATCCGCCTTGCAGCGAAGACGGCACGCCGATCCGAGCCATCGCCTGGTCGATCGCCGCCGTGGCCTGGCCGAGCGACACTCCGGGCGGCAGGTTGAACGAGATGGTCGAAGCGGCGAACAGTCCCTGGTGATTGACGGCCAACGGCGTGTTGCCCAAGCCCCAGGTGGCGAGCGTGTTCAGCGGAACCTGGGCGCCGGACGGAGCAATCACGTACACGTCGTTGAGCGACGTGGGTTGCTGCCAGTACGAAGGTGCGGCCTCCATCACCACGTGATACTGGTTCAGGGGCTCGTAGATCGTCGAGACCTGGCGCTGGCCAAATGCATCGTTCAGCGTCGAGTCGACCAGGTTCATGTTCAGGTTCAGCCGATCGACGGTGTTGCGATCGATCTGAAGGTTGGTGCGCAGTCCCTTGTCCTGCGCATCGGTATTGACGTCCGTCAGCTCGGGAAGCTGCGACAGTGCCGCCCGGATCTTGGGTTCCCAGGTGCGCAGTTCATCGACGTCGCCGTCCTGCAGCGTGTATTGCCACAGCGCATTGCTGGCACGACCTCCGAAGCGCAGGTCCTGCGCCGGCTGCAGAAACAGGGCTGCGCCCGGCACGCTCGAAAGCCTGCTGCGCAGGCCTGCGATCACCTGGTCACTGGTCTTGTGGGTCTGCGCGATCGGCTTCAGCACCACGAACACGAAGCCGCCGTTGGTGTTGCCGCCACCGGTAAATCCGTTGGCGGCCGACACCGCTGGATCCTGGCGAATGATCTCGAGGTACTGCGTGAGCTTTTTGGACATCGCCTGGAAGGAGATGCTTTGATCGGCCTGGATGCCTCCCAGCAGCAGCCCGGTCTCCTGGGTCGGGAAAAAGCCCTTTGGAATCGCAATGAACAGATAGATGTTCGCGACCACCGTCGCCAGCAGCACCAGCAGAGTGACGGCCGGATGGCGCAAAGCGACGACCACGGACCGCTGGTAACCGTTGGCGGTGGTGGTCCCGATCCAGGACACCAGGGACCAGAAAGGCGTCGTGATCCGATTGATCGAGCGCCGTATGGCCGAGGGTTTGGCCCGCGCCGATCCATCCTCACGGCGTAGCAGGCGCGCGCACATCATCGGCGTGGTGGTCAGCGAGATGACCAGGGAGATCAGGATGGCCACCGACAATGTGACCGCGAATTCGCGGAACATGCGGCCGATCAGCCCGCCCATCGCAAGAATCGGGAGGAACACCGCGATCAGCGACAGACTCATCGACAGGACCGTGAAGCCGATCTGGCGCGCGCCGCGCAAGGTCGCGCGCAACGGGGCCATCCCGGCCTCGACGTGCCGTGCGATGTTCTCCAACACGACGATGGCGTCATCGACCACGAAGCCGGTCGAGATGGTCAAGGCCATCAGCGTCAGATTGTTCAGACTGAATCCGCACAGGTACATCACGCCAAAGGTGCCGATCAGCGATACCGGTACGGCCACGCTCGGGATCAGGGCGGCGCGTGCGTCCCGCAGGAACACGAACACGACGAAGATCACCAGCGCAACGGCGATCAGCAGCGACCGTTCAGTCTCATGCAGCGAGGCGCGGATGGTGGGCGTGCGCTCCATCGTCACCTGCATATCGATCGCGGCCGGGATCGAGGCGCGCAGCACCGGCAGCAGCGCCTTGACCCGGTCGACCGTGCCGATGATGTTGGCGCCCGGCTGCCTGCGCACAAAAATCAGGATGGCGGGCTTGCCGTCGGCCAACGCCAGGTTGCGGACGTCGGCGACCGAATCCTGCACATCGGCCACATCGGACAGGCGAACCGGCGCCCCGTTGCGGTACGCGATCACGAGCGGCTCGTACTCGGCGGCGACGCGTGCCTGATCGTTGGCTCCGACCTCCCAGCTCCGCTCCGGATCATCGACCATGCCCTTGGGCCGGTTCGCATTGGTGGCGGCGATCGCGTTGCGCACCGTCTCCAGCGAAATGCCGGCCCGGTTCAGCGCCGAGATGTTCAACTCGACGCGCACGGCCGGCAGCGCGCTGCCGCTGACATCGACCTGGCCGACGCCGCGCACCTGTGAGATGCGCTGCGCCAGCACCGTCGATGCGGCGTCGTACATCTGGCCTCGCGTCAGCGCATCCGACGTCAGGCTCAGGATCATGACCGGTGCGTCCGACGGATTGGCTTTGTGATAGGTCGGATTGCTCGGTAATCCGGTGGGCAGCAGCGGGCGGGCCGCGTTGATCGCAGCCTGCACGTCGCGCGCGGCGCCGTCGATGTCGCGCGACAGTTCGAATTGCAACGTGATGTTGGTCCGCCCGAGCGAGCTGCCCGACGTCATCTCGGCGACGCCGGCGATCATCCCGAGCGATCTTTCGAGCGGGGTCGCCACGGTGGCAGCCATCGTGTCCGGGCTCGCGCCCGGCAGCGAGGCCTGCACCGAGATCGTCGGAAAATCGATCTGGGGCAGCGGCGCCACCGGCAGGTTGATGTAACCGAGGACACCGGCCAGCGCGATTGCCGCGGTCAGCAAGGTCGTTGCGACCGGCCTGACGACGAAGGGTGAGGACATGCTCATAGCGGACGCTCACCGATCCCCTCTCCCACGGCAGTGGGAGAGGGGCGGGGGTGAGGGTTTCCGATCATGCGACGACCCTCACCCTAGCCCTCTCCCGCCCCGCGGGAGAGGGGATGTGCAGGATTGGTTGCAGGGGCAAGCAGATCGCCTCGGCGCTCCCGCACCCGCTGGGCCAGCCGATCGAACGCGAGGTAGATCACGGGCGTGGTGAACAGCGTCAGCACCTGGCTGACGATCAGCCCTCCGACGATCGTGACCCCCAGTGGATGGCGCAGCTCGGACCCCACGCCGGTGCCGATCATGAGCGGCAGTGCGCCGAACAGGGCCGCCAGGGTGGTCATCATGATCGGGCGAAAGCGCAGCATGCAGGCCTTGTAGATCGCTTCCGGGGCGGGCAGCTTTTCATGCCGCTGCGCTTCCAATGCGAAGTCGATCATCAGGATCGCGTTCTTCTTCACGATCCCGATCAGCAGGATGATCCCGATGATCGCGATCACGCCCAGGTCCAAGCCGAAGATCAGCAGCGCGAGCAGGGCGCCGATCCCCGCCGATGGCAGCGTCGAGAGGATCGTGACCGGGTGGATGTAGCTCTCGTACAGGACTCCAAGCACGATGTACATCGTGACCACCGCGGCCAGGATCAGCAGCACTTCCGACCCGAGCGCGGCGCGGAATGCGAGCGCCGCTCCCTGGAATTCGGTCCGCATCGACGGCGGCATGCCAAGCTGGGCCTCGACCGCTTCGACGGCGCTGACCGCCGATCCGAGCGAAGCGCCGGCGGCGACGTTGAAGGAGACCGTGGTGGCGGGAAACTGCGCGAGGTGATTCAACACGAGCGGCGTCGGGCGTTCGACCACGTGCGCGATCGACGACAGCGGTACCTGCTGGCCACCGGTCGAGGGCACGTACAGCTGTCCGAGCGCATCCAGCCCGCGTCGCGCGTCGGGCGAAACCTCCAGCACGACGCGGTATTGATTGGACTGGGTGAAGATGGTCGAGACCAGACGCTGACCGTAAGCGTCGTACAGCACGCTGTCGATGGCGGCGACGGTCACTCCCACTCGCGAGGCCGTGTCGCGATCGATGTCCACGTAGGCCTGCAGACCCTGCTCCTGCGAGTCGGCGGCGACGTCGGACAGTTGTGGAAGCTGCCGCAAGCGGTCGACCAGCTTGGGGACCCACGTGGTCAGGTCGTCCGGATTGGACGAGTCCAGCGTGAACTGGTACTGGGTGCGCGACACCCGGTCCTCGATCGTCAGGTCCTGTACCGGCTGCAGGTACAGCGTGATCTGCGGAACGCTGAGCGACCTTTGCTTCAAGCGCTGCAGGATGGTGGCCAGATCGGAGCGTTCCGAGCGGGGTTTCAGATTGATCGTCATCCGGCCGGCGTTCAGGCTCTGGTTGACCCCATCCACGCCGATCTGCGAGCTGATGTTGTCAACCGCGGGATCCTGCAGGATCACCTCGGCGAGCGCCTGCTGGCGGGCCGCCATCGAATCGAACGACACGGATTGGGGCGCCTCCGTGATGGCCTGGATCGAGCCGGTGTCCTGCTGCGGCAGGAATCCCTTCGGCACGACGATGTACAGCGCAACGGCCAGCAGCAGTGTTCCGACCGCCACCCACAGTGTGATCGTCTGATGCCGCAGCACCCAACGCAGCGCTGACCCATAACCGGCCAGCATCGAATCGAAAAAGCGCCCGGTCGCCCGCAGCAGCCAGGACTCCTGTTCCTTCGGAACATGCCGCAGCAGGCGGGCGCTCATCATCGGTGTCAGTGACAGCGACACGGCCGCCGAGATCAGGATCGAAACGGCCAGCGTGATCGCGAACTCGCGGAACAGGCGCCCGACCACCTCGGACATGAACAGCAGCGGAATCAGGACCGCGATCAGCGAAATGGTGAGCGAAATGATCGTGAATCCGATCTGGCCGGCGCCCTTCAGCGCCGCCTGCATCGGAGGCTCGCCGGCTTCCACGTAACGGGCGATGTTTTCGATCATCACGATCGCGTCGTCGACCACGAAGCCGGTGGCGACGGTCAGCGCCATCAAGGTCAGGTTGTTGATGCTGAATCCGGTGAGGTACATCACGCCGAAGGTCCCGACCACCGACAGAGGCACCGCGACCGCAGGAATCACGGTGGCGGCGGCGCTGCGCAGAAAGACGAAGATCGCCAGCACCACCAGCACGACCGCCATCATCAGTTCAAACTGAACGTCGCGCACCGAGGCCCGGATCGTGACGGTGCGATCGGTCAATATGACCACGTCAACCGCGGCCGGCACGCTGGCGCGCAGCTTGGGCAGCAGCGCCTTGATCCGGTCGACGACCTCGATCACGTTGGCACCCGGCTGCCGCTGGATGCCGATCACGATGCCGGGTGACCGGTTGGCCCACGCCGCCAGGCGGATGTTCTCGGCTCCGTCCACCACGTCGGCAATGTCTGACAGGCGAACCGGCGCCCCATTGCGGTAGGCGAGGACGATCTGGCGGTAATCGGCCGCAGAGCGCAGCTGATCATTGGCATCGATGGTCGAAGCCCGCTGCGGCCCGTCGAAACTACCCTTGGCCTGGTTGACGTTCTCGTTGGAAATGGCGGTCCGAACGTCGTCCAGCGACAGGCCGAGCGACGCCACGGCGCGAGGATTGACCTGCACCCGCACGGCAGGCTTCTGGCCGCCGCTGATCGTCACCAGTCCCACGCCGCTCAATTCGGACAGCTTGGGTGCCAGCCGCGTATCGGCCAGGTCCTCCAGCTGGGTCGTCGGCAGCGTGCTCGAGGTCAGCGCCAGGGTCAGCACCGCGGCATCGGCCGGGTTGACCTTGTTGTAGACGGGCGGCATCGGCAGGTCCACCGGCAGCAAGTTGTACGCGGCGTTAATCGCTGCCTGGACCTCCTGTTCGGCCACATCCAGCGACAGCTTCAAATCGAAACGCAGCGTGATCGTCGAGGAGCCGCCCGAGCTGGATGACCACATTTCGGTCAGCCCCGGCATCTGGCCGAACTGGCGCTCCAGTGGAGCGGTGATCGAGGAAGTGACCACGTCCGGGCTGGCTCCCGGATACAAGGTCGTCACCTGGATCGTCGGGTAGTCGATCTGCGGCAGCGCCGACTGGGGCAGCAGCGTGTACGCGACCATTCCGGCCAGCATCACCGCGATCATCAGCAGCGAAGTGGCAACCGGTCGAAGGATGAAGGTGCGCGACGGATTCATCTCGATCTTCAGGCAGGAAGCGGGCGGCCGCCTACCTGGTCAGACTCCTTTCTGCTGAACTCGTGGCGCAGACGGGAAATCGGATCCCGGTTCTCCTGCGCCGGGAGGGTAGCTGCGAGGGCGAGGTCCGGCCCGGCGGCGCCGGCGCGCATCAGCGCGCTCCGGTGGACGATTCGGATGCGTTCTTGCTGGCTCCGGCCGATGTGGCGCCCCGGTGGACCTGGCCCGAGGAAGCGGCGCGCGACGACGGATCGATCACCTCCACCGGCGCGCCCTCTCGCAACTTGTCCACACCGTCGACCACGACACGATCGTTGACCGCCAGGCCGTCCACGATCTGAATCCGATCGCCCTCGGTCGGACCCGTCTTCAGTGGCCTTATCTGTACCGTGTTGTCGGCTTGCACCACGTACGCGTATAGACCCGGAGCGCCTCGCTGAACCGCGGCCGATGGAACCGTCAGCGCGTCGTCTATCTTGTCCAGATGCAGGCGAATGTTGACGAACTGATTGGGGAACAACGCGCTGTCCTTGTTGGCGAACTCGGCTTTCAGCTTGATCGTTCCGGTGGTCGTGTCGATCTGGTTGTCGGTCGTGAGCAGCGTTCCGGTGCTCAGCAACGTCTTGCCGTCGCTGTCGTAGGCATCCACCTGCAGCTTGGCGCCTGAGGCAATGCGCCGCTGCACGGCCGGCAGCCGCTCCTGAGGCAGCGGGAACACGATGTCGATCGGCTGCACCTGAGTGAGCACGACCAGTCCGTTGGCGTCTGCTGCGTGGACCACGTTGCCCAGGTCGACTTGTCGCAGTCCAACCCGCCCGTTGATCGGCGCGGTCACTCGGGTGAACGACAGCTGCAGGCGGGCACTGTCGACCTGAGCCTGATCGGCCTGCACCAGCGCCTTGTCCTGCTGCACCGTGGCAACCTGGCCGTCGTACTGCTGCTTCGGAATCGAGTCATCAGCGATCAGGCTGCGGTAGCGTTCAAGATCGACTTGGGCGTTGGCGAGCTGCGCTTTGTCCTTCTCGAGGGTAGCCAATGCGTTGTCCAGAGTCACCTGGAAGGGCCGTGGGTCGATGACCGCCAGCAGATCGCCCACCCGAACCGCCTGGCCCTCGCGGAACGCAACCTGCATCAACTCCCCGTCCACCCGAACGTGGACGGTGACCGTATTGCGTGCGATCGCGGTACCCAGAGCGCCGAGCAGGACTTCGAAATTGGGTTGGATCGCCGCCAGCTGCGTGGTGACCGGAACCGGACGATTCGCGTCCTGTCCGCGAGCGCCTCCTTTCGCGGTGGCGGCGGGGGCGGCCGCCGACGTGTCCTTGGTCAGACGCCAGGTGGCCGCGCTCAACAACACGAGCAACGCAATTGCGGGCACCCACCAAAAGCGCTTGAGCCATCCGGCGCGTTTCGGCGTGGGATGCGTTGCTGCATCGATGGACTCGGCCAAGCTCATCCTCTCTGATCCGCAAAACTCGAACGCGCGGTGGAAGTCGCGCGCAGGTCACAGGTTTCTGGGTGCCCGCCGGGTGCAGTCAGGCGCCGCGCACCGGCTATCTTAGATGAGCGCCGTTACTGATCTGCGCCGGTTTGTTTCGCGTCTGCCCCCGGTATGTTGGCCATGTGCGCCGGTTTGGCGCGGCTGGCCGCTCCAGGTTCCTGTGACCGGCGAATTGGAGACGAAACGGTACGATCTGGAACCCGGCGTTCACGTCCCGTTAATAAGCCGGCTTCGCGGAGACAGGCCGCCAGCCACTCGGACAATCCGGTACGTAGTGGTAATACCCACGGGCCGAGTCGCAGTAATACCAGTACTGGGGCGGCGGTGGCGTTGCCGCTAGCGCCGGCGGCGGGGCAGCCGGCGCTACTGCCACCGGCGGTATGTAAGGATCCGGGTACGGATAGACGGGCGCCGCATAGAAGTACCACAGTCCGCCGGCGAACCACCACCAGCCATAGCGGCCGTCACGCCAGCGATGCTCCCAATGGCCTTCGCGCCAGACGTGGAAGTCGCGTTCGTGAAAGTGCTCGATTCCGCCATCGTGCCAGTGCCCGAAATCGTGGCCGCGCTCGGCTCCATGGAAATGGCCTTCCTCTCGCCCGCCGCGGTGGTCGTTGGCCTGGGCTGGCAGCGCCAGCGCGAAGGCACCGGCGGCGGCGATCGCGGCGGCAGTGATCCGAAATGAATTCATCGTCGAACTCCCGAGTTGCCGATTTTCTGTTGAGACTATCCAGATCAACGGTCTTCAGGGGATGCCGATGACATCTCACCCGCAATCGGTGTGACAGAACGTATCGAGCCGAGGCCCGATCGGGCGGGTAGGGGCATCATGTAAAATCCTTAACGCGCGCGCCCGTAGCTCAGTTGGATAGAGTACTTGGCTACGAACCAAGGGGTCGTGGGTTCGAATCCTGCCGGGCGCGCCACTCAATTCAGGGGCTTGCTGCGGTGCAAGCCTTTTTTTGTGACCTCATACTCCAACGACCGCTCGGATTACTTTCCTACAAGTGCACGCAGACATCGGCGATGTCAGCATCAGGACCGATCACCTGGCGGGTAAGACCGTTCTGCTCACCGGAGCAGGAGGCTACATAGGGTCGGCCGTCGCGAAGAGGATTCTTTCCGAAAAGCCGCGAAACC
Source organism: Burkholderiaceae bacterium (assembly GCA_036270555.1). GTDB lineage: Bacteria > Pseudomonadota > Gammaproteobacteria > Burkholderiales > Burkholderiaceae_F > VBCK01. Next base: position 10,433 of record DATBCI010000142.1, read on the forward strand.
TCCTGCTCCTCGATCATTGCGAGCTGGCTCTTTACCAGCTTGGACAGTCGCTTTCCTGCTCGAACGTCGTGCCGCGCTATCGCCTGGTGCCAGGCGACGTGGGCGATTTTTTCCTGATCGCTGCGCTTCTCGAAAAATACAGGCCCGACCTGATCGTGCATGCAGCGGCCTACAAGCACGTTCCTCTGATGGAGGCGAATCCATTCGCCGCCGTGCAAAACAATGCGATTTTCACCTGGCAGCTGGCTAAGGCAGCCGCCGAAGGCGGCGTGCCCCAACTGCTTCTGATTTCGACCGACAAGGCGGCCAAGCCGCGCAGCATCCTGGGCGCGTCGAAGCGGGTTGCGGAGCAGGCCGTTGTCCGTTGGAGCGCAACTTCGCGGCGCTATGCGGCCATACGTCTGGTGAACGTGCTTGGGTCGACCGGAAGTGTCGTGCCGCTCTTTCAGGAACAGATCGGTCGCGGTGGTCCACTGACCATCACGCATCCGGATGCGGCACGTTACTTTCTGACGCTCCAGGACACCGTCCGGTTGATATTGATCGCGGCCGCAATTCCCGACGGCGGTGCGGTCTACATTCCGAAGGTTGCCGGGCCGATGCGCATCGTGGAACTGGCGAGAGTTCTCCTGAGCCAGGCCGGCGCCGCGGCAGCCAGCACGATTCCGACGGAATTCAGCAGCCTGCGTCCGGGTGAAAAGCTCGTAGAAGATCTGCTTGCTTCGGATGAATCGCTACGGCCGACGGTGCATCCCGCGATCCATGCCTTGAGCGCACCTCGCGTCGGTGCGGATACGTTCGATGGGGCCCTTCTTCAACTCATGGAAACCGTCCGGCGCCGCGATCTCGCAGCACTTCTGGAAACACTCTGCCAACTGGTGCCGGATTACCAGGCCGGCGGCACGCTTTGCTCGGCTGAGCACACCGCTCATGACTGAGCAGCGCCGCAGGATCGCGGTAGTCACGACCTCACGCGCTGATTACAGCCATCTCTACTGGCCGTTGCGGGCACTGGCAGATCGTGCGGATGTGAATCTTCAGCTGATTGCTCTCGGGGCTCATCTTTCCTCCGAGTTCGGAAATACCATTGATCAGATCGAGCAGGATCGGTTTGCTGTCGCCGCCCGGATCGAGTGCCTTCTGAGCTCCGATTCCGACGTTGGCATGGCGAAGTCCATCGGACTTGCGCTTCTCGGACTTGCCGAGCATCTCGGCGTGCTTCGCCCGGATATTCTTGTTCTGATAGCGGACCGCTACGAGATGTTGGCACCGGCCTGCGTCGCCCTGACATTGCGCATTCCTATCGCCCATATCGAGGGAGGCGAAACCAGTGAAGGCGCAATCGACGATGCCGTACGCAACGCTCTGACCAAGATGGCGCATATTCACTTCACGTCGACCCTTGCCGCTCGCCGGCGCATCATCGCCATGGGTGAAGAAGATTGGCGAGTGCATCGCGCGGGCGCCCCGTCTCTGGATCACCTGCGACGCTCCAAGTTGTTGTCCCGGTCGCAGCTCGAGGAAAAGCTCGGCTGCGACCTGGGGATTTCGACGGTTCTGATCTCCTATCACCCGGTCACTTTGGCCAAGGACACGCTGCAAGAAGCTGAGCCGCTGTTTTCCGCGCTGTCTCGGATTCCCGATCAGCTTCTTTTCTGTTATCCAAACGCCGATGCCGGAAGTCGCGCCCTGATCGAACGCACCCATTCCTTCGTTGCCGCGCGCGGGGACGGCCGCGTATTCGTTAACTTGGACCCGATCACCTATTGGAGCCTGCTGCGCGAGGTGCAGCTGATGGTGGGCAATTCGAGCAGCGGCATCATGGAAACGGCATCCTTTCGTTTGCCCACGGTCAACATCGGCCTTCGCCAGCAAGGGCGGGAGCGCGCAAGCAACGTGCTGGACGCCCCGGCTGACACCAGTGCCATCCTGGCTGCCGTCGCGTCCGCCCGCCATCCCGACTTTCGCGCATCGCTTCACGGCATGAGCAATCCCTACGGCGATGGCGTTGCCTCGGAGAAAATCGTCGAGGTCCTTACCCGTGTTCCACTGGGGCAGAAACTGCTTTTGAAACGCGCGGTACCGCTGGCACCCTGCGAGGTGCCCTTCGAAAACCAATGAGGATTCCGCTTTCTTCTCCCGATATCGGTCAGGCCGAGATCGATGCAGTGGTCGCTGTGCTGCGCAGTGGCCGGCTCAGCTTGGGTGAAAAGCTCGAAGAGTTTGAGTCCGAGTGCGCTTCCTACACCGGTGCGCCTTACGCCGTCGCCGCAAGCTCGGGCACGGCCGCGCTGCATCTGGCCATTCGAGCCTTGGGCATCGCAGAGGGCGACGAAGTCATCCTGCCATCTTTCGCATTCGTTGCTGTCGCCAATGCGGTGCGCTATGAACGCGCCCTGCCCGTTTTCGCCGATGTCGATCCGTGTACCTTGAACCTGAACCCCGACCGCATCGAGGAAGCCATCACCCCGCGTACGCGAGCCGTTGTTGTTGTCCATACTTTTGGTGTTCCGGCGCAGATGAACGAGATCATGCGGATTGCCCGTCGCCACGGGCTTCTGGTGGTTGAGGACGCATGCGAAGCCCTGGGTGCAGAACTGGGTGGTCAAAGGGTGGGAACCTTCGGGGATGTAGGCGTCTTCGGTTTCTATCCCAACAAGCAAATCACCACGGGCGAGGGAGGGGTGGCTGTTACGCAGAACCTGCAAATCGCCGCGCGAATTCGCTCCCTGCGCAACCAAGGTCGTGCAGCTTCTGGGGAGCGCTCCGAATATGCCGAGCTAGGCTATAACTACCGCCTTTCGGAACTGCATTGCGCAATCGGGGTGGAGCAGCTCAAGCGCATCAGGCAGATTCTTGAAGCGCGTGAAGCAGCTGCGCTCGGCTATCAGCAGGCTCTCGCGCACATCTCCCTGGTTCAGCTCCCGTTGATGGAACTTCCCGAGGGCCGTATCAGCTGGTTTGTCTATGTCCTGCGGATGGCGGAAGGCATTTCGGCTGTCCAACGCGATCGCGTCGTCGCTAAACTGGCTCAGCAAGGCATCGAGGCAGGTCGATATTTCGCGCCCATCCATCTGCAGCCCGCTTATCGCGATCTGCTGCCGCTGCGCGCGCCGCTGCCCAATACAGAATCCGTCGCCGGCCGTACGCTTGCGCTACCCTTCTTTAACCGCATCTCGAAATCCCAACGGGATGAGGTGTGCCAGGCGCTGGAAGAAACCTTGCGCGAAGTGGTCTAGATCCCCATGGCTCAACCTGCTCTGTTCAGCCCGATCCGCGTCCGCAATCTCGATCTGGCCAATCGAATCGTGATTGCTCCGATGTGCCAGTACTCGGCCCGCGACGGGTGCATGACCGACTGGCACCTGATCCATCTCGGCGGTCTGGCCCTCTCGGGTGCGGCACTGCTGACGATCGAGGCAACCGCGGTTCTGCCGGAAGGATGCATCACCTGGGCCGATGTCGGGTTATGGAATGACGAGACCGAGAGCGCGATCCGCCGCACCGTGGAGAGTATCCGGCATTGGTCGGATATCCCGATCGCCATTCAACTGGCCCACGCAGGCCGCAAGGCCTCAACCGAAGTGCCGTGGGCGGGTGGCCGGCAGTTCGCTCCGGGCGAGCCGCACGGATGGCAGACGGTGGCCCCCTCTGCGATTGCGTTTGCGGAGGGCAGCGTCGCCCCGATCGCGTTGGATCGGGAAGGCCTGCGGCGAGTGCGCGATGGTTTCTCGGCCGCCGCGGTTCGCGCAGACCGCATCGGGGTCGACGCGATCCAACTGCACGGCGCCCACGGGTATCTGATACACCAGTTTTTGTCGCCCCTGTCCAACAAGCGCGATGACGAGTATGGCGGATCTTTGGTCAACCGCATGCGGTTTCCTCTCGAGATCTTCGAGGCCGTGCGCGCGGCGCTTGCCTCCAGCAAGATCGTCTCGATGAGAGTATCGGGCACGGACTGGATGCCAGGTGGGTGGGACATCGAGCAGACCATCGCCTTCGCCCAGGCCCTCGAGCAACGCGGCTGTGACGCCATCCACGTCTCGAGCGGTGGCCTGCATCCTGCACAGAAGATCCCGCTCGGCCCCAGCTACCAGGTGCCCCTGGCCCGCGCTGTCAAGTCGGCGGTTCACATTCCGGTGATCGCTGTCGGAATGATCACCGGGTTCGAACAAGCCGAGGGGATCATTGCGACGGGCGACGCCGACTTCATCGCGCTGGCGCGCGCGATCACCTACGATCCGCGCTGGCCGTGGCACGCGGCCGCCGCGCTGGGCGCCCAGGTTCGTGCGCCCAATCAATACCTGCGTTCCGCGCCGCAGCGATTGGGCGGGCTGTTTAAAGAAGCCACCCAAAACCGGTAGGCACGGCACTCGGGTAAATGGATAGCGACAATCACGGCG
>DATBCI010000143.1:0-7831 GCA_036270555.1 Burkholderiaceae bacterium
GCCGGGTCGATGCTGATCGGGCCTCTCGGGCTCATCCAATGCATCCCCTTGGCCGCCTCGATGAATTTGTCGCCATCGGTACTGCCGCCGGTCTTGTTCAGCGCTTCGGCGATCAGGTGCATGCCGTCGTAGCCCGCCACGGCCATGAAATCCGGCCGGTTCGAGCCGTACGCCTGATACCAGGCCTGCGTGAAGGCCTTGTTTTCCGGCGAATCATGGGATTCGGAGTAGTGGAACGAAGTGATCACGCCCAACGCCGGATCGCCGATCGCATCGAGCACCAACTCGGCCGTCAGGTCGCCGGTCGCGATGACCTTGATGCCTGCCTTGGCGAGGCCGCGCTCGGCAAATCCTTTCATGAAGCCCACCCCCTGCTCTCCCGCCGGGACGAACAGGAACACGGCATCGGGCCGCGTGTCTTTGACCTTCTGCAGGAACGGCGCGAAGTCCGGATTCTTGACCGGGCTGCGCACCTCGCCCACCACCTCACCGCCAGCGGCCTCGAACGTCTTCTTGAACTGCGCCTCGGCGTCGTGCCCGGGGCCGTAGTCGGCAACCACGGTGAACACCTTGTGTATTCCGTTCTTGGCAGCCCAACTCGCCATGGGCGCGGTCACTTGCGGCAGCGTCATCGACGTGCGAACGATGTAGTCCGACTTCGTAGTGACGGCGGAAGTGGCCGCATTCAACACGATCATCGGTTTTTTTGCCTCGGTGGCGATCGGTGCCACCGCAAAAGCCGATGGGGTCAACCCGAAGCCGGCCAGGATGTCCACGCGGTCTCCCACCACCAGCTCCTGCGCCACGCGTTTGCTGACCTCGGGCGCAACCCCGGTGTCGTCCTTGACGAGCAACTCCACCTTGCGCCCACCGTACGTGTCGCCGTGCTGCTTCAGGTACAGCCGCACGCCGTTTTCGATTTGCTGTCCGTAGGCGGCGAAAGGTCCCGACATCGGCAGCACCAGCCCGATCTTGACCGGCTCCGCGGCGCACGCCTGCCACGCGATCGACAGGCCGAGCAGGATGCTCAGTGCGCTGCTCGCTGCGCTTCGAATCTTCGTCATGTGTCTCCTCCTCTTGGTTTCGGGCATCAATCCTCGATCGGCAGTCCGACGTAACTCTCGGCGAGCGCGGTCGCCGCCGCGCGCGACCTCACCAGGTACTCGAGCTCGGCGCGCTGGATCCTGGCACCGAACTCACCGGCGTCGGGAAAGCGGTGCAGGATGGAGGTCATCCACCACGAGAAGCGCTCGGCCAGCCATACGCGGCGCAGGCAACACTCGGAATAGCGGTCGAGGCCTTCGCGCTCGCCGTTTCGATAGAAGTGGATCAGCGCTCGCGAGAGATAGCGAATGTCACTGGCCGCCAGGTTCAAGCCCTTGGCACCGGTGGGAGGCACGATGTGCGCGGCATCGCCGGCCAGGAACAGGCGGCCGAAGCGCATCGGCTCGACCACGAAACTGCGCAACGGTGCGATGCTCTTCTCGATCGAAGCGCCGGTAACCAGGCGTTGCGCGACCTGTGGATCAAGGCGCAATTTCAGCTCCGCCCAGAAGCGCTCATCGGTCCACTCTTCGACCCGCTCAGCCAGCGTGCACTGCAAATAGTAGCGACTGCGCGTTTGAGAACGCATGCTGCATAGCGCAAACCCGCGTTCGTGATTGGCATAGATCAGTTCGTCCGCTACCGGCGGAGTCTCCGACAGCAAGCCGATCCAGCCGAACGGATAGACACGCTCATACGTCCGATAGGCCTGCACCGGCAGACTCTGGCGACACACCCCATGGAAGCCATCGCAGCCCGCAATGAAATCGCAACGCAGCTCATGCTCGATCGCCCCCTGGCGGTAACGCACCGCAGGACGCTCGTCCTGCAAGCCGCCAACACGCACATCGTCCACCTCGTAGACGCTGGCGCCACCGCTGGCCTGGCGCGCGTCTATCAGATCGCGCGTGAGCTCGGTTTGGCCGTACACCACCACGTGGCGGCCGGTCAGGCCCTCGAAATCGATTCGATGCTGCTGGCCACCGAACGCAAGGTTGATCCCCTTGTGCACCAGCCCTTGCGCATGCAGACGATCCCCGACACCGGCCTCGTCGAGCACCTCGACGGTGACGGTCTCGAGCACACCAGCCCGGATGCGGCTCAGGATGTACTCGGGGCTCTTGTTGTCGATGATGACGGCGTCGATGCCGGCCCGATGCAGAAGCTGCCCGAGCATCAGGCCGGATGGGCCCGAGCCGATGATCGCCACCGAGGTATCCATGCGCCTTGGCACCTGCACCTGCTCAGGGCTGCTGCGCCTCCAGCTGCCTGGCGAGTCGATGCAGCGTGCGATAGCACGGCAATACGGCTGCCACGCTCGAATTAGGCTCGCGTGCCGACCTGATGGCGGCGATGAACTCGCGGTCCTGCAGCTCGATGCCATCGGTGGAGACATCGACGCGGCTGACGTCGATTTTCTCTTCCTTGCCGTTGTACAGATCGTCGTAGCGGGCAATATACGTTCCGCTGTCGCCGATGTAGCGGAAGAAGCTGCCGAGCGGCCCGTCATTGTTGAAGCTCAGGCTCAAGGTGCAGATGGCGCCTGTGCTCGCCCGCAACTGGATGCTCATGTCCATCGCGATACCCAGCTTGGGATGAAATGGCCCCTGGATCGCGTTGGCCTGAACGATATCGCCGCCCGTCTGCCACGCGAACAGGTCCACCGTGTGCGCCGCGTGATGCCACAGCAGGTGATCGGTCCAGCTGCGCGCCTGGCCCAGCGCATTGGTATTGCTACGGCGGAAGAAGTAGGTCTGCACATCCATCTGCTGGATGCTGAACTCCTTCGCCTGGATCTTTCGGTGCAGGAACTGATGGCTCGGATTGAAGCGTCGCGTATGCCCGACCATGGCCACTTTTCCCGTTTCTCGTTGCAGGGCGACGACCGCTTCGGCGTCTCGCAGGTTGTCGGCCAGAGGAATCTCGACTTGCACGTGCTTACCCGCCCGCAGGCAATCGATCGCCTGGCTGGCGTGCAACGGCGTGGGTGTGCACAGGATGACGGCGTCGACCTGCTTCAGCGACAGGCTTTCAGCCACGTCCGTCGCGACATGCTCCACGCCGTAGCGCTCGGCGACCGCACGCGTCTTTTCGAGCTCACGACCGACCAGCGATACGACCTTGACCCCGTCGATCCGTGCAAGGGCATCCAGGTGCTTGATTCCAAAGGCGCCGGCGCCGGCCAGCGCGACATGGATCGCCGTCATGGGTTGGTCTCCAGGCAGAGGGGGCGCCTCGCCGCGCATTGCTGTTGCGCGGCGATCGGCGAGGCGATTTTGGAAGAGTCCGGGCGTTCAACCAAGGTCTGGCAGCCGCTAGCTCCTATAACAGATCGGTATGAGCACGCCTCGCTTCCGTGTCGCGGAATCTAAGACTGTCCCAGCTTTCGGGATAAACACGGCACGAACATCATAATCATCCCGCCGATCGGCCTAAAAGCGCATGTTCCTCTCTATGGAGCAGAAAAGCGACGCCGCCGTGGCTTGGACCACGGTGGGAGGCGATTCGTCCTGTGGACTCAAACGGTGACAACGACCTTTCCCAACTGCTGATTGCTTTCCAGATAACGGTGCGCTTCGGCGATCTGATCGAAGGCGAACACCCTGGCAATCTTGGGCCTCAGGGTCCCCCTCCGCAGTCCTTCGCGGATGAAGGCGTCGGCCCGTGCCAGGCGTGAGGGATCGTGAATGATCTCGAACACGAGATACCCGCGCACGCTCAGGCCCTTGCCGACGGCCAGGCCGAAAGGAAACGGCGTCTGGTGACCTTGGCCGCTCAGGTTGCCGTAAAGGACGAGCATGCCCTGCCGCCCGAGCGCCGGCGCCAGCGCGGCGATCCCCGGGCCGCTGACTGGATCGAAAACCAGGCGAGCCCCTCGCCCATCGGTGATCCGCATCACCTCGGCCGCCAGGTCCTGGGTCGCCGTCGTCACGACATGGGCGGCGCCGGCTTCCTGCAGTCCCGCCCGCTTGGCTTCGGTGCGGGTCGCTGCGATCGGCACCGCACCGACGCTGTTGGCGATCTGAATGGCGGCAAGTCCCACGCTGCTCGACGCTGCCGTGATGACGACGGCGTCCGCCCTGGCGAGCTGCACGATGTCGATCAGCGCCCCGTAGGCCGTGAGGTAGGCCATCCATAGCGCGGCGGCTTCTTCGCTCGAAAGACCCGACGGCCGCTTGACGACCGCCGTTGCCGGAACGAGCGCGGCCTCCGCGTACACGCCGTACCGGTTCATGGAAAACTCCGGGATCACGCAAACCGGCTCGCCGATTTGAAAGCCGCTCGCGTTTGAGCCCAGTGCCTCGACCACGCCGGCCGCTTCGTAACCGAGGCGCGCGGGTAGAACGGCCTTTTCGATGTAATGGCCTGAGCGAAACGCCGCTTCCGCCCGGTTCAAGCCTATGGCCTGAATGCGGACGCGCATCTCTCCGGGGCTCGGTTCGCCAACCGCCAGGTCCTCGAATTTCAACACCTCCGGCCCGCCAAACTCGTGAAAGCGAACGACGCGCGTCATTTCATCTCCCCGTCTGGTCGCCTGGTGACTGAGCTCATCGCGCCCGCTTGCGGCGCCGCAATATTGCAAGAAACGGTCGCGCCGCAGTATGTTGGTGCAAAGATTCCGGAGCGCGGGTGGTGGGCGTGCGGGTCGGTTCTCACGGCATACATCGTTGGTCGACCGAAGAAGTCGACCAACGCCACGCGCTCGCCTATTGGGTCGACACCGTCTGCGACCAGCTCCTCGAGCTCGACATCGACACGCCCTTGCGCGACCGCTTCCGCGCCCGTCTGGTACAGACGGATCTCGGCGCAGCGACAGCGAGCTGGCTGGAAGCCGAGCGGCAACGCGTCCACCGCACGCGCGCAAAAATTGCCCGATCCCGTTATTCGATCTTCTTTCTGCTGCAATTGCGTGGCGGCCAGATGCGGTTGCAGCAGTCGGGACGCGAGGCCTACCTTCGGCAAGGTGGCTGTGTGCTGATCGATGGAACGGAGCCGTACGAGATCGACTGTCCGCAACCGACCAGCGCCTTGGCGCTGCGCCTGCCCGAAGACTGGCTCAAACGCTGGGTGCCCTATCCTGCGCGCCTGTGCGCGCAGCTGCTGGTCGGTGATGGCTGGGGCTCGGCGCTCAGCGCAGCGCTGAGCAACATCGACGTCGACACCTGCCATCAGCTCGCACTGCCGGGCGGCGCCGTCGCCGAGCAGATCGCGGCACTGCTGGCGTTGACCGCGGGACCCACTTCGGCGGGCAACTGGCGGCTCAGCCTGTACGAGGACCTCATGGGCACGCTGCGCGACCGTCTGCACGAAACGGACCTCACGCCGCTGGGCGTAGCAGCCGATCATCACGTGTCGATCCGCAGCTTGCATTACGCGTTCGCGCGAGCCGGCTCCACCTTCGTGGAGCAGTTGACGCGGATGCGCCTGGAGCGGGCGTGCGCGATTCTGTCCGATGTCAGGGTCTCCGGATTGTCCGTCGGAGAAGTCGCGGCTCGCTGCGGTTTCACGGATCCCAGCCACTTCGCGCGCCGCTTCCGGCGGCAGTTCGGCCAGACTCCGCTCGAGTATCGCCATTCGAACGCGGGTCTCCATCGATAGATCACTTCATTGGCACCGGGCTGCCGACGTGGGCCGCCAGCTCCCGCAGGTCCCCGAGGACCCGATGAGGCCGCCGCAGCGCGCTCTGAAGCACCCATTGGTCCAGGGTCGTCATGCCCGTGGTCACGCCCAGAGCGGTCGCACCGCCGCGGCGCGCCATGACGATTTCAACGGTCGGATCGTCGCCCACCACAGCCACTTCGCGCACTGGGACGCCGAGCCTCCTGGCGACGAAACGCAGCGCGTGCAGCGAGGGTTTGCCGGTCAGAATGATGGGTGCCTTCGTCAGACGCCGGATAGCGCCAACGATGGCGAACGAGTAGCCGATCGAGCGCCCTTGCCGGGTCGCGAAGAACGGGACGTCCGAAGCGACATACAGCTTCGCGCCAGCCCAGATCGCGTGGCACGCGCGCTCGATGTCCTTCATGCCACAGTCCGGATGCCAACCCACATACACTGCGTCCACCTCGTCAGCTCCGGGGTCGCCGATGTACTTCGTATCGATGCCGGCCTCGCGCAGCGCGTGCCCTACGCCGTGGGTACCCAGTATCAGCGCGCGCTGGATGCCGTGGCGGCACATATGGTCGGCGGTCACGCTCGAGGGAGTGATCATCTGGTGGTCGTCGACCGGCAGGCCCACGCTGCGCAGTCGCGCGGCTTGCTCCGCTGGCGGATAGGCGCTGCCGTTGGTGAGCAGGACAAACGGGATGGCGACCGCCTTCAGCGCGGACAACGCTTCGACGGCGCCCGGAAGCACTTCATAGCCGCCGAGCGATCGATCGCTTAGCAACAAAGTGCCGTCCACATCGAACATGAAGCCACGGATCGGCGGCAGCGCTTGCGGCGGGTCGTCTGGAGCAACCATCGGCATCACGGCGGGCGCTCGACAGTCCCGGGCGTGGTTCGGCGCAACTCGAGGCGAAAGCCCGCCTTTTCCAGCGACACCTGCCACAGGTCCCGTCGCGCCAGGAGGCGGCGGATCAGGGTCATCACGGGCTGTGCCGACGGGTCGTAGTGACGGCAAGCCGGACCGGCCGCCCGCATCGCATCGACCTGTCCGGCCGGCATCGTGACGCGCAGCAGGAATTCCTCGTCGGGGAGGTGACGCCCGATTCGCTGGCGCAGCTCCTCGAGCGAAGCCATGGACGGCTCTGCGCGCAACTCGCGGGTGCGCGGCGACGATTCGATCCGGTCCATCACCTGCGCCTCGATTGGAACGTTGGGCTTGCCGAATCGCCCGATCGCGTAGCGAATGACCTCGTCCGGGATGACGCCGTAGCGCTCGCGGCCGGTCACGTTCATCACCGCTTGAGTCAGAAGCATCTGGGAAAACGGTGTCATGACGATCGGCCAGCCGAGCTCCTCGCGTACCCGAGCCAGCTCCTCGATCACGGCGCCCTCGAGGTGGGACACCCGGCTCTCAGCCAGATGTCGCCGCATGGTCCCGACCATCCCACCGGGCAATTGGTGTCGCAAGTAGCCGGCGTCGAAACCTTGCGGCTTGCCCGAAGGCAGTCCTTCGGCCTGCGCCAGCTGCGTGAAGTAGCTCCCCACCCGGGCCAGCGCGTCGTCGTCGACGCGCACCGTGTGGCCGAGGGCGCGCAGATTGCAGACCACGCGCTGCGCGGGAGGATTCGAAGTTCCGTCGGCGGCAGCACCCGATGCGCATTGCAGCGCGCTGACGCCATAGTCCCCGGCGTCCATGTAGACGTGCTCGGCCAGGCCGATCGTGCAGTGAGAGTGCAACTCGAGCGGCTTGACGCCGATCTGTGCCTTGACGGCCGGGATCAGCGTGCTCGCTCGCCTGGACGACAGCAGGCCGCCCGGATCCTTGATGTAAAGCGCGTCGATGTCCGGGCAGGCGGCCAGCGTGCGCGCCCTGTGCGCGTAGTACGCGTCGTCGTGTACCGGACTCAACGTGAATACGAGCGCGGCAATCGTGGTCTGCCCCCCGCCCTGCTTGACCATCCGGGCGCAGCCGATGTTGGCCTCCGCGTCGTTCATCGGGTCGGCCAGACAAAAGCGCCGGATGCCGTTGCGGGCGAGCACGCGGAATGCGAGCGCCATGAATTCCGGGCTCGCGGTCTCCCAGGCGATGAAGCGAAAGCCGGTCGACATGAACTGCAGGGGCGTGTTGGGTGTCGCCGCCGCCATCAGCCGGATGCGCTCCCAAGGGTCCTCGCGCTTG
>DATBCI010000144.1:0-4333 GCA_036270555.1 Burkholderiaceae bacterium
TGCTGCTGAACCATGCCGATGTGGCGATGTACTGTGCCAAGCAGAGCGGGCGCAACGCCATCCAGTGTTTCGCGCCCGGCATGACCGCCGCCACGCAACAGAAGGCCGACGTCGAGCGCGATCTGGAAAATGCGCTGCGAACGGGGCAGCTCGAGCTTCACTATCAGCCCAAGGTGGACGCCGCGACCGGGCAGGTCAGCAGCGCGGAAGCCTTGATTCGCTGGCGCCACCCCGAGCATGGCCTGCTCTCTCCGGCCGATTTCATTCCGATCGCGGAGGAATCCGGACTGATCGGCGCCATCGGAGCCTGGGTGGTGCGCGAAGCATGCCGCCAGGGACGCTCATGGCAGGACGCCGGGCTGCCGCGCATCCGTATCGCCGTCAATCTCTCCCCGTCCCAGTTTCGCCACGGCGACCTGCTCTCGACCATCCAACGCGCGCTGGACGACGCGCGCCTTGACGGCCGCTACCTCGAGGTGGAACTCACCGAGAGCGCGGTGATGAGCGATCCCGAGGTGTCCGTCACGATCCTCGAGCAGCTGAGCCAGATGGGCATACAGGTTTCCGTCGATGACTTTGGCACCGGGTACTCGAGCATGAGCTACCTGAGGCGCCTACCGGTCGACAAGTTGAAGATCGATCGCGAATTCATTCGTGAAATCATGTCGCGCCAGGATGATGTGTCCATCGTCCGCGCGATCGTATCGCTGGCGCACAGTCTGCGCCTGAGGGTCGTCGCCGAGGGCGTTGAAACTCCGGGGCAGCTGGAAATTCTCAAGGCCCTGGGCTGCGATGAGTATCAAGGCTACCTTTTCAGTCCTGCAGTTCCCGCCGAGCAATTCGCTGCGATCCTCGGTCGCTTGGCCTCGGATGATGCCCAGCTGGCGCACGACGGGTGGTCGAAGGGCAACGCTCATCTGACCTCAAACTTGCACGCATCATGCCCGTCGGAGGGTGTCTCGGCCCCGAACACGCGCTCGATCGGCATCCAGACGACCGAGGTGGCGAACTGGGCCAGGACCGCCAGTACGTCGGCCGCCGTGACGCCGATGTGAAAGTCGGTGAATTTGCCGTCGACCTCGATCGGAAGCGGGAAGGTCAACAGTTGGGACCTCTTTGCACGGGGCTCGGCGTAGAGGAGGATCTCTTCCGTCTTGAAGTCGGCGTGCGCCTTGCCGATCACGCGCATGCGAGTCGTGTCGATCAGAAAGGTCTTCTCAGACAGCTTGCCCTCGTTCAGGTCGAAGCGCCCGATCGCACAGTTCACTTTCGACGCGCTCGACGAATCGACGGCGGGCAATAGCGCGGCCAGGACATTCACGGCCCAGATATCGAACAGGCCGGACTGGAGGTTTTGCGGCCAGACGGCAAAGTTGATGTGCCCTTTGCCGTTGCGCAGGAGCTCCGAGATGTGCTGCGCGTGGGCTTTGACGTCGACATCCAGGCTCAGAGTCCCGCGCATCTCGGTTTTTGGATCGATACGGCGAGCCAGGATGCCGTAGTCGAAGTGTTTGACGGCGACGCGCAGGCTCGCCCCTACACTTTCGTCAAGGGGCTTGTAGCCGAGACGAAACGAGGCCGAGCCCCCCGGCACATTGACGACCACCGGGCCTATGACGAGGTGGCCGTTGTCCAATGTGGCCTCGAGCTTGCCGTTGCCCAGCTCGTCGCGCCCTGAAATGACCTGATCGACGCTCAGGTTCAACGACACGTTCTGCCGCCGCAGCACTTCCGGGCTCAAAAGCTTCTGCGCGCGGTTGCCTTGCTCGGCCGCTTCCTGCGTCAAGTCGCCCAACCCCTTGCGCTTCACGCTGCTCTCGGGCTGGAATCCTTCCGGCGACCATTGACCGAATCGAAAGTCGTCGAGCTGTATCGTCGGCGCCGTCAGCGCGATATCGATGCGCGGCGGAGTGACCGTGGTATCGATCTTCCCGTTGCCCGTCAGATGGCTTGCTCCCACCTGCAGCCGCAAGGACGGCATTTCGTAGCCACCGTGCGATATGCGGAACTTTCCGGAAGCCGACCATGGACCCCAAGGAGGCAAGGAGGTATGCGCCAGCGCATCGAGCGTGTCGAAGCGGCTGCCGGCCATGTCGAGCGCGAACTCGGCCTGCCTGCCTGAGAACGGGCGGTCAACAGCGCCAGACACCGTGATGGAAGCGCCGGACGTGCGCGCGACCAGTTCAAAGGGAACCGGCGAAGCCGGATTGAACAGATCGGGCGCCTTGCCCGTGTGTAGTCCGATGGCGACCGGAATCCCGTCGACCGAACCGTTCATCTGAAGTTGCACGTCCTCCCCCGGAGCGGATTTCAGACCCCCGCTGTCGAGCGCGATGCGCATCTGCCCGCCAGTATTGGCGTCCTGCAAGGCCAGGTGACCGCCGTCGAAGTCCGCGGCGAGACTCGAATGCGCCAGCAACTGGCCCAGGCGCCTCGAATGCAGGTCAAGTTCCATGCTGACGTGGTCGACTCCCGCATCGATGTTGCGGGCGAGGCCAACCTGCTTCAACAGACGGCCGATGTCCAGCCGATCGGCCGACAGCCACACGGCACAGTGTGGCTGCTCGGTGCGCAGATCGAGAAGGATCGCTCCCGTGAAATCGATGTCCGCCGCGTTTGCGGCAAAGGGCGATGCGTTCATCATGCCGTCGCGCACGCGGCCGTCGAAGCGCAGGTCGCTGACCCCAAGCGGGGAGCCGGTGACGACGCGCTTGACGCGCACGACGATGTCCGAATCGGCCAGACTGATCCCCGCGGGTAGGATGGGAATGTCGAGCAGGTTGGCTGACGTCGCCGGTGCGGATTGCACGTCGGCGTGCCTTTCGGGCAGCAGGGTCTGAAGCTCTTCCGCGTCGATCAGGTCGGCCGTCAATTGCAGTTGGGTCAGCGGCTTGCCCTGATCGGGCGCGCGTGCCACGTCCGCGGACAGGCGGCTGCGCCCCAGGCGCAGGGCGAAATCGGACAGATGCCAGCCATGAGCGTCCGCGCGAAAGTTCCCATGCAAACCGACGGGCGCATCCGCTCCGGACTTGAGCCCGAGCCAGCCGGCGATTTCCCCGGAGTGGGGCGCGGATAGATCGAAGGCAATTTGCGTTCTTGCGTTCGGCGAGGGCGCCTGGACTACAGCCTGAATGGTCGCCTGCGCGCTACCGGCGTGCAGTTCGAAATCGATCGAGGCGCTCGCTTGCTGCATCACGTCGGTCAACGCGGGGCCGCGCAGGCTCGCGTGAAACGGGGTGTCCAACAGGGAGCCACGCGCCTCGCCTTGAAAAGCCTTCGCCACGGGCAGCAACAGACGCAGCTCGTCCAGAGAAAATTGCACCGGGCGTTGACCGGCTGCGTTGCCATAGCTCATCGTGCCGTGCGCTACATCCAGCCGCACGTCGAGGGTATGCATCAGCTCCGCTCCGCGGTCTCCCCGGGCCGCGATCTGCAGGTCGAGGCGCCCCAGCGTGCCTTTGATGCCGGGAATCCCGAGCAGCAGAGCGGCCAGGTCGCCGAGGTCGGAATCGCGGGTGCCGAGCGCCAGATCGAAGCGAGGCGGTGTCGCGTTGGCGTCCACACGGGCGCTGCCGGACAACGGCACGCCGGCCACGGTTGCTTGCACCGGCATCGCCAGGCGGCCTTGCTCGAGCTTCACGCGCAACATCGCGTCATGGATCGAACCGGGCAGGCTCAGCCACTGGCCCACGCGGAAGGTCAGATCGGCATCCACGCGCTTCAGATCCTTCAGGCTGAAGGTCGCGCGGGCGAGATCCCGGTAGACCTCGGCAAAGTCTGGCGGCGGTTTTTCTTTTGTGGCGGCCTGCCCTGTGATGAAAGGCCGCAGATTCAAGGTCGGCAACGCGAGCTCGCCCTGAACTCTGGGACGGCCGCCGCTGTAGTCGAAATCCAGGGTTCCGTTCAGCGTGGTCTCACCCATGAGTCCGTTCAAGTCGGCTAGCGCGACGTGGCCTGGCGAGAATTTGACGGTCCCAGACAAGCTGGTTTGACCTACGGCGGGTAGGCGCGTCTGAAGCAGGCGTTCGAATTCGTGCAGGTCGCCAGTGCCGAGACCGAAGGTGATGGAGCCGGTGCTGCCGGACACGCTGCCGTTGAGCGAAAGCCGCGAATTCATGAAACCGAGCGTCATGTCGATCGGCCACGGCTTGTCCGGGAGTGCCAGGTCTGCCAGCGGACCGCCGGTGAATTCGAGCTCGTAGGGATACGCCTTTTCGACTGTCCCGCGCAAACCGAGCGTGACCGGCTGCCCGGCCGAAAGCCGCGCATCGAGCGACTGCAGTTGGAACGTGTGACTTACGGCGTCGGCCCCGGTGAATTCCACGTCCAGCGC
>DATBCI010000145.1:0-20460 GCA_036270555.1 Burkholderiaceae bacterium
CCCTCGAATGGCGGAATCAAAATCCGCTGCCTTAACCAGCTTGGCGACTCCCCAGCGCGAAACTCACCACGAAGCCAATGGATGCTCGGTCAGTCCGGACACCGCCCAACCATCCCACCCGCTGGGCACACCGGCGACCGCCTGCTGCGCCTGCACCTCGGTTTCGAACGCGGCAAAGACGCACGCACCCGATCCGGTCATTCGCGCCTTACCGAATCGGCCCAGATAGCGTAGCGCAGCGTCGACTTCAGGCACCCGGCTCCTGACGATCGGCTCCAGGTCGTTGCTATCCGCCTGGTCGCCACCAGCCCAGGAATCCTGTCCTCCGCCCCAGGCCAAGTCAAGCCCGCCCTCGGGAAAGCCTTCAATTTTGGTCTGTTCGAGATGCGCTGTCAATTCGGCGGAGTTGAAGATCTCGGCGGTCGAGACGTGCACATGGGGGTGAACCACCGCGTACCAGCGCTGCCTGACAGCCAGCGGCGACAGCTTGTCACCGATGCCTTCGCCAAGCGCGGGCCCCGGCTGCAGAAAAAATGGCACGTCCGCGCCCAGCCTGACCGCCAGCGCTGCCAGGTGCTCGCGATTCCAATTCAGGCTCCACAACCGGTTGAGGGCGATCAGGCTGGTGGCTGCGTCGGATGATCCGCCGCCCAGACCACCCCCGGTCGGGATCCTCTTGTCCAGATCGATGCGCGCACCCAACGTGCAGCCCGATTCCTGCTGCAGCAGGTGTGCCGCGCGCACCGCCAGGTCCTGCTCGACGGGCCCGGTCAGATCGCCGCGCCGTTCGATTCGTCCATCGTCGAGCAGCTCGAAATCCAGCGTGTCGGCCAGCTCGATCGGCACCAACGCGGTTTGCAGCTCGTGATAGCCGTCCGGCCGCCGCCGCAGCACGCGCAAGAACAGGTTCAGCTTGGCCGGAGCCGGCAAGCCCAGCAGCATCCGGGCCGGCGCGGTCACGATCCGCCTTCCTGGTCCAGCACGACGCGCAGCGACACGGCGGGTGCGTCGGGCTGCTGGGGCCGGCTCATGTCGAGGCGGCGAATCCGCCCGTCGGGACCGGGCGGCGGAAAATGAATCGTCCAGCCGTCCTGCTCCAGTTGCGCGGCGCCGGCTTCGCCGGGATCGAAACGATAGGGGCGGCCCGGCACCGGCCGGCCTTCGATCCAATCGCTGATGCCGGATACGGGCAAAGTCCAGCCGAGCACCTGCAGACTTAACGCCTCGGGGTCGCGTCCCTCGGCGGTTCGCAGCCCAGCGCCCGAGGGCACCGTCACCCGCGCGCCAGCGGGACCGGATTGCACGCGTGCCACGGTGGTGCCCAGCGGCGTGCTCAAGTCCAACGTCACATCGGATCGATCCACGGTCAGCGCGAAGCGCCCGCTGACGGATTCGTGTCGATCCTCTCCGGTAACCACCAGTGCAAACCGCCCGCTGTAATTGACTCCAGCGGGGGGCGGTGGCAGCGAAGCGCAAGCGGCCGCCAGCGCGCCGAGCGCCGCGGCGAGCCAGCCGCGCGCGGGCCCGCCCTGCGTAGCCGCGAAGCGGCGAAGGAGGGTCACGGCTTCACGTCCAGCCGCTGCAGCGTCTCCTTCAGGGTCTCGTTGTCCGACTCGCGTCGGCTCGCTTCGCGCCAGATGTTGCGCGCGCCCTCGCGATCGCCCTGCCGCCACATGACTTCGCCCAGATGGGCCGCGACATCGGCTTCGGGCTTCAACCGGTAGGCGCGACCGAGAAAGTCACGCGCCGCCGACAGATTCCCGAGTCGGTACTGCACCCAGCCCATCGAGTCCAGGATGAAGCCGTCGTCCGGAGCAAGCTGCAGCGCCTTGTCGATCAGCTCATAGGCCTCTTTCAGGCGGATATTGCGATCGGCCAACGTGTAGCCCAGCGCGTTGTAGGCATGCGCATAGTCGGGACGCAACAGCACCAGGTGACGCAGGTGCGTCTCCATCACGTCCAGCCGGTCGAGGCGTTCCGCCGACATCGCCGTCTCATACAGCAGATTCGGATCGTCCGGCGCGGCCTCCAGCGCCGCCGCCAGCAGGTCGTACGATTCCTGGTAGTGGTGAGCATCGCGCAGGATCTGCCCTTCCGACAGCATGATCTGCGTGCGGTCGTCAGCCGATTCGGTCGGCGCCTCGCGCAGCATCTTCAGCGAATCGTCGAGGCGGTTGACCTTGGCCAGCAGAAACGCCTCGCGAATCCTCGCGGTCAGAACCTGCTCGGGGCTGTGAACGCGATGCAACCAGTCGAAGGCCTCGTCGTATTTTTGTTCGTCTTCCGCGATCCGTGCCAGATTCAAGTAGGCCGGATCGGGTTCCCGGTCGGCGCCATCCTCGAGCGCCTTCAGGTATCGCTCGAAGTAGTCGCGCGCCTGCGGACGAAGGTCCGCTTGCAGCGAAAGGACTCCCAGCGCGAACAACGGATCGGGACTGTGCGGATCACGGCGCAGCAATTCCTCGAACTGAGCGCGCGCGGCTTCGTTGCGCCCGTCGCCGATCAGAAGTCGGGCGTATGCCAGGCGTGCCTCGGCTGCGCTGGGATTGCGCTGCAGGAAGTCGGACAGCAGCGCGATCGCGTCGGCCCGTCCGGCGGCCTCCGCTTTGTTCTTGGATTCGAGCAGGAACTGCGCTGCCGCGATCGCCGCCTGTTCGGAGTCCGGCTTCATCGCCAGCGCGGCGCGCACCTCCTGGCTCGCCCGCGCGCTGTCACCGGCTGCGTGGGCACCGCGCGCAAGGATCAGGTGCACGTCGAACGCGTGCTTGCGGTCCTTAAGGTAGGGCTCCGCCAGCGAATCGAGTAGCGCGAGCGCGTGCGGCTGATCGGCCGAGCGCGCCAGCAAGCGCTGGGTCCGCTCCAGCACCGGCAGCGGATCGTCTTCTTCCTTCATCTGCTTCTGCAGCAGCGCCTTGGCGTCGTCGTAGCGGCCGCTCAGCACCAGCAGCGATGAATAGGTCTGCTCGGCTTCCGGTGATCCTGCGTCCAACTCGCGCCACAACTGCGCCGACTCGAGCGCCTGCGCCGTGGCCCGCGAGCCCAGGCCCAGAGCGACCTCGGTCGCGCGCCGCGCCAGCCGGGGATCGCGCGTCTCGCGTGCAACCTTCATCAGGGTCGCAAAGGCGGTGCCCGCTTCGCCCCGCTGCACCGCGACTTCGGCGCTCACGATCTCGAACAGCAGGGGACCGGTCAGGTCGACCTCGGGCAGCGGCTGACTCGGCGGCTGCGCCTCCTCGGGTGGCGCGGTCTGCGGGGCCGGGGCCGCCTGACTCTGCGGCGCAGGGGCCTCAGCGCGGTGCGTGGACGCGCACCCTACAATCAAGGCAGCCAGCATGGACGGAATCGCCCACGCCCGAGCCGCCGCTTGGGGGAGTCTTGCCTGCTTGAACATCGTTGGAGCGCCCGTCGGGCGCACTAGGTTTGCCAAGTCCACAGTTTAGCCGCGCCTGAGATGCCCGAATTGCCCGAAGTCGAGGTAACCCGACGGTCGATGATGCCCTTACTCGAAGGCAGGGCTGTGCGGGCCATTCGCGTCTATGAGCCCCGTCTGCGCTGGCCGGTGCCACGCACGCTGGGCGCGACGCTGGCCCGGCGCCGCCTCCAGCACATCGACCGCCGCGGCAAGTACCTGCTGTGGCGCTTCGAGCACGGCGTGCTGATCTCGCACCTTGGAATGACGGGGTCCTGGCGGGTCTACCCGGCCGGCCTGGTGCCCGATCGGGGACATCACGATCATGTCGACCTGGGCTTCGACACCGCCCTGGCCCGGCTGACCGACCCGCGCCGCTTCGGAGCACTGCTGTGGCATCCGGCGGGCGACGGAGAGGTCGAACGGCACCCGTTGCTGGCAAGCCTCGGTGTCGAGCCGTTGGACCCGGGCTTCGACGGTGAGCGCCTGTACCTGGCCACCCGCGGGCGATCCGCCTCGATCAAGCAAGTCCTGCTGGCCGGCGACGTCGTGGTCGGAGTCGGCAACATCTACGCGTCGGAAAGCCTGTTCGACGCAGGCATCGACCCCCGCGTTCCGGCGCAGAAGCTGGGACGGGCGCGTTACGCGCGGCTGGCCGACGCGATACGCAGGGTGCTCGCCCAGGCCATCGAGGCGGGCGGTTCGACACTTCGCGACTACGCTTCGGCCGACGGCGCCCAAGGCCGATACGCATTGCAAGCACGTGTTTACGGACGTGATGGCTCGGACTGCCCGGTTTGTGGCCGTCCAATTCGAAGGATTGTGCAGGGGCAGCGAGCCACATACTGGTGCGCGCGCTGCCAGCGTTAAGCCCCTTCCTTCGCGGCTGTGCCGCTTCAGAGGGTGTGATAGATTGGCTTAAGACTCTGGCCGAACAGCGCAACTGATCAGCGGACGACCGTCGAGCAACCGTACATGTCGCAGCTCGCCACCAGCTTCCAACAGTACGGAGCCTGGCGCGATACTTTGGCGGCGTCGGTGGGGCAGTTGCGGCGCTGGCTGGAGGACGCGCACCTGCTGGAACCGGACGCAGCCAGGCGCCTGGACCTGGCCCTGGAGCGGCTCAACGGCGACCGTCTGGTGGTCGCTTTCATCGCCGAGTTCTCCCGCGGCAAATCCGAGCTGATCAACGCGATCTTCTTTGCCGACTACGGCCGCCGCATCCTGCCGTCCTCGGCCGGTCGCACCACGATGTGCCCGACCGAGCTGATGTACGACGAGTCGCTGCCGGCCTGCATCCGGGCGCTACCGATCGAGACTCGCGCGCGTCTGGGGACGATGTCCGATTTCAAGAAAAGCTCGGGCGAGTGGCGCGTGTTTCCGGTCGATACCGCCTCGCCGGACGGCATGTACAAGGCCTTCCAACTGGTCGCCGAGACAGTGCGGGTGGGCGTGGACGAGGCCAGGATGTACGGGCTGTTCGATCCCGATGATCCGGACCAGGTGATCACGCAAGGCGAGGAGGGCCTGGTCGAAATCTCGCGCTGGCGCCACGCGGTGATCAATTTCCCGCATCCGCTGCTGAAACAGGGACTGGTGATCCTGGACACGCCCGGATTGAACGCCATCGGAACCGAACCGGAACTGACGCTGTCGCTGGTGCCGAGCGCGCACGCCGTGCTGTTCGTGCTGGCGGCGGACACCGGCGTGACCAAGAGCGATCTGGACGTCTGGCGCCACATCATGGGCGACTCGCCGGAGGCGGCCAACCACATCGCAGTGCTGAACAAGATCGACGGGCTGTGGGATGCGCTGAAGGCGCAGACCGAGATCGAGGCCGAAGTCCGGCGCCAGATCGTCAGCGTCGCCGAGACCCTGAAGATCGACCGCAAACAGGTGTTCGCGGTGTCCGCACAGAAGGGACTGGTCGCCAAGGTCACCGGCGATGCACAGCTGCTCGAGCGCAGTCGGCTGCCCTCGCTGGAGGCCGCGCTGGTCGATCTGCTGGTGCCCGCGCGCCAGCAGATCATCCGCGAGCAGACGCTGGCGGTCAGTTCGCGCGTCGCCAACGAGGTGCGCCAGGCGCTCAGCGCGCGCGAGCGCAGCCTGGTCGAGCAACTGTACGAGTTGCGTGCGTTGCAGGGCAAGAATCAGAGTGCCGTGGAAAGGATGCTGCTGAGGGCGCAGGCAGAGCAACGCGACTTCGAGGACAACGTTCGCAAGGTGGTCGCGATGCGCGTCGTGCTGGCCCGCCTGGCGGAGCTGGCCTACTCGAACCTGCGCCTGCAGTCGTTGCGCACCGCGGTGCTGGCCACGCGCGATCGGATGCGCAAGGTGCGCCTGACGCCGCAGTTCATGGGCGTGGTGAAGGACTATTTCGCGGCGATACGCGAGATGATCCGCCGTGCCAATGCCACCTTGGCCGAGATCGAGCGGATGGTATTGGGGGTGCAGCACCGCTTTGCTGAGGAAACGGGCTGGAGCCTGCCGCCCCCGATGACGTTCACGCTGGATACCTATCTGGGCGAGATCGATCGGGTCGAGGCGGCTTACGTCAGCCACTTCGGTGCCCTGTCGGTGCTGACCCGCGACAAGTGGTCGCTGATCGAGCGCTTCTTCGAGACGGTGGTCGGCAAGTCCCGCAACGTCTTCTCGGCAGCCGAGAAGGACACGGAGGCGTGGGTGCGGTCACTGCTGCCGCCTCTGGAGACGCAGGTGCGCGAGCAGCGTCAGCAGCTGAAAAAGCGCACCGACGCGGTGGTGCGGATCCGCGACGCGCAGGAATCCCTTGACGGGCGCATCGGTCAGCTGGAGGACACACTGCAGGACGTGCAGGCGCATCTGGACGAACTGAAGAAAATGTCGGAAACGATCGTGACACCCGCTTCCGCGCTGCGCCCTGCGGCAGGCGAGTCGCACCGCGCCGAAACGCACGGCCAGGCGCAGCCCCCGTACCTGCGTGTCGAAATCTGAGGCCACGGACTTTGCCCGACGGCTGCTGAGTTGGCACCGGCGCCACGGACGCCGGGGCCTGCCGTGGCTGGGTGAACGCGATCCGTACCGCGTCTGGATCAGCGAGACCATGCTGCAGCAGACCCAGGTCGCCACCGCCTTGCCGTACTTCCAGCGCTTCATCGAGCGCTTTGCCGACGTGCGATCGCTGGCAAGAGCCCCGACCGGGGACGTGATGGCGATGTGGGCGGGCCTCGGCTACTACGCGCGCGCGCGCAACCTGCACGCCTGCGCTCGGGTCGTGGTGCAACTGCACGGCGGGCGCTTTCCGCGGACATCCGAGGCGCTCGTGTCGCTGCCGGGAATCGGGCGCTCGACGGCGGGCGCAATCGCCGCCTTCTGCTTCGACCAACGCGCCCCGATCGTGGATGGCAACGTGAGGCGGGTGCTGGCTCGCCACTGGGCCATCGAGGGCGATCCTCTCTCGTCGCGCGTGTCCAAGCTTCTGTGGGAGCGCGCCGAGGTCGAGCTGCCGGCGGCCCCTGCCATGGCTCGCTACACGCAGGCCATCATGGACCTTGGAGCGACCGTGTGCACCCGCATCAACCCGGCGTGCGATCGCTGTCCGGTCCAGGCGAGCTGTCGCGCCCTGAGCTCAGGCCGCACCGGCGAACTGCCGACAGCCCGCCGGCGCCGCGATCGGCCGGTGCGCCTTGCGCATGTGCTGGTTGCAGTCGACGGCAAGACGGTGTTGTTGCAGCGGCGCAGCGCCGATGGAATCTGGGGCGGACTGATGTGCCTGCCCGAATTCGAATCGAAAGCCGCGCTGGTGCGGCGCGCCCGCTCGCTCGGGACCGGCCCGGTGCCGCTGGCCGCGCTGCCGCACAGACGTCACGCGCTGACCCACCTGACGCTGGCGATTGAGCCGTACCTGGCGCTGACTCGCCGCGCCGGCGCGCGGGCCTCACAAACCGAACGCTGGCGCTGGGTGTCGTTCGGTGAAATCGATCGGGCTGCGCTGCCGGCCCCACACCTTGCGCTGTTGCGCGAGGTGCGTGATCGGATCGCCCGTTAGCTCAGTCGGCCTCGTGTACCGCGGCCAGCCCGGCCCCATATCGAAGGATGGTAGCGACCAGCGTTTCGTGGTCGATCGGCTTGGTCAGATGCTCGACCATGCCGACCTCCAGGCACCTGCCCAGCTCTTCCGGCAGCGCGTGGGCCGTCTGAGCCACGATCGGCAGACCGGGCGCAAGCTCGATGATGCGGCGAGCCGCCTCGAAGCCATCCATCTCGGGCATCTGGATGTCCATCAGCACAATATCGAACCGGACCCTCCCGGCACGGGCAATCTGATCGACCGCCACTCGGCCGTTCTCGGCAACGACCACGGCAGCTCCTTCAGCTGCCAGCATGTGCTCGATGACCATCTGGTTGACCGGATTGTCCTCCGCAAGCAGCACCGAAACGCCGCTCAGCCGCTTCATCGGATCGCAGCCCGGCAAACGACCGGGCTTTTTCGTCGGAGCCATGACCGTCTCGGCGTTCAGCGCGCCTTCTGCTTCTGGTACGTCCCGATCAGTTCCCCTTGAGCCAGCACGTGCCCTTGCATCGCCTTGAGCAGTTGATCCTTGGTCGGTTGCATCAGATCGGGCAGCTCAGTGTCGAGGGCGTACAAGGTGTGGAAATAGCGGTGGCGTCCGATCGGAGGACACGGCCCGCCGTAGCCGGTGCGCTTCCAGTCGTTTTTTCCCTGCAGCGTTCCTGCCGGCAACGCCGACGGTGTCACACCTTGATCCAGGTGCGTGGCTCCAACCGGCAGGTTGTACAGCACCCAATGCACCCACGTCATTTTCGGTGCAGCCGGATCCGGAGCATCCGGATCGTCGACGATCAGGGCCAGGCTGCGGGCCTGCGCAGGAACACCGGACCATGCAAGCGGCGGCGACAGATCATCTCCTTCGCAGGTGTAGCGGGCGGGAATGCCGCCGTTGGGTTCGAAAGCGCTGCAGACCAGTTTCAGCTCATTCGTCATGGCGGATCCCCCCTGCAACTTGATCGACAGGCCGGTGAAGAGCACAGCGAGCACAGTGGCGCGACGACGCGGCAGCGCAACGGATTGAAGCGCTGCCGTTGGGCTCGCGAAAGATGGCAAATCGGCTCGCACAGCGGCTCCGCGATGGCCCGTCAGCGATCCAGTACCCGATGGCGCACCAGGACGCGCTCCTTGCCGCCAAAGCGCCGGGCCAGTTGCTCCACCACGTAGGGCGAGCGGTGCCTGCCCCCCGTACACCCGATCGCCACCGTCAGGTAGTTGCGCGCATCTTGCACGTAGCTCGGCAACCAGCGTGTGATGAAGCCCGCAATGTCATCGATCATCGCTCTCGCCTCGGGCAGGCTCGACAGCATTTCCGCAACCGGCGCGTCGAGCCCGGTCAGTGGCCGCAGCCGTGCATCGTAGTGCGGATTGGGCAGGTTGCGAACATCGAACACGAGATCGGCAGCCACCGGAATGCCGTTCTTGAACGCAAAGGATTCGAAAGCGAGCGTCAAATCGCTGCGCGGTCCATCGACGAAGCTGCGCACCCACTGGCGCAACGTGCTCGAAAGCAGGTCGCTCGTATCGATGACGTGCCCTAGCGAATCGATCGGCGCCAGGCGTTCGCGCTCCTGGGCGATCGATTCTTCAAGCGTCGGTTCGCGCCCGTCGACCGTCAAGTCACGCGACAGCGGGTGGCGGCGGCGGGTCTCGGAGAATCTCTGCACCAGCGCGTTGGTCGACGCCGTCAGAAACAGCACCCGCACGTCGTAGCCGAAAGAACGCAGCACGCTCAGTACGTCGGGCAGGCGCGCGATTGGCCCCTCGGAGCGCGCGTCGACCGAAACTGCGACTTCGGGGTGGCCGTTAGCCGACAGGTAAGCGCAAACGTCGGTCAGGAACTGCGACGGCAGGTTGTCGATGCAGTAGTAGCCGATGTCCTCGAGCAGCCGGATCGCCACCGACTTGCCGGAACCTGACATGCCAGATACAAGGACAAGGCGCATGCAAAAACCTTAACCGGCCCTCGGCCTCTCCCGGAGAGAGGCGGAGGGATTTGACGTTCTCCGTTCTATCGAACGGACCAACTCAGCTTTTGGCCGGGCCCTTCAGGCAGTCCGACATGAACTTCTTGCGGTCGTCGCCTTTGAGCGCCTTGTCGCCGGCTTCCCTGTTGCAGGCCTTCATCTTCTCCTGCTGACTCACCTTGGCGGCCTTCAGGCACTCGGACATGAACTTCTTGCGCTCGTCGCCCTTGAGTGCCTTGTCGCCGGCCTCCTTGTTGCAGGTGGCCATCTTTTCCTGCTGAGGCGTTTTGGCTTTGTCGTCAGCCGCCACCGCGCAAAGGGGCATGGCCAGCAAGGCGGCGATCAGAAGTGCTGGGAACATGGGTGCTGGGAACATGGATCCTTGGAACACGGGTCGTTGGAACATGGGTTCTCCTTTCTTGCTTCGCTCAACCCCTGAAATTGATCGTCATCCATCCGCGAACAAACAACAGGATTGCATCATGCACCATTGACCCTGCCCCTGCCGAACACGGTAGAGGCGATCCGGCCTCCCGTGTCGAGGTGTCAGGACCCGTCGTCGTCTTCCATCGCTTCGCGCTGGCGCTGTTGAAAGTCCTGCATGGTGTCGATCCCGCGCAGCTTCAGGATCGTATTGCGCACTGCCGCCTCCAGCAGCACGGCCAGGTTGCGGCCAGCCGCTACCGGGATCACGACTTTGTGGATCGGCAGTCCGAGTACTTCCTGCGTGGTACCCGCTAGCGGCAGGCGTTCCAGGCTGTCGGCGGCACTACGCCGCATCAATTCGACGATCAATCGCAGCTTCATCTTGCGACGCACCGCGGTCTCGCCGAAGATCGCCCGGATGTCCAGCAAGCCAAGCCCGCGCACCTCGAGAAGGTTGGCCAGCAGCGGCGGGCAGCGACCTTCGATCGTGTCGGGCGCCACCCTGGCGAAGTCGACCACATCATCGGCCACCAGCCCGTGCCCCCGGCTGATCAGCTCGAGGGCCAACTCGCTCTTGCCCAGCCCGGACTGGCCCGATATCAGGACGCCCATGCCGAACACATCCATGAACACGCCGTGGATCGAACAATGTCGGGCCAGCTGCTTGGCCAGATAGATGCGCAGCACGTCGATCACCTCTGCGGCATCATGCGCGCTCGCCAGCATAGGCAGGCCCGCTGCACCGGCAATTGCGACCAGGTCGGCTGGCAGCGAACGCCCTTCACCGACGATCAGCCCGAGCGGCCCGCCTTGGATCAACTCGCGCAGCACCTGATCGCGGCGTCCGGCCGGGATACGGGCCACGTAGTCGACCTCGGCGCCTCCAAGCACGTGGATGCGTTTTGGATGAATCAGGTTCAGGTGTCCGACCAGATCGGCGGCCTGCACGCTGCTTCCGCTGGCGTCCGGAATCACACGCTGTCCGGCGGTGGGTTCGCCGATCCAACGCAAATCGAGTGCCGCGCTGTTGTCATCCAACAGCGACTCGAAGGTCAGCATTTCAGGCAGCGGGGCGAATCGGCTCCCATGCGGCCACTGTAGCGAGGAGCGCGGCCGGCTGCACGATCGTCAGCAGTTGCTCGCGCATCGACGGCTCCGACAACATCTGGGCCAACTCGGACAGGATCTCCAGGTGCTGCTGAGTGGCATGCTCCGGAACCAGCAGAACCACGAGCAGTCGGACGGGCTGGCCGTCGGGCGAACCAAACTCGAGCGGGTCCTTCAGGCGAATGATCGCCGCGACGGCGCGCTTCAACCCGCGCAGACGTCCGTGAGGGATCGCCACGCCCTTGCCCAAGCCGGTCGAGCCGAGTTGCTCGCGGGCCATCAGGCAATCGAAGATTCGCGACCCGCTCGAGGCTTGAATGTTCTGGAACACATCGGCGGCGCGTTCGAGCGCATCGCGCTTGTCGCGCGCGTCGAGGTCCAGCGCAACGTTCGAGAGGGACAGTAGGTTCGAGAGCAGATTCATGGGCGTTTGACGCCCCTACGCCAGGAGCCGGTTGCCGTCGCCTAGTGCAGCCTATCCGCAACCGCGTCCCAGGTTACCTTCGATGGGCAACCGTTTTACCCCTCTCACTGCCATACCTTACAGAGATGCCAGAGTGATCGCTTACACATTCTACTTTATGTCAGCCCGAATTGGACCGAATTTGCAGTCCAGTATACGGCGCGGCCCCCGCGACAAAAAGAGCGTGTTGCCCTGCGGCAACACGGCAACTGCCCGGATCCGGAAGCTATGGCTGGCCTGCCGCCGCGCGGTGCTTAAGCGGCGTGTGGGCATGGTTCTTGACCCGGTCCTTGTAACGCAGGACCTGGCGGTCCAGCTTGTCCATCATCACATCGATCGATGCGTACAGGTCGGGCTCACAGCACTCGGCGTGCAGCGCCGATCCCCTGACCCGCAACGTGATCTCGGCCTTCTGCTGCAACTTGTCCACGGACAGAACGACGTCGACGTCGATCACGTTGTCGAAGTGCCTGCGAATCCGCGCAAGCTTGTCCATCACGTAGCTGCGAAGCGCCGGGGTGACCTCGAGGTGATGGCCGTGGATGTTCAGGTTCATGCAACGCCCTTTCGTCGATGGTGGACTGCTCAAAGCGTCTTGCGTAATGCGAGCGGCGGTATGTGCAGCAGCTCGCGATATTTGGCGACCGTGCGACGGGCCACGACGATTCCCTGGCCGCCCAGCAGCTCGGCGATCCGGCTGTCCGACAGCGGCTTGTTCGGATCCTCGGCGGCGATCAATTGGCCGATCAAGGCCCGGATCGCAGTGCTCGAGGCCGCGCCCCCGGCGTCCGTGGCCACGTGGCTGCCGAAGAAATAACGCAGCTCGAAAACACCCATCGGCGTGGCCATGTACTTGTTCGCGGTCACGCGCGACACGGTCGATTCGTGCAGGCCGACCTCGTCCGCGATCTCCCGCAGCACCAAGGGGCGCATCGCGATCGCACCGTGTGAAAAGAAGTGGCTCTGGCGGTCGACGATCGCTTGCGATACGCGTTGGATCGTCTGGAAGCGCTGCCTGAGGTTGCGAATCAGCCAACGGGCTTCCTGCAGTCTGGCCGACCACGACGCGTGCGAGGGTTGGCCCTTGTCGCGTTTGAAGATCGTCGCGTAGGCCTGATTCACGCGCAGACGAGGCATGACGTCCGGGTTCAACTGTGCGGTCCAGCGGCCCTTTTGTCGCCGCACCAGGATGTCGGGTACCACATAGTCCGGAGCCGTTGTTGCAAAGCCTACCCCCGGGCGGGGATTCAGTCCATGGATCAGATGATTTACCGCTCGCAACTCGTCGTCATTGGCCCCGGTTAATTTCTTCAGCTTCACAAAATCCCGGTTTGCGAACAAGAGCAGGTGTTCACTAACGATCTTTTTCGAAAGCCCCAGCTGGTGGCGCTGCACGTCATCGGCTCCGGCAACGATCGAGCGCATCCGGGCTTCTATCTGAAGCATCAGGCACTCCTCGAGGCAACGCGCGCCAACCCCGACCGGATCGAAGCTCTGCAGCAGGCGCAGGGCGGCCGATAGTTCGTCCAGCTCGACCGCCTCCGACGCGGGGCACATCGCCTGGATCTCCTCGAGCGACGTCCTCAGGTAGCCGTCCTCTTCGACCGCCTCGATCAGCAACCCGATCAGTACGCGGTCGCGCCTGGAGGCCTGGGTCGAGCCGAGCTGCTCACGCAGATGGTCGTGCAGGTTCGTTTCGGCGGCCGCCCACGCCAGCGCGGACGGCTCCTCGTCGTCGCCGCGGGCTTCCCGCGTGTTGCCCCAATCCAGGGACGGCGACGGGAAGTCGCCTTGCCCGTCTTCGGACCCCGTGGAATCGGATGTCGGCGCCGCGGATTCTGCTTCGGCGCTGCCGTCGGCAGGCGCTGGCGCCTCGGCGGCGCCTCCACCGTCGAGGATCGCGCCGTCGCCCGCCAGGCGCGCATGACCCGCGAGCGGATCGTCGTCGCGCTCCAGCAGCGGGTTGTCCATCAGGGCCTGCTCCAGTTCCTGGTTCAGCTCCAGCGTCGACAACTGCAGCAGCCGGATCGACTGTTGCAGCTGGGGAGTGAGCGCCAGGTGCTGCGCAAAGCGAAGCTGAATGGAAGCCTTCATGCGTAGCCCAGCTTCGCCGCTACATCCTGAAGTGTTCGCCCAGATAAACGCGCCGAACCGACTCGTTTTCCACGATTTCGTCCGGCCGCCCTTCCGCCAGTACGCGGCCTTCATTGATGATGTAAGCGTGATCGCAGATACCGAGCGTTTCGCGCACGTTGTGATCCGTGATCAGAACCCCGATGCCACGCTGCTTCAGGAAGCGCACGATGCGCTGGATCTCGATCACGGCGATGGGATCGACTCCTGCGAACGGCTCGTCCAGCAGCACGTACCGCGGCCTGGCGGCCAGGGCACGCGCGATCTCGACCCGGCGGCGCTCGCCGCCGGACAGGCTGAGCGCGGTGTTGGTCCGGATCTCCTCGATTTGCAGGTCCTTCAGCAATTCGACCAGGCTTTCCTCGACCGCTTCTTCGGTCAGCGGACGAAGGTTGTCGTCACGCTGAAGCTCGAGCACCGCCCGGATGTTCTGCTCCACCGTCAGGCGCCGGAACACGGAGGCCTCCTGCGGCAGGTAGGAAAGGCCGAGTCGTGCGCGGCGATGGATCGGCAGGTGCGCGATCAAACGGCCGTCGAGGTGGATCAGGCCGCTGTCCAGCGGCACCAGTCCAACCACCATGTAAAAGCAGGTTGTCTTGCCCGCGCCGTTGGGTCCAAGAAGTCCGACCACAGCGCCCGACTCGACCGACAGCGAGACGTCCTTTACCACCATGCGTCCGCCGTAGCGCTTGGCAAGCTTCTCGACGATCAGCCCGCGCGGCGACCCCTCGCTTGCGGCGTTGGCAGCCGGCCGGTCCGCTTCCGCGATGGAGGTCACCGGCAGGGGCGTGGCAGCATTCACTGAGCAGCGCCCGTCTTGTGCGTGTCTTCGGCGGTTGGGCCCGCCTTCGCCGGATTTGCAGGTTCGGCGGGTTTACCCTCCGAAGCGCCGGGCGCGGCAGAGCCCGGCGCGGAGGGGGGCGTCGATTCGTTGATGCGCGGCGCGATGCGCGCGGTGACGCGGGCCCCCGGACCGGACGCGGTGCCGGTCAGGTCATAGTGCGAATTGCGGGCGTCGTACGTAATGCGGTCGCCCGTGAATTCGTCCCGCATCACGCCGTTTTCGAAGCGCCGGACCACCGCGCGCGTAAACAGCTTCACGGTGTCGGCGCGATTGTCATATTCGATCCGCTCCGCCACGCCATCGATCGTTTCCTCGACACCGGGGCGTGTCGGGTCGCGCCGTTGATGGAACGTGGCGGTTGCATCCTCGCCGGCGGTCACCACGGCGTATTGGTAGCCCTCCGGGTCTTCGCGGTACTCCATCCGCTCGCCCGTGACCCGGATCGTTCCCTTGGTCAGTATCACGTGACCCGTGAAAACCGAGACCTGCTTCAGATCGTCAACAGTCTGATGGTCAGCCACGATCAGGGTCGGCTGATTGCGGTCAGCGCGCTCGGCCCCTGCCGCCAGAGGCACCAGCCAGGCGATGAGCATCAACAGCCGGCTGCAGCCGGTGGGTCGCGTGCAGGTCATTTTTTCGACTGTGGAGTGATCGTGTCGACAACGTCGGCCAGGAATTCGACTCGCTGTGCAATATTGTCCATCTCCATGCCGTGCGCCTGAATCGAATCGCGGCCGCGATCGACCAGTACCGGCCGGTCGGTCCAGTAGCGATCCTGGTCCGGCAGCGCAATCAGCATCTCGGTGGTGACCCGCAGGGGAGGCTGTCCCGGCGGTGAGGCCCGTGTCAGAACCACGTCGCCGGACAGGCGGATCCGTTCGCCGCCGTTTTCCATGTGCGCCAGCTGCGCGACGGCCTCGGTGCGGGGTTCATCCGGCCGCAAGCTCACAAGACGCGGCGCCACCAGGTCCACGTTGTCGGTCTGAGCGTAGTGCGTCATCCGATCGGCGAACAGCTTGTACTTGGCGCGGCCGATCGAGTCGAACTGGATGAGCGTGACGGCGTCGGCATCGGCGTCGACCTTTGGATGGATCACCACCGCACTCGGCCCGGTTTGCAGCGAACGCGAATACCAGTAGCTGGTGCCCGCCACCAGCGCCAACAACACGATCGCGATGACCGAGGCGATCCGATCACGCATCCGCCAGTCCTTTCCGGCGGGTCTGCCGGCAACGCAGAACGTACTCGGCCAGCGCGCGAACGGCGCCGCGCCCGCCCTCGGCCGGTGCGATCCAGTGGGCCGCCCGCCTGACCTCGGGCGCGGCATCGGCGACCGCCGCTGCAAAGCCGACCTGGGCCATCACCGGCAAGTCGGGCCAGTCGTCGCCCATATACGCGCACTCGGCTGCGGGCACGCCCATTTCGACGAGCAGGCGGTTCAAGCCGGCCAGCTTGTCGCGTTCACCCTGAAGCACCGGCGCGATGTCGAGCTCGCCGGCGCGCCGTGCAACCATTGGCGAGGAGCGGGATGAAAGCAGGGCGACGCTCAAGCCTGCCTCGCGCAGCAGCCGAACGCCATGGCCGTCACGCACGTCGAACACCTTCAGAGCTTCACCCTCAGGTCCGAAATACAGCCGGCCGTCCGTCATGACCCCGTCCACGTCCAGTACGACCAGCCGCACGCGCGCCGCGCGCAGCGCGGCCTGCGACGCCTGCCCGGACACAAGCCTCCTCGGTGCCGATTTGGCAGGGCGTGCCATCACAAGGCCCCTACGAAGTGCGCTGCGGGGCCCCCGTCGACAGCATCGCAGGCGTTCATCGCTCGTGCGGCTAGATAACACGCGCGGCCATCAGGTCGTGCATGTGCAGCGCGCCGACCAGCCGCCGTTCGGCGTCGACCACGAGCAGCTGGTTCTTGCGACCGCTGTCCAGCAGCTGGGCCGCCTCGACTGCCAGCGCCTGTGGTGCAATCGTGAGCGGCGTCACCGTCATCACATCGCGTACGCGCGTGACGCGGGCATCACCCCCGCGCTCCAGCAATCGCCGCAGGTCGCCGTCCGTGAAGATGCCCGCCAGCGTGCCGTCGCCGTTACGCACCGCGGTCATCCCCAACCGCTTGCTGGTGATCTCGCGCAGGGCGTGCATCACCGTGTCGTCGGCCGACACGACAGGGATCGCATCGCCCGTGTGCATCACATCGGACACGCGCGTCAGCAGCCGGCGGCCCAGCGCGCCGCCCGGGTGCGAACGGGCGAAGTCCTCCGCCCCGAAGCCGCGCGCATCCAGGCAGGCCACCGCCAGGGCATCGCCCAGCGCCAGCATCGCTGTGGTCGATGAGGTGGGAGCGAGGTTCAGCGGGCAGGCTTCGCGGTCGACCCGGCAATCCAGATACACATCGGCATACCCCGCCAGCGACGATGTCGTGCGACCGGTGAAGGCGATCAGAGGCGTTCCTCCCCGCTTCAGGATCGGAACGATGGTCAGCAGCTCGTCCGTTTCGCCCGAATATGACATCGCGATGAAGACGTCGCGCCCGGTGACCATGCCCAGATCGCCGTGCGCCGCTTCTGCCGCATGCATGAACAAGGCGGGTGTCCCGGTCGAAGCCAGTGTGGCGGCAATCTTGCGTGCGATGTGGCCGCTTTTGCCGACGCCGCTCACGACCACCCGACCCCGGCAGCCGAGCACCAGCTCGACTGCACGCAGGAAACGTTCGTCGAGCCGATCGGCCAGCGCGGCCACCGCCTGCGATTCGGTCGTCAGAACGTCGCGCGCCAGCGTCAGCGCAGATGAGCGCGACCGGGGCGCGGCACTCGCGGCATTCAGGCGGTCAGCAGGGTTCAAGCGGCTTCCAAAAAACCATCCAACACACACCGCCGCTGCCTCGGCCGGATCTCGATGGCCGGCCGGCGCCCGATTCAGCGGACGAGCCGATGATACTCTGGGCCTCTCACGCTGGCACAGGACTTGCTGCGGGCGCCCATCCATGCCCTCCGCCCTCGAATTGACCCTGGTGCTGCTGGCCGCGTCGGTGCTGGCGGTGAGTGCCCTGCGTCTGCTGAACCTGCCGCCCGTGTTGGGCTACCTGCTGGTCGGTATTGCGGTGGGTCCGCACTCGCTGGCGCTGGCGCCGGACAGCAGCAACACGTACGAACTCGCCGAGTTCGGCGTCGTGTTTCTGATGTTTTCGATTGGAATCGAATTCTCGCTGCCGCGCCTGCGCAGCATGCGAGCTGTCGTGTTCCGCGTCGGACTGCCCCAGGTCATGATCACGCTGGCGACCCCACTGGCGCTCGCGGCCCTGGTCGGCGATCGCATCGGGGTCGGAACCGCCGGCGCCTTCGCACTGGGTGCAGCGCTCGCGATGTCATCGACCGCGATTGTCCTGAAACTGCTGGCCGAGCGCCTGGAGCTGGACACGGATCAGGGGCGCCTGGTGGTCGGCGTGCTGCTGTTCCAGGACCTGGCGGTCGTTCCACTGCTGGTCATTCTGCCGGCGCTTGCCAATCCGCACGGCGACCTGACGATCGAGCTCGCCTGGGCGGCGGCCAAGGCGGTCGCGCTGCTCGCGCTGCTGCTGGCCGGGGGCCAATGGGTGTTGCGCCATTGGCTCACGATGGTGGCACGCCGCCGTTCGCGCGAGCTGTTCATGCTGAACCTGCTGCTGATCACTCTGGGTCTGGCCTGGCTCACTTCGAAAGCGGGGCTGTCCCCGGCGCTCGGCTCGTTCGTGGCGGGCATGCTGATCTCGGAAACCGAATTCCGTCACCAGGTCGAGGAGGACATCAAGCCGTTCCGCGACGTGCTGCTGGGGCTGTTCTTCGTCACGATCGGCATGCTGCTGGATCCGCGCGTCGTGATCAGCCACTTCGGCTGGGTGCTGGCGGCACTGACGATTCCGGTCGGGCTGAAGTTCACGCTGGTCATGCTGCTGGTGCGCCGGCGCGGCGTCAGCGCCGGCACGGCGATCAAAGTGGCGGTGCCGCTGGCAACCGCGGGCGAGTTCGCCTTCGTGATTCTGAATCAGGCCGGACAGTTGCACCTGCTGGCCCAACCTCTGATGCAGGTGGTGCTGGCCGCGATGGTGGTGTCGATGCTCGCGACGCCCTTGCTGATGCAGTACAGCCAGTGGCTCGCACTGCGGGTGTCGGGGGCGGAGTGGATGCAACAGGCGTTGCAATTGCATCGGATCGCGACGCGCTCGATCGCCAATCAGGACCATGTCGTGATCTGCGGTTTCGGACGCAGCGGCCAGCACCTGGCGCAGATGCTCGAACAGGAAGACATCGCCTACGTCGCGCTGGATCTGGACCCCGACCGGGTGCGCGAGGCCGCCGCCGCCGGTGCCTCGGTGGTCTATGGCGATGCGGCGCGGCGTGAAACGCTCGCCGCGGCCGGGGTGTCGCGCGCCGCCGCGCTGGTGGTCAGCTATAACAACGTGCCATCGGCGCTGCAGGTGATCCACTTCGCTCACGAGCTGAGGCCGCACCTGCCGATCATCGTCAGGACGCAGGACGACTCCTCCCTCGACCGGCTGCTGCAGGGTGGCGCCACCGAAGTCGTGCCGGAGGTGTTCGAGGGCAGCTTGATGCTCGGCTCGCATGCGCTGGTGCTGCTCGGGGTACCGCTGGCGCGCGTGGTGCGTCAGGTGCGGGAGGCGCGCGACACGCGCTACCGCCTTCTGCGCGGTTACTTCCACGGGGCCGATGATCCGGAGGACGCCGTCGAGGACGCCGCGCACGTTCGGCTGCATTCGGTTCCCATCGAGCCGGGTTCGGCCGCTGTCGGCCGGGGCCTCGGATCGCTCGAGTTGGGTGCACTGGGCGCTGAGGTCAGGGCCGTACGCCGGCGCGGGATCAGGGGTGAGGGCCCCAGCGATTCCCTGGTGCTCGAGTCCGGCGACGTGCTGGTCCTGCAGGGCACCGCGGAAGCGATCGAGCTGGCGGAGGCGAGACTGCTGGGACAGTGATCCGCCGGCGACGATTGACCGCCCCGGCCGCCTCTGACAGGATGATCGAGAGGCGAGCGGCATCCGCCGTCCAGAAGTGGGAGGGCCTCCAATGCAACAACCGTCGCTGCCAGCGCAAGCGTCCGCGTTCCGGCGTGTGGACTCCGACCACGGGGTGCAGTGGTGGAGCACCTCCTGGCGATTGATGTTCAAGCACGGCGCCGCCGGCGCCTGGATCGTGATGTGCCTGATCGCCTTCGTGATCCTGGCAGTGCTGCATCTGATTCCGCTGCTCGGTTCGATGGCGGCCCAGGTCGGCTGGTTCCTGTTCGCCGGCGGATTGATGCTCGCCGCTCGCAAGACGGAGCAGGGCTCGGTACCGCCGATCGGTGAT
This sequence comes from Burkholderiaceae bacterium, assembly GCA_036270555.1. GTDB lineage: Bacteria > Pseudomonadota > Gammaproteobacteria > Burkholderiales > Burkholderiaceae_F > VBCK01. The sequence goes on from DATBCI010000145.1 coordinate 19,740, forward strand.
CTGTTCGGCGGATTCGGTCCATCCCTCGGACCGCTCGCGATCGGCGGTGTGCTGGTGATGGTCGTGGTGCTGCTCGTTTTCGGGGCGGCGGCGGTGGCCGGGATCGGCGCCGTGCTCGGAGCGGCCTACGCTGCGATGACCGGCAACCTGGCGCTACTGGCCGGCCTGGGAGCCACCTCCCTGCTGGTGGCCCTGATTGTTCTGATCGTGCTGATTCCGGTCGGCATGGCCGTCTGGCTCGCCCCAGCGCTGATCGTGTTGCGCCGGCAAGCGCCGGTCGAGGCGCTGAAGGCGAGCTATGCCGCGTGCTGGGCCAACCTGGGTCCGCTGACGGTATACGGGCTGCTGTGGATCGCGTTCGCGATCTTCGCCACGATTGCGCTGGGACTGGGGTGGCTGATCCTGATGCCGCTGATGGTGCTGTCGACGTACGCGGCCTACCAGGATCTGTTCGAAGGGGCGGCCGCCGCGCCGTCTGTCGCCCCCGCCTGATCGCGGGGCCGGGCCAAGGCACCGCCCGGCGGCGTCTCAGCGTTCGCGCGGCATCGCCCGCTCGATGATTCGATCGAATTGAACGCTTGCCGGCAGGGCGCCGAACTGGTGATGGCCGGAGCCGTCGAGCCTGGAGCGGCAGAAGGCGTCGGCTATCCAGTCCGGCGCGTGCTGCACCAGCAGCGCCGCCTGAAGAATCGTCGCCATCCGGTCGACCAGGCTGCGCGCG
>DATBCI010000146.1:0-4762 GCA_036270555.1 Burkholderiaceae bacterium
CTCGATGCTGGCCGCCTTCACGTGCCCGTAGCCGCGGACGTGTTCCGGCAGCCGGGCCAGCTCGACCGCCAGCGCGTGGTTGCGCGCATCCAGTCGCGCCAGCACCTCGTCGACCATCGCCTCGTACTCCCGGATCAACGCGCGCTCGGTGCGCCGCTCCTGCGTGTAGCCGAACGGATCCAACGGCGTCGCACGCAGGAACTTGAAGCGGGCCAGCCGCTTGAACACCTGGCCGACCCAGGGACCGAAGCGGAGCTTGCGTGGAACGCCCGACTGCGGATCGCGACGCGCGATCAGCGGCGGGGCCAGGTAATAGTTCAGCCGAACCGTTCCTTCGAATTGCGCCGCGATCCTCTGGTGGAACGCGGGGTCGGCGTGCAGGCGCGCGACCTCGTATTCATCCTTGTACGCGAGCAGCTTGAAGTAGTAGCGCGCGACCGCTTCGGCCAGCTCGGTGGCCCCGTTCAGCCGATCGGACTCGAACCGCCGCACGCGCTCGACCAGCTCGGTGTAGCGGCGCGCGTACGCCGCGTTCTGGTAGGCGGTCAGGAATTCGCTGCGACGCGCTGTCAGTTCTGCCAGCGTACCCGGCGTACGCTTGAACTCGATGACCTGGGCCGGGAACGCAATGCCGCGCACCGCGCCCGCATCGAACGCAGCCGCACGCCCCCAAGCGAAGGCGCGCCGGTTGGCTTCAACGGCGGCTCCGTTCAGCTCGATCGCCCGCATCAAGCTTGCGTAGCCCAGCGGGAGCCACCCGCGTTGCCAGGCGAAGCCCAGCACGAATGGGTTGGTGAAGATCGAATCGCCCATCAGGGCGGTGGCCAGCGCCTGCGCATCGAGCAGCGCGCAGTCCTCGTCGCGGCCGATCGCCTGCCGGATGCGCTGCTCGAGCTCGGCGCCGTGGCCGTGCCAGTCGGGATTGCGGATGAACTCGGCGGTGGGCGACTCGGCGGTGTTGATCACCGCGCGCGTTCGCCCAGGCCGGACCTTGGACAGCGCCTCGTGGCCCGCGCTGACGATCAGGTCGCACCCGAGCACCAGATCGGCTTCCCCGGTTGCGATTCGCGTGGCGAACAGGTCGTCGGCAGTGACGGCCAGCCGCACGTGCGAGTACACGGCGCCACCCTTTTGCGCCAGGCCAGCCATGTCCAGCACCGACACGCCGCGTCCTTCCAGGTGCGCGGCTGTCCCGATCAGCTGGCCGATCGTCACAACGCCGGTTCCGCCGACGCCGGTGATCACGATTCCATATGACTGGCCGCTCGACAGCGCCGCCACCTGGGGCTCAGGAGCCTCGGGCGGAGCAGCCTGCGCTGCCTTCGGCTTGCGCAGCTGGCCGCCTTCGACGCTGACGAAGCTCGGGCAGAAGCCGTTCAGGCACGAGAAATCCTTGTTGCACGAGGACTGATTGATGCGCCGCTTGCGCCCGAATTCCGTCTCATGCGGCTCCACCGACAGGCAGTTCGACTGCGTGCTGCAGTCGCCGCAGCCTTCGCACACCAGCTCGTTGATCACGACGCGGCGCGCCGGATCCGGATAGGCGCCCCGCTTGCGGCGCCGGCGCTTCTCGTTGGCGCACGTCTGGTCGTACACCAGCACGGAAACGCCGCGATATTCGCGCAACTCGCGCTGGACTGCATCGAGCTCGCCGCGCGGGCGGATCGTCACGTCCGGCGCGAACGATGCGTGCGAGCCGTACTTATGCGGCTCGTCGGTCACCACGACGATGCGCTTCACTCCTTCGGCCGCCATCTGCCGCGTCAGCTGGGGCACATCCAGCGCGCCGTCGACATGCTGGCCGCCGGTCATCGCCACCGCATCGTTGTACAGGATCTTGTACGTGATCGGTACATCCGCCGCCACCGCGGCGCGCACGGCCAGATAGCCCGAATGAAAGTACGTTCCATCGCCCAGGTTGGCGAAAATGTGAGGCTCGTCGGTAAACGGCGCCTGGCCGATCCATGGCACGCCCTCGCCGCCCATCTGAGTGAAGGTCGCGGTGCTGCGATCCATCCAGAGCGCCATGTAGTGGCAGCCAATTCCGGCCACCGCGCGCGAGCCTTGCGGCACGCGAGTGGAGGTGTTGTGCGGGCAGCCGGAACAGAAGTACGGCGTGCGCTGCGGAACGGGCTCGAGCGGGTGCGCGCCGCGCTCGCTCGCCGCGATGACCGCGAGCCGCGCCTGGATGCCGGCGCGCACGTCGGGCGGCAGCTCCAGCTTGCTGATGCGTGCGGCGATCGCCTTGGCGACGATGGCAGGGGAAAACTCGTCGGCCGCCGGCAAAATCCAGTTGCCGCGGGGCACCGCCCATTCGCCACCGTCCTTTTCGTCGAACTTGCCGATCACGCGCGGTACGCGCTGGCCGGCTGCGACCCACTGGAACAGCTCCTCCTTCATCTGGTACTCGATCACCTGGCGTTTTTCTTCGACCACCAGGATCTCGGTCAAGCCTTGGGCGAAATCGCGGATCGATTGCGCCTCCAGCGGCCACACCATGGCGCACTTGAACAGGCGAATGCCGATGCGCCGGCAGGTCGCCTCGTCCAGGCCCAGGTCGACCAGTGCCTGGCGCGTATCCAGGTACGCCTTGCCACTGGCGACGATGCCGAAGCGCGCGTCGGGTGCATCGATCTCGGTGCGATTGAGTCCGTTGATGCGACAGTACGCGAGCGCCGCATACAGCTTGTAGTCCAGCAAGCGCGCTTCCTGGGCCAGGGGTGTGTCCGGCCAGCGGATGTTCAGTCCCCCCTCGGGCATCATGAAGTCGGTCGGCAATCGAATGTCGATCCGCTCGGGATCCACCACGACCGAGCTGGAGGCCTCGACCACCTCGGTGACGCATTTGAATCCGACCCACACGCCGGCGTACCGGCTCATCGCGTAGCCGTGCAACCCCAGGTCCAGATATTCCTGGATCGAAGAGGGAAACAGCACCGGAATCATGCAGGCCTTAAGAATGTGATCGGATTGATGCGCAAGCGTCGAGCTCTTGGCGCCGTGGTCGTCGCCGACGGCAACCAGGACGCCGCCGTGCGGGCTGGTACCGGCCGCGTTGGCATGCTTGAACACGTCGCCGCAGCGATCCACGCCCGGCCCTTTGCCGTACCACATTCCGAACACGCCGTCGTAGCGGGCGCCGGCGAACAGGTTGACCTGCTGCGTGCCCCAGACCGCGGTGGCTGCCAGGTCCTCGTTCACGCCCGGCCGGAACCGTACATGGTGCTGCTCCAGATGCGCACGGGCACGCGTCGCGGTCATATCGACCCCGCCCAGCGGAGATCCGCGGTAGCCGGTCAGGAAGCCGCCCGTGTTCAGGCCGCTGGCGAGGTCTCGCCGTCGCTGCAACATCAGCAGGCGCACCAGCGCCTGTGTTCCGCTCAGGTAGATCGGACCGCGCTCTCGCGTCCATCGGTCCTCGAGGCTCGCCTGCTCCAGCGCCTGGCGCAGGTTCGGGTCCAGCGGTGCGTTCATCGAATTGGCTCTCGCGGGTCGGTCGGATCTCGGCGGGCAGGCCGGGCATTCGGGTGCGCAGAATACTCTCTCCAAAGGCTCACGTTCGCTCCTGCTGCGGTGCTTCGCGGATATGATCGAAGCTCGAAAAAGCGGCACGTTGCGTGACGTTGCAAGTGTTGTGTTGCTTGGAGGGGCGCTTGAGGAACGCACTGCTCGCCGTGCTCGCAGCCTGGTTCCTGCCGTTGCATTCGGCTGCGGCCGACGAGCTGACCGTGATCTCGTTCGGACGCGCCGACCAGGATGCGTTGAGCAAGGCCTATTTCGGGCCGTTCCAGAAGCAGACCGGTGTCGAGGTGAAGTCCCTCTCTTATGAAGGCGAAACCTCGGAGCTGGATCAGATGGTGAAAGCCGGCACCCCGGAGTGGGACGTGGTTCAGGTCGAATCGCGGACCCTGCAGCTCGGCTGCCAGCAGGGTTTGTTCGAAAAACTCGACGTACGCAAGATCGGCAGCCGCAGCGATTTCATACCGGGCGCCCTGTCCGAATGCGGTGTCGGCATTTTCACCTGGTCGATGGCGCTCGCGTACGACGCCGACAAGCTCAAGCCAGCGCCCAGCACCTGGGCGGACCTGTGGGACCTGAAGAAATACCCCGGCAAGCGCGGTTTGCGCCGAAGCGCGAAGTACACGCTGGAGATCGCGCTGCTGGCCGACGGCGTTGCGCCGGCCGATGTCTACCAGGTGCTCGCCACGCCACGGGGCGTGGACCGCGCCTTCAGAAAGCTCGACCGGATCAAGTCCGACATCCTGTGGTGGGAGGCGGCGCCTCAGCCGCCCGCGTTTCTCGCGAACGGCAATCTCGTGATGACGTCGGCTTACACGCTCTGGTTCGAGTCCGACCGCCGAGCCAAGTCCAGTCTGAAGCTGGCGTGGGATGAGAGCCTGTACGACGTCGACAGCTGGGCGATCCCGAAAGGCACCCCCAGGGCGCCCGACGCCTACCGATTCATCGCTTTTGCGAGCCGGCCCGAGCAGCAGAAGGTGTTGTCCGACACGCTCGCTTACGGACCCACCAACCGCAAGGCGGTGCGGTTGCTGGACGCCCGGCGCGCGACCGCGATCCCGTCAGCCGACGTGAATCTGAAGCACGCCCTCAAGATCGACGTCGGATTCTGGATCCAGCATGGGGAGGCGCTGGAAAAACGCTTTGACGAATGGGCGCCGCCGATCTGCAAGCAGCAGACCGACGATGACGACAACGACTACCAGGAGCAGGCCGTGTGCCAGGACGTCTATGGCAACCTGCG
>DATBCI010000147.1:0-2635 GCA_036270555.1 Burkholderiaceae bacterium
TTTTCGCTGACGGTGGCCGACTCCGATGGCAACAACACCGACGCGAGCGGCCTGTCGCAGCTCGCGTTCGATCCGACCGCCACTGCCGGCGCCGGCAAGAATATGGCGCCCACCCAGTCGGCCCAGGACGCGCAGTACAGCGTCAACGGACTGAGTCTGACTTCATCGTCGAACGTCGTGACCACGGCGATCAACGGCCTGACGCTGAACCTGACGCAGGCACCGGCAGCCGGCTCCACGCTGCAGGCCCAGGTGACGGTCGCCACCGACACCAGCTCGGTGACCAGCAGCGTGAACAATCTCGTGCAGTCGTACAACAGCCTGGTCAAGCTGGAGCAGAGCCTGACCGCGTACAACACCAACACGAATACGGCCTCGGTGCTGACCGGCGACATGTCGACGATCCAGATCGCCTCCCAGCTCGGCTCGATCCTCGGCAGCCAGATCAGCGGTGGCACCGCCGGCCATACGTGGCTGGCCAACGTCGGCATTCATTTCAACCAGGACGGCACCCTGACGTTGGATTCGAACGCCTTTAGCAATGCGCTGACGGCCAACCCGAATGCAGTGTCCCAGATGTTCACGTCGGTCTCCGGCACCGGAAGCCAGCAGGGCTTTGCCACGCAGATGAACAACGCGATCACGTCGATGCTGTCGCCGACCGGATTGTTGACTGGCGCTCAGAACGCCTCCCAGGCGAACATCAAAGACATGAACACGCAGCTCGCGGCGATGCAGGCCCAGTTGAATCAGGAACAGACCCAGCTCATCACGCAATACAGCCAGTTGAATGCGAGCCTGGTGACCGCCCAACAGCAGCAAACCGCGTTGGCGAACGCGCTCTCAACCCTTCCGTGACCGGTTTTTCGGTCTTGTCCTTGCGCTTCGCAGGCTAAACCGGGCTGCAGCGCTGGCCGAAATAGGGTCTGGAGTTCTGAGATCGGGAGAAGCAATTGGCTGGATTCGGCGCGAAGGCGTATCAAAGTGTCGCGGTGCAGACGTCGGTAGCGACTGCGGATCCGCATCGGATGACGTTGTTGCTGTATGACGGCGCGATCGAGGCGATCCGCCTGGCGCTCGGTCACATGGGAACGCGGCGCATCGCCGCCAAGTGCGAGGCGATCGGCAAGGCCGTCTGCATCCTGGAAGAGGGGCTGAAGGCGAGCGTCGATCGCAAGGCAGGCGGCCAGCTGGCCGACAGGCTGGTGGCCTTGTACGAGTACATCACCCTGCGCCTGCTGCAGGCCAACCTGCACAACGACCGCAAGGCGCTCGACGAAGCGCACAAGCTGCTGGGCGATTTGCGCTCGGCCTGGGCCCAGATCGGGCAGACGGTTGCGCGCCCGGCGGACGCTGCCGCGGCGCCGGTCCGAACGGCCGTGTCGCCGGCGCGCAGTGCCGCCGGGGCGCCGGCCCGGACCTGACGCCTGGTGCGTCGCCGAGGAAAGGCGACTCGATGACACCCGACGATGGCAGCGCATGGACCGGGAGCGGCGCACAACCGTCGCTGGCGCTGATCGAGCGTTATCGGCAGATTGCGCAGTTGAGCCGCGAGATGCTCGCTGCTGCGCGCCGCGAGGACTGGCATGAAGTCGCGCGGCTGGAAACGGTGTGCCAAGGCGCGATCGAGCAGCTGAAGCGGGCTGCTCTGATCGAGCCTCTGAACGCCTTGGAGCAGCGGCGCCGCGTCGCGCTGCTGCGGGAGATCCTGCAGGACGACGCGCAGATCCGGATCCGGGCCGAACCCTGGCTGCTCGAGCTGGAACGGCTGCTCGGCGTGACGCGGCGCGCGCAACCCGGCGGCTAGGCGCCACAGGAACGACGACATGGAATCGGGAGTTCTGGGGCTGGGACCGGTGACCTGGACCGATGGCTGGAACGCCACGGCATCCGAGTCCGGCTTGCGCTTGCCGATCGATCCGGCCCGCCTGCTCGAGGTGCTGCGCGGTGTGCCGGTGGCGCGTGCGCTGCTGACCGACCTGCAGCGCGCGGTAGCAGCCGGCCGATCGGTCCAACTGCGCGTATCGGCCGATCAGCAAGTGGCCGAGATCTCCACCGGATCGGGTCGCTATGTGCTGACACAGGCGGCGCGCAACGCCGTGCTGGCGGCGCTCGTGAACCGTTCGCAAGGGCCGGCTGCGGTCAAGGAAGCGCCCCCCTCATCGCAAAGTCACCCGGCGGCCGGCGTGGACCAGGAAGCCGTGGTGACGTCGCGACCGGCGCCTGCCGGAATCCTGTGGGAGATCCCGACGGCAGCCCGGGAGCCGACGCCCCTGGACGTGATCGCGTTGCCCTGGCTGGGCCCGGCGGCTTATCTGGAGGTGCAGCGGGACCGCACGGGTACCCCTTCCGGTCAGGAGGCGCAGTCTGAGGTCGCATCCGCCAGACTGCACCTGCAGCTGCCGCAACTGGGCCGCCTCGATGCACACATCCGTGTCTGCGGCAATGCGGTCGCGGTCTCGATCGATGGCGCCAGCGCGACCCGCCTTGAGGCGCAGCTGCCAGCCCTTCAGCAGCGCCTGCAGGCACAAGGCCTGGTTGCGGCCCATGTCGCGGCCCATGTTTCGCCCGATGCTTCGACGCATAACGCCATCGCAACCGCGGGGAGCGCGTGATGACGCGGCGCCAGAACGAA
>DATBCI010000148.1:0-1829 GCA_036270555.1 Burkholderiaceae bacterium
CGCACCGTCGACGTTGTGCTGCGTCTGCGCAGTCCGTTGCCGGGGCCGTGCGAGATGAGCCAGGCGCAGTTGAAGCGCTCGCTGCGCAACGAGGCCGACTCGCTGATCGCCCAGCTCGCGCGGCATCTGCGCTCCGACAACTCATGAAGCCCCTGCTGCTCGGGCTGATTCGCGGCTATCAGTTCCTGCTGAGCCCGTGGGTCGGTAACCATTGCCGGCATTGGCCGACCTGCTCGGAGTACGCGCGTCAAGCCATCGCGCGCCACGGCGCGGCGCGGGGCAGCTGGCTGGCCGCACGCCGCGTACTGCGTTGCAACCCGTGGCATGCCGGAGGAATCGACCCGGTGCCCGATGAATTCCATTGGGGAGGATGACCCGATGGACACTCGGCGCACGATTCTCTGGCTCGTTTTCGGTTTGTCGTTGGTGATGCTGTGGGACCGTTGGCAGGCCTATCAGCGCTCCCTCATGCCACGGCCGGTGGCCACGGCGAACGCGCCTGCCGCCGGCCCGGCGGCACCACCGCAGACGCCCGGCGCGGTGCCGGCTCCGAGTCAGCAGGCGTCGCCGGCGGGTGCGCCGCCTCCCGCCGGCGCCTCTGCGAGCGCGGAACGCGTCCAAGTCCAGACCGATCTGATGCGTGCCGAGTTCGACCCGATCGGCGCCTCGCTGGTTCGCGTCGAGTTGCCGGCGCAACGACTCGCGCCGGATTGGACCGAGCAGGGTTTGGCCCGGGTATTGGGGCTGACCGACTTTTTGCATTCGGTGCCGATTGGTCACGCCACCGGCGCGATGCACAGCGATGCGCATGTGGTGCTGTTCGACACCAAAGCCGGACACGTCTACCAGGCCCAGACCGGATTGATCGGCGGCTCGGCCGACGATCCGTTTCCGAACCATGCCGGCACGCGTTTCGAAGTGGCCAGCGGGCCGCGCACGTTGGCCGAGGGCCAGGACACGCTGGTCGTGCGGTTCGAGGCCCAGTCCGGCGGTGTTCGGCTGGTGAAGACTTACACGTTCCGGCGCGGCCACTACGACATTCGGGTCGAACACGAAATCACCAATGTCACGGGCGAGCCGGTGTCGCCCTCGCTGTATCTGCAACTGGTGCGCGATGGCGGCGCGACCGGAGACGATTCGTACTTTGCGCGCTCCTATACCGGTCCGGCCTTCTACTCGGACATCGACAAGTACCGCAAGATCTCGTTCGAGGACGTCGACAAGAAAAAGGCCGACGATCTGAAGCCGGCCGACGATGGCTGGGTCGCGATGGTGCAGCACTACTTCGTCGCGGCCTGGGTGCCTCCTGAGAAGATCCGTCGCGAGTACTTCGCGGCGGTCCACGACCACCTGTACTCGGCCGGCGCGCTGCTCAAGCTGGGGCCGCTGGCGCCGGGCGCGCACACCTCGCTGGATTCGATCTTGTATGTGGGGCCGCAGGACCAGAAGGCGCTGGAAGCGATTGCGCCCGAACTGGACCGCGTGGCCGACTACGGTTGGCTCACCTTTATCGCGAAACCGCTGTTTCTGCTGCTCGGATGGCTGCACCTGGCGGTCGGCAACTGGGGCTGGGCCATCGTGCTGCTGACGGTGCTGGTGAAGGCGGCGTTTTATCCGCTGTCGGCCGCCAGCTACAAGTCGATGGCGAAGATGAAGGAGCTGCAGCCCAGGCTGACCAAGCTGCGCGAGCAGTTCGGCGAGGACCGCCAGAAGATGCAACTGGCGATGATGGAGCTGTACAAGAAGGAGAAGATCAACCCGGTGATGGGGTGCCTGCCGGTGCTCGTTCAGATCCCCGTGTTCTTCGCGCTCTACCGGGTGCTGCTGGC
>DATBCI010000149.1:0-8391 GCA_036270555.1 Burkholderiaceae bacterium
GGCCACCATCATCCAGGTGGTCGCGCTGTCATTCGGGCTCACGGCGCTGCTGGTGATGGCGATCGTGCGGACCGATCTGCTGCGCCAATGGCACGCGCAGATTCCGCCGAACGCCCCCAACCGTTTCATCATCAATATCCAACCCGGCCAGTCCGAGGCGGTGGCCGCGCGACTGAAGCGGTCGGGCATCGCCGAGGTCGAGCTTTCCCCGATGGTGCGTGGGCGGCTGGTGGCGATCAACCAGCAGCCGGTCGAAGCGGGCCGCTATCGCGCCGAAAGAGCGCGTGGGCTGGTCGAGCGCGAGTTCAACCTGTCCTATCTGGCCGATCCGCCGTCTTACAACCGGATCGTCGCCGGCCGCTGGTTCGCCGCCGACGCCGCCGAGCTGTCGATCGAGCAGGGCATCGCGGAGACACTGGGCGTTCACCTGGGGGACCGGCTCAGCTTCGACGTGGCGGGCGAAATCGTCCAGGCCACCGTCACCAGCGTGCGCGAGCTCAATTGGGATTCGATGAAAGTGAACTTCTTCGTGATCATGGCTCCATCTCTGCTGAAGGACCGTCCGCACACGCTCATTACATCGGTTTACGTGCCGGACCAGACAGACCACGGGCGAGCCGATCCGACCTCGCAGCTCGTGCGCGAATTTCGCAACCTGACCGTGATCGATACCGGCGCGATACTGGCGCAGGTACGCTCGGTGATCGAGCAGGTGAGCCAGGCGGTGCAAGTGGTGTTCGCGTTCGCGCTGGCGGCGGGGGTGCTGGTTCTGTACGCCGCGCTGTCATCAACCCAGGATGAGCGCGGGCACCAGGCGGCGCTGGTTCGCGCCTTCGGCGCGGTTCGTCGACAACTGCAGCGGGCTCAAATCCTCGAGCTGTCGGCCATCGGCTCGACGGCCGGGTTGCTCGCCGGATTCGGCGCCAGCGGCATCGGCTGGCTGCTGGCGCACCAGGTCCTTCACTTCGATTACCGGCTCAGCGCGTGGCCTTTCGCCGTCGGAATCGTTCTGGGCGCGGGCTGCGCGATCGCAGGCGGCTCGCTGGCGCTGCGGCGCGTGATCACGACGCCACCCTGGGTCGTGCTGCGCGAGGTCTGAGCGTCCAGCAGTGTCCCTCGCGCCGGCCGGATCCCTGTAATGTTCGGACAATCTTTTCCAGGAAGAGGGCGTGCACGTGCTGCAGTTGGGGTGGATGGCGGCCGGCATCGTCGTGGCGATGCTGCTCGGCGTGTCGATCGTGTGGAGCCGGATCGAGCGGCAGGAGCGCGCGCTGCGCCAGGCGCTCGACGCCAGCGCGGACCGCGCTTCGGTCCAGATCGGATCGCGCGTGGCGCAGCTACAGGACGCGTTGACCGCTCATATGACGCAGATCAACGCGATCCAGGCCGAACAACTCGCCGCTCACATGCGATTGATGCAGCAACTGCTGGCCGAGGTTCGCAGCACGCTGGATCTGCGCCTGCAGGCGCTGCAGCAGGGCAACGACGCCCGCCTCGAGCAGATGCGAGCGACCGTGGAAGAAAAGCTGCAGACCACGCTCGAAACCCGTCTGGGTGAGTCGTTTCGCCTGGTTTCCGAGCGCCTGGAGCAGGTGCACAAGGGCCTGGGCGAGATGCAGGTGCTGGCGGCCGGGGTCGGCGATTTGAAGCGCGTGCTCGGCAACGTGAAGTCGCGCGGAGTGTTCGGCGAGGTGCAGCTGGCTGCGCTGCTGGAGCAGGTGCTGCTGCCTGACCAGTACGCGGCCAATGTGGCAACACGCCAGGGCTCGAGCGATCGGGTCGACTTCGCCGTTCGGCTGCCGGGTCGCAATGGTGATGCAAGCGTGTGGCTGCCGATCGACGCCAAGTTCCCCATTGACGACTACGAGCGTCTGGTCGCGGCCCAGGAGCGGGCCGACGCGGCGGGAGCCGAGGACGCGGGGCGCGCGCTCGAAGCGCGGGTGCACACCGAGGCGCGCAGCCTGCGCCAGAAGTACGTCGATCCGCCCCACACGACCGATTTTGCGGTGCTGTTCCTGCCGAGCGAGGGCTTGTTTGCCGAAGTGCTCCGTCGTCCCGGTCTGGCCGACGCGCTGCACCGGGAACGACGCATCGTGGTCGCCGGCCCGACCACGCTGTATGCGATGCTGAACACGCTGCAGATGGGATTTCGTACGCTGGCGATCGAGCAGCGGTCGGCGGAAGTGTGGCAGGTGCTGGGCGCCGTGAAGACGGAGTTCGCGCGGTTCGGCGAGTGGCTGGGGCGCGTTCGGGAGCAGGTTGGGACGGTCTCGCGCACGCTGGAGCAGGCCGATACGCGGACCCGGCAGATGCAGAAGAAGCTGCGCGATGTCGAGGCGCTACCGGCCCAGCAGGCGGTCGCGATGCTGCCGGAAGCCGCGCGGGAAGACGACGAGGAGTGAGTTAGGCCTCGACCCTCACCCCCAGCCCCTCTCCCGCAAGCGGGAGAGGGGAGGAACTGCGGGCCCCCTCTCTCGTTCCTTCACATTGGCAGGGGGTGAGGGTGGGCTTAAACGCGCGCCAGCCGTTCCAGCCCCGCGTCCAGCGTCTCGTCTCGCTTGGCGAAGCAGAATCGAACGATGTTGCGGTTCACCGGCTGCGTGTAGAACGGCGTGAGTGGAATGGCGGCGACGCCGTGCTCCGCGGCCAGCCGGCGCGCGAACTGCTCCTCGGGCTCATTCGAAATCGCCGAGTAGTCGGCCAGCACGAAGTAGGTTCCGCGGCACTGCAGCGGCACAAAGCGGGTGCGTGCCAGCCCCTGCACGAACCGGTCGCGCTTGCGCTGGTAGAACGTCGCCAGCTCCAGATAATGGCGCGGCTCATGCAGGAAGCGGGCCAGAGCCCATTGAACCGGCGTGTTGACGGTGAACACGTTGAACTGGTGAACCTTGCGGAACTCGGCCATCAGGGGTGCGGGCGCGCAGCAATAGGCGACCTTCCAGCCGGTGACGTGAAACGTCTTGCCAAAACTCGACAGCACGAACGAGCGCGCTGCCAGCAGCTCCGAGCGGGCCAGGCTCATGTGAGGCTCGCCGTCGTACACCATGTGCTCGTACACCTCGTCCGAAACGAGCAGCAGCGGCTGCTGGCGCACGATCGCTTCCAATTCCCGCAGATCCTGTTGCTCGATCACGGACCCGGTGGGATTGTGCGGGGAGTTCAGTATCAGCAGGCGCGTGCGCGGTGTCAGGGCTGACCGCACGCGGTCCCAGTCGATCCGGTAGCCATGGTCCCAGGCGAGCGCCACGGGTACGGCCTCGCCTCCGGCCAGCTGGATCGCCGGGCCATAGCTGTCGTAGGCCGGCTCCAGGATGATGACCTGATCCCCGGGGCGCACCACGGCAAGCACCGCGGTCAGGATCGCCTGGGTGGCGCCGGCCGTGACGGTAATTTCGGATTCAATGTCGTACCGGTGCCCGTACTGGCTTAGGATCTTCTCGGCGATCGCTTCACGCAGCAGGGCAAGGCCCGCCATCGGTGCATACTGATTGTGACCTTGCTGCATTGCCTCGGTAACCAGCCCTTTGAGTTGCGGTGCGCAATCGAAGTCGGGAAATCCCTGGCCCAGGTTCACCGCGTTGTGCTCTTGCGCGAGCTGCGACATCACGGTGAAGATCGTGGTACCGACGCTGGGCAGCTTGGACGGTCCGAGCAGCCGCGCGAAGTCGATTTCTGGCTTGGTTTCGTCGGGCATCGAAGTGGAGAGGGTACGAGTGAAGGTCATTCGGGCCGATGATAAGAGGCAGCTCAGGACGCGGACATCGGAGGGCCGAGGCCGTCTTGTCCAGGGCAAAACATAGACGGCCTGAATCGGGCTGTCCTAGATGCCTTATTTTTCGAATTTACCGACCGCTCGACGCGTTCAAGATTCATGTTGAATGCGCCGCAACTGGCCCAAAGCGCTCGACCGCATCCACCCATGACCATCGCATCCGGCAACAAGGTCGCTTTGCGCCGCGCGCTGCCGGTGGACATCGGGCGTGCTCACCGCTGGCTGACGTCGTCCGATCTGACGGCGAGCTCGATGGGTGCTCCCTGGTTCCCCGAGCGCCCGGTGCCAACCCTCGAGCAGTTTCTGATGCGGTTTCCGCAGCACTATTTCGATGGGACGCGCCCGTTCGATGGCCGTGTCCTCATGTTGAGCTCGCCGACCCATGATGCGGGGATCCTGGCATGGCGCCGCGTCGACCTGATGCGCGACCTGGTCGAAATCGACATCTGGCTGGCAGGAACCGAATTCTGCAAGCAGGGCATTGCGACGGAAGCGCTCGAGCTCGCGTGCGACTGGCTCCAGGCGAACTACGGAGCCAATCGTTTCCTGTTGCGGCCGTCGCGCCGCAACGTGCACGCGTTGCGATGTGCGCGCCGGGCCGGTTTTCGGGAAACCGACTTCGATGCAACCGATGTCATGGGCCGGCTTGGACTGGATGCTTCCCCGTATCGCGACGCGGCGATGCTGTTCCGGATATTGCCGGTCACCTGGATGCTGCCGGTTTCGTCTGAACGCGAGCTGTGGGTATTCATCGACAGCGAGTTCAGCTCGCTGGAGGCGCCGGTGCTGCTCAGTTTGGGCGCCGTTACGGCCGACGGGCAGACGTTTTACGCCGAGATCGAGCACGATCGTCCGATTGCCTGCTCGCCCTTTGTCGAGCGAAGCGTGCTGCCGCTGATGGAGAATTTCCCGATGGCCTGCGCCGACGCCTGCGCGCAGTTCCTGCAATGGCTGCGCGAACAGGCGGACGGGCGTGCGGTGCGGCTGATCAGCGACTCGGGCTTCGACCGGTGGGCCATCGGAGAGTTGTCGAGCGCCGAGGACCTGCCCGAAGGCGCGCTGTGGCAGCGTGCCCCGGTCGCGTACTCCGAGCTGGACCGTGTGTCGGAGGAACTCAGGCTCAGGCGGCACCACGCGCTGGACGATGCGGTCGCGTTGCGCTACGCCGTACTGGGCGAACCGGTGTCGCGCCTTGCGAAGCCCAATGGCCAGCGGCGCGAAGCGCCGGGCCTGGCGATCAGCCGCGATTAGTCGGTCATCACCCGTATGCGCAACCTGAAGGTTGCCTTCTGGCGGCTGGCGTGCTAGGGTGTGAGCAACCTGGAGGTTGCATATGGCCGAAGCCGCCGACCGCATCGAGAAGAAGATCCTGCTGCGCGCCCCCTGCGAGCGCGTGTGGCGCGCCATCAGCGACGCCAGGCAGTTCGGCCATTGGTTTGGCGTCGAGTTCGATGGCGCCTTCGTCGCTGGCACCCGCCTGATCGGACGCATCGCCCCGACCAAGGTCGATGCCGAGGTCGCCAAATTGCAGCAGCCCTACACCGGAAAGCCGTTCGAAGTCGTCATCGATCGCGTCGAGCCGATGCGGCTGTTCTCTTTCCGCTGGCATCCGTTCGCGATCGACCCCGCCATCGACTACTCCAAAGAGCCGGCGACCCTGGTCGTCTTCGAGTTGCAGGAGGTGACGGGCGGCACCCTGCTGACGATCACCGAGTCCGGCTTCGATCGGATCCCGCTCGAGCGCCGCGCCAGGGCATTCGCCGCCAACGATCAGGGCTGGCAGGCCCAGACCAGGCTGATCGAGAAATACCTGGCCCAGCCGTCCTAGCCACAAGCGCTATCGCCGCCGTGCCGCAATCGCGCAGGCCTTCTTCCGGCCGAACCTCCGGCGCCGCGCCGGTGTTCTTCGCCCTGGGCGACGCAACGCGCCTGCACATCGTGGCGCGCTTGTGCGAGCGCGGCCCGCAATCGATCGCTCGCCTGACCGAGGGTTCGACCGTGTCGCGTCAGGCGATCACGAAGCACCTGCACGCGCTGTCGGACGCCGGCCTGGTTCGCAGCCGGCGCGCGGGTCGCGAGCGTCTGTGGGAGCTGCAGACGCGGCGCCTGACCGAAGCCCGCCGCTACCTGGATCGCATTTCGCACCAATGGGACCGGGCGCTCGATCGGCTTCGGTCGTTGGTCGAGGCAGGGCAATAGCCGGCGCGAGACAGCCGAACTGCCGAGGCGTGAGCAGCGTCAGCCCATGCGGGCGGGCGCTGCGCTGGACCGACAGCAGCGCCTTGTCCCTGGTCAGCAGCAGCGAGGCCTGAGCGACGTGCGCCAGGTCGAGGAACTTCTGGTCGTGCGGATCGCGGCAGCGGTAGGGTGCGTGTGCATCCAGCGAAAACAGCTGCGATCGCGCCTGCCAGTTCTGCAGGCAATCGACAAGCCGCAACCGCTGTGCCGGATCGGCACCAAAGGGTGGCCGTGCAAGGACGAGCGACAGTTCCGCGTCGGTCTGCTCGCAGCGCGCAGTGCCCCAATGCAGCGACTCGAGCGCGTGGGCCAGCGGCACCGCTTCAGGATCGCGGAAATAGTGAATGTCGAGCCAGACGTTGGTATCGAGGACAACCCAGCCGTGCCTCGGACGCGCCGGGCTTGGCCGCTCGGCGCCGGCGGCCATCACGGCAGCAACGTGAACTGGATGCGCTGGTTGCGAGTGCCCGACTCCTGGCCCGGCTCGGTCGTGACCGGATCCTGATCGCCGATCGCGCGCGCCTGCAGGCGTTGAGTCGGCACGCCCTGATTGACCAGGAAGTCCACCACGGCCTGCGAGCGCCGGCGCGACAGATCGAGATCGGCCAGCGGCGACAGCGCCCCGTCAGCGCGGGCGGACACCTCGAAGCGCTCCGCCGCCGGACGCGCGGAAATCACCGTGGCGGCTCTGGTCAGGACCGGGTCGGCCGAGTCCGGGAGCGTCGAACTGGCCGAGGCGAAGTCGATCGACACCAGGTTCAAGGCGTGAACCACGGGACCGATGTCCGCCTCGGGCGTCAATCTGCCGAAGGCCGCCATTACGCCCGAGTTGGCGGCCTTGTCCGGGGTCGATGCGTCGAAGCGCGCTGCGGCGTCAGCTCCCGGCGCGGATGATTGAGTCGGCACGCACGCCCGGATGATCAACGCGCCGATGATCCCCAGCGCCAGCAGCGGCCAGACGTCGGTGAAGAATCGAAGTGCGGCGTGATCGGAAGCAGCTTGCTCGGCCATGACGTCCGATTCAGGAGGCGCGGGCCGGTTGCGCCAGCAGCTGGCGCAGTACGAACGGCAGGATCCCGCCGTGCTCGAAGTAGTCGACCTCGATCGGCGTGTCGATTCGCAGCGTCAGCTCGACCTGGCGCGTTGAACCGTCGGGGCGGCGGATGGCCAGCGTCACCCTTTGCCGGGGCTTCGGCGCCCCGTCGATGCCGAGCAGATCGAACTGCTCATCGCCGCGGATGCCGACCGACTGCGCGCTTTGATCGGGCGCGAACTGCAGCGGCAGAACCCCCATCCCTACCAGGTTGCTGCGGTGTATCCGTTCGAAGCTGCGCGCCACCACCGCGCGCACGCCGAGCAGCTGGGTGCCCTTGGCGGCCCAATCGCGCGAGGACCCGGTCCCATACTCCTCGCCGCCGAAAACGATCGTCGGCACCCCTTGCGCGCGGTAACGCATCGCTGCGTCGTAAATCGACATCCGTTCGCCCGAAGGCTGGTGGATCGTAAGGCCGCCCTCGACGCGCGAGCCGTCGGGCTGAGGATCGATCATCAGGTTCTTGATGCGGACATTGGCGAACGTGCCACGCATCATCACCTCGTGATTGCCGCGCCGTGCCCCGTAGCTGTTGAACTCGGCTTTGGTGACACCGTGTTCGATCAGCCAGCGGCCCGCCGGCGAGGTGTCCTTGATCGAACCCGCCGGCGAGATGTGGTCGGTTGTGATCGAGTCGCCGAACACAGCCAGCGCGCGAGCAACCCGGACCGGCTCAACGCGGTCCGGTTGCATTGAAAAGCTCTCGAAGAACGGCGGCTCGGCGATGTAAGTCGAGGCAGGCCAGCCGTACGTCTGGCCGCTGCCGCCCTTGATGGACTGCCACAGCTCGCCCGGGTTCGACGCGACCTGCGCATAGTTCGAGCGGAACGCCTGGCCATCCATGGCGTACTTCAGCAGCGCTTCGACCTCCTCGCCCGAGGGCCAGAGGTCGCCGATCCAGATGTCGCGTCCACCCTTGCCGCGGCCGACCGGTTCCGACATCAAATCGATCAGGACGGTGCCGGTCAGGGCGTAAGCCACCACCAGAGGCGGGGACGCCAGGAAGTTGGCCTTCAAGTTCGGATGAATGCGGGCTTCGAAATTGCGATTGCCCGACAGCACGGCCGCGCACACGAGGTCGTTCTTCACGATCGCGTCATTGAATTCCGCCGCCAGGTCTCCGGCGTTGCCGATGCAGGTGGTGCACCCATAGGCTGCGACGTTGAAGCCGAGCTTCTCGAGGTAGGGCAGCAGGCCGGCGCGCTGCAGGTACTCGGTGACGATCCGGGAGCCGGGTGCCAGGGACGTTTTGACGTGAGGGCGCACCGACAGGCCGGCTTCAACGGCT
>DATBCI010000150.1:0-2099 GCA_036270555.1 Burkholderiaceae bacterium
CTTTCATCCAGGTTGCCGGAGGTCAGCGGCGTGTCCATCGCGTCCCAGATGTATTGGGCGGTGCCCTGCGACAGGATCCAGTTCAGAGGCACTCGCTTTCCGTCTCGTGCCGGCAGGTAAAAGTGGAAGAACGCGTTGGGACAGTGCTTCTCACGCGCTTCCCGCAGCAGCACCTGGGAGTGCGCGCCGAGCACCTTGTATAGACCCAGGAACGGGGTGAGCAGCTCCACGGGGCGGCGCGCGTTCGATGCCTTGGTCGGATCGTCCGACGGGCTGCCGCAGCGCACGATCTGATCCGCGGTCACCCCGACGATGCTGTCGGCCGTCGCCTGCACCAGGATCGGCTCGATGGTGCGGCCCGGCGCGAGGCTTGGACCCCTGGCTTGAATCCACTGCACGAGCTCCAGGGCCGTCAGCAGGCCTTCGTTATCGAAGTAACCGCCGTCGATCACTTCCGGCCGTGACTTCTGATCGATCGGGTACCGAAGCAGCTCACCCGCGGGCTCCAGAAAAGCAAAGCGCGCGCCGTTATTGATGGCGGTCGAGATTCGAACGTCGGCATTGAGGGCCGACAGGGCGTCCGCCGCATCGTTGAAGGGCCACGACTTGCGGGGATCGAACGGCGCGGTGAGCAGCCGCGACCCGGTCTCCAGGCTGGTGCCGTTCGCAATCCAGATCGGCATGCCGGGACGGATTGCCTGTGCGTCGTAGAACAGCGACAGGAACGGCTGGCTGAAACTGCGCTTGTCCCCTGGCCCGCCGGAGTCGACCGGTGGAACGGGGAGCCTGCGCCAGAGACGCTCGAAGGCGCGCTCGAGCGCTTCGGCGCGATCACCGCCGCGAGGCTGCGTGTTGCTGATCCATCGAGCCACCCAGGCGAACGGACTGAAGATCGCGCGCGGGATATCGACCAGCAGCGCGCCCGCCAGCAGCGGCCCCAGTGCATCCTGCGCCAGGCGCGGCGATTTCAGCGCTTCAAGTGCAGCGCTTCTGGCGGGCGAGAGCCGATCCTCGCCGCAGCGCTGCTCCGGCGGCAGTGCCGCCAGAGTCGTCATATAGGCCGCGGCGCCGAGCGAGCCGCCCGACACGCTGCTCACCGCGAACACGACGGGGCGCGTCTTGTCGGAGGAGTGCTCCACCTGATATAGAACACGCTCGCCCCAGATCGCTGCGCGCGAGGCGCCACCCGACACGGCGACCACGACCGGCCGGATGGTTCCGGTCGGAGCGCATGCATCGACCCACGCTTTGAAGAAGTCGGCCAGGTCCGCCCGCTGGGTGATCTGCGTGCCGCCTCCCGGATCCGGCACGATTCGAACGGTATAAATACTGAAGACCGCGGACGCGATCACCACCCAGCCCACCAGCAGCCAGATGATCGGCGGGCGCCTCAGCCCGAGGTCCAGGCCCCAGGCGTTGACCCGGATTCTCCAGCCATCGGACACGAACGTGAGCGTCGACAGCGGCGCCATCATCAGCGCGAATCCCAGCAGGGCCGCTGCCGGCCCCGGGAACCAGGTTGCAACCAACGCCGGCAATCCCGCGTGACCAGGGCCCCACACGACGAACGACTCGACCACACCGTAAAGAAAGACGCCGAACGCAAACACGATCACCACGAGCGCGACCCAACGCGACCACGGCGCACGGCGCAGCAGTGTCCGGAAGCGCTGCGGGACGCTGCCAACCCATTCCCCGATGGCGATCGTGCTGCGAGCGCCGGGACCGAGCGCGGCCGTTTCGGCTGCGTTCCCGGCCCGACCCAGATCCTGTCGAACGCGATCCCGCAACTGGCGCCGGAAGACGACCAGCAGCAGGAAAGGCACGCCCCACAAGGTCAGGTAGACCAGGTGAATCCACAGTCCACTTCTGAAAACAAGTCCGACGCCGAGCAGCAGCGACGCCACGAACATCAGCCGCGGGACGGCCTCGAATGGCAGCGGCCGAACCCGTGGGTCCTCCTTGGCCAGAAGCTCCAACCCACGATCCGTGTCCTCGACGTCGAAACGCGCCGACAGCAGCGCCCGCGCCCAGTACCACGCGCTGATCGAAAGGAAGGCGAGCGTCGCGTGAAAGCTCAGCGCGTAGCCGACGCCCGC
>DATBCI010000151.1:0-7337 GCA_036270555.1 Burkholderiaceae bacterium
CGTGGCCACGGACTGCGCCAGGTGTGCCGGCTCATCTTTGTCGAGCGGGTCGGGCCGGCCGAAACCGACGTCGCAGAACGGACAGCGCCGCGTGCAGCGGTCCCCCATGATCATGAAGGTGGCGGTTCCGTGGCCGAAGCACTCGCCGATGTTCGGGCAGCTCGCCTCCTCGCACACCGTGTGCAACTGGTGTTCGCGCAGCAGCGCCTTGATCTCGTAGAAGCGGGTGAAGCTCGAGCCCGCGCGCACACGGATCCAATCGGGCTTCGCCAGCGGCTTCGCGCCGCCCTGCAGGGCGATCGGAATCAAGCGGGTCTTGCCGGCGCCCTTGATCTTGCCCGTCGGCTTCAGCGGTTGCGGTGTTTCGTTCACGGCGTGAGATGGGCGACCAGCCGTTCTGATAAGCGTCCAGCCGCCTCGGTCCAGGTCAGGTTGACCCCCAGTGTAGCCAAGTCGATCGTCGCCAGGCCGGCGTACCCGCACGGATCGATGCCGGCGAACGGTTTCAGGTCCATCGTGACATTCAGCGCCACGCCGTGGTAACTGCATCCATTGCGGATGCGCACGCCGAGTGCGGCGATCTTGGCCAGCCCCTGGAAGCGATCCGATGAGGTCATGGGGCCCGGATCCGCCCCGCCACGCACTGGCGAGGCGCCGAAGGGCACGTAGATTCCGGGCGCTCCGGCCACGCGCTGCCCGATCACATCGTAAGGTTCCAGCATCTGCAGCACCGCCTGCTCGATCCGGAACACCAGCTCCCGCACACCGATGCGCAGGCGGCGCAGGTCGAGCAGCGTGTACACGATGGCCTGGCCGGGTCCGTGGTAGGTGACCTGGCCGCCGCGGTCGGACGCAACGACCGGCGTCGCTCCCGGCTCGATCAGATGCTCACGCCGCCCGGCCTGCCCCAACGTGTAAACCGGCTCGTGCTCGACCAGCCAGAGCTCATCGGGCGTCGCGGCTCCACGCTGCAATGTGAAGTCGCGCATCGCATGCCACGTTGGAATGTAGGGCGCACGGCCCAATTGGCGGCGGATCGGCTCGGGTTGCGGGGTCACTGGCGGAATCATCGGACTGCGAAGCGCGAACTGCCAGGCGCGGTAGCGCGCGCTGGCCTCGGCCCAATTATCGTCGATCCCATCGCTCGCATTCGTGGGTCGCGATGCAACCCAATGATCGACGCCGCCTCTTGCTGCGCGCAGCGCTCCCCTTAGCATGGCCCGCGCTGGCGGGTGTCGCCGCGGCGGGCACGGCCGCGCCTGGGACCGTCGCGGGCGCCGTGCCATCGCGTTCCGCCTGGCCGCGTTGGCCCCGCGAGCTGTGGATTACGCGACCGGATGCGCAGGAATCCACACGGGCCATCTACTGGGCCGACGGTGCATTGCAACCCGAGGGTTACCGTGCCATCAACCGGATCTATCGCGATCTGCAGGCGAACATCGAGCGGCCGATCTCGGTGGGACTGCTGAATTTGAACTACGTGCTCCAATGCGTGGTGGCGCAGCGCTGGTCGCCCCGTCCGATGGTGCTGCTGTCGGGCTTTCGAACGCCGCAGACGAACCAGCGCGTTGGCGGCGTTGAGCCCAGTGTTCATTTCGCCGGCGAAGCCGACGACTACATCTACTCCGGTCTGTCCTTCGACGACAACCTCAGGCTGGCTCGCTGGTTCCAGGTTGGCGGTCTCGGCGTGTACCCGGATCGTGGCTCGCTCCACAAGGACCTGGGACGTTCGCGCACGTGGATTGAGTACGGCCGGGCCCGGCCAGACACCGCACGGGAGAAGCGATGAGAGTGACGCGCCTTGCGCTGCTGACGGCGATGACGGTTGCCGCGGTCAGTGCGCTGCAATCCTTTCCCAACGCCCCGTCGGAAAGGGCCG
This sequence comes from Burkholderiaceae bacterium, assembly GCA_036270555.1. Lineage (GTDB taxonomy): Bacteria > Pseudomonadota > Gammaproteobacteria > Burkholderiales > Burkholderiaceae_F > VBCK01. The sequence continues at coordinate 1,880 of DATBCI010000151.1, forward strand.
CCGTGGTCTGCCGCCCGGTGCTTTTTCTGACCACGGCCGCCGCCGAGATCGCTTCGTCGATGAACGACTCCGGACGGGTTGGCCCTGCACGTCAACCCTGGCACGGCGACGCGCACCGCGCCTGCCTTCGCATCGTCGAGCGGGTATTCGTCGCCGCGGCCGAGACCTGAAACTCGATCAGATCGGCTACTCGGCAGAAGACCTGGAGGCCGTCCGCCGGGCGATCTGCGCACCCGATGGCCTGGTTCTGATCGTCGGGCCCAACGGATCCGGTCGGCGCAGCACGTTGGTTTCGATGCTGGAGGAAGCCGACGTGTTGCGACGGACGGTCCAGACGACCAAGTGCGCACTGCTGCAACGGGCGATGCCGATCGAGAAAATCTCGGCGCCCAGCTTTGCTCAGGTTGCAATACAGGCCGTTCAGGCAGGTCAACTGGTGCTGTCCACGATGGCGGTGGGGCGAGCCTGCAGTGCCGTGGCGGAATTAAGGCGGCTGCGTGTGACGACGCAGCAGATCCTCGACGGGCTGTCGTTGGTGGTCGCCCAGCGATTGATCGCGCGTCTGTGCAGGGATTGCTCGACGCCCGATGATCGCGGGGCGGTGCGACAGGCCCTGGCGGGCGCTCTGAACACGTGGTGGTATGGGCATGCCGTGCAGCCCCGGCGGCCTGCGCCGGGGGGATGCGGGCGGTGCGGCCAGAGCGGCTACGCCGGGCGCGTGCTGGTGTACGAATTGCTGGACATCGATGTGCGTGCCCGCGGGCTGATTGCGTCCGATCTGGATCCGGTCGAGCTCGAGCGCGCGCTGCTCGCGGAAGGTTGTTCCTTGTGGGATTGCGGACTGCGGCGTGTGGGCGATGGAGTCACCTCGTTCGACGCACTGCTGGCAGGGATTCGGCAGCCTCACTAACGGGCCGGCGTGTCCCTAGGGGGGATCCCCTCTCTGACCCCGCCTTTGCGAGGACGCGGGGCTCGGTCGGCTGATCCAAAAAGGGGGGCATGAACCCTCGCTCGCAAGGCTGGCCCAGCAGGGCTGGGACGGCTTACGATGCGTCAACTTGCTCAAGAGCGACTGCGGCGTACGCCGAGCGTAAAACGACAATGAGGAACGGGGATCTAGGGATGCGTCTGTTCGACCTGCTGATTCATGTCGCCGAAGAGAGGGACTTCGCAGTCAGCGACATCCACATCGACTGCGGAATGCCCCCAGCCTTGCGGCTGCCGGACGGACTGCGCAGCGTGCGTGGCTACGAAGGGGCCGTCAAAGCCTCTGACATCGAGGATCTGTTGCGCGATCTGGGGCTGGACGCGCAAGACATCCTGGCGCGTGTGGCAGCCGGCGGAGGGCAGACCCGGCTGTCGGTCACCTCGATCCAGGGGGTTGCCTTTCGGCTTGCGATCACGCGCTTCGGTGGACTCACGGCGAGCGGCCGCGGGGGCCTGTTCGGCCTCGCGATGCGACGTTTGCGCCCCACGGCACCGACGTTCGCCGAGCTCGGCCTGCCCGAGGAGATCAGCGAACTGGCGACGTTGAAGCGCGGGCTGGTCCTGATCACCGGCGAAACCGGCGCGGGAAAATCGACCACGCTGGCGTCGCTGATCGAGTACCTGAATTCGCAATCGAATTTGAGGATCGTGACGATCGAGGAGCCGATCGAGTATCGCTTCGAGTCGCGCCGCAGCCTGATCCAGCAGCGCGAAGTCGGGTTCGACGTGCCGACCTTCGAACAGGCGGTCGAGCACACGTTACAGCAGGACCCGGATGTCATCGTGATCGGGGAGATCCGCAATCTGGCGACGCTGCAGGCCGCGTTTCGTGCCGCGAGCTCCGGGCACCTGGTGTACGCGACGTTGCATACCAGCTCGGCGGCCAAGACGCTGCAGCGGATCCAGGACCTTTATCCGCTCGAGTTCCGCCATCAGGCGCTCAGCGACACGGCCGCGTTCCTGGCCGCGGTGATCAGCCAGACGCTGGTGCCAAGCCGGGACGGCAAGCGGCGCCACCTGGCCCACGAGATCATGACCGTCACGCCGAAGTTGCGCGCCATGGTGCGCGATGCCAAGTGGTTGCAGATCCGCGGCGAGCTCGATCGGCGGTCGCCGCTGGCGCACCTCTTGAATCACTCGCTGGCCGAACTGGTTGCCAAGGGCTTCATCGATCCGGAGGTCGCGCGTGCGGCGTCCGAGGATGCGGCCGACCTCGAATCGAGGGTGGCGGCGATGGCGGTTGCCGGGGAGCGGCGCGGGCTTCAGTAAGTCTTGTACGGCAGGAACTTGCCGGACATCGAAATCGCGACCCGATCCCCCGCCGGGTCCGCCTGTCTGCGCAGATCCATCTTGAAGTCGATCGCACTCATGATGCCGTCGCCAAACTCCTCGTGGATCAGCTCCTTGAACGTGGTTCCATAGACGTTGACGATTTCGTAGAAGCGGTAGATCAGCGGATCCACCGGCACCGTCGTCGGCAGGCTGCCTTTGTACGGAACGACAGTCAGCCAGCGTTTCTCTTCAGCGCTCAGCCCGAAACACTCGCCCACGACGTCCGCCTGCTCGGAATTGAGCGTCATCTGCCCCAGGCAGGCAGCGGTGACCCATTCCTTGCTCAGCCCTACCTTGCGAGCGACCTCGGACCATTTCATGCCCTGGTTGACCTTCACCGCGATGATTTTTTCCGTGACATCCAGGCGGTTCATGGCTTCCTCTCCCACAATGGACTCAGACTCGACCGGTGATCAACTTATCACAGGTGCCGTCGCCTCAGAGGACCACCCGCACCATCGGGTGGCGCGTCAGTTCCAGGTACAGCGCGTCGAGCTGACTGCGTGAACGGGCCGTGATGGTCGCGCTGATCGACAGGTATTTGCCTGCGCGCGACTCACGCACCTGGATCGAAGTCACATCGAAGTCAGGCGCGTGATTTCGCAGCACCTGGGCGATCTGAGCCTCGAACCCTTCCTCATTGATGCCGACCACCTTGATCGGGAACTCGGTCGGATACTGGATCAGGCTTTCCTGTTCGGCCATCGGTGTGCACTCCCGCCACTGCAGCGTCGCCCGATGCTACAGCGCGTCGATGGCGGTGTCGTATCCGCGGCGCAGCTGCCGGTAAATCGGGCCCGGCCGGCCATCGCCGATCGGTCGGCCGTCCAGCGCGACGATGGGCAGCACCTCGCGCGTGGCGGCGGTCAGCATCAACTCGTCGGCGGCGCGCACTTCGTCCATCGAAATGACGTGAACCTCGAAGGGAATCGAGGCCTGTTCGCACATCTGCTGGATGAACCCGTAGCGGATCCCTTCCAGGATCAGGTGGTCGCGCGGCGGCCCCAGCACGCGTCCCTCCTTGACGACCCAGACGTTGCTGGCCGAACCCTCGGTCAGGCGTCCATCACGGTGCTGGACGACTTCGTCGACTCCGCGGTCCGCCGCCTGCTGGCGCGCCAACACCGCGCCCAGCAGCGACACCGACTTGATGTCGCACCGCAGCCAGCGCAGATCGGGCACCGAAATGGCGCGCAGGCCCTGGTCGCGCTGGGCTGCGCTCGGCCGGTTCAATGGCGAGGCCATCGCGAACACGGTCGGAACAGCGTGCAGCGGAAAGGCGAAGTCGCGCTTGGCCACGCCGCGCGTGATCTGCAGGTACACCACCACGTCCTGGGCGGGCGAAGCACGGATCAGCCGGTCGACGATCGCGTGCCACTGCTCGCGCGAATGCGGCTCGTTGATCCGAATCTCCCTCAGGCTGCGCTCCAGGCGGCTAAGGTGCTCCTCGATCCGGAACGGCCGCTTGTGATACGCGGGCACCACCTCGTAGACGCCGTCGCCGAATATGAAGCCGCGGTCCAGCACCGGGATGCGGGCGCTCGCAAGCGGCAGGTACTCACCATTCAGGTAGCACGGGGTGTCGTCTTCAATCATCGGAATCCCATCCGTGTTCGGGCGGCCCATTACATCGGTGTGGCGCCCTGCGATTCTGCCTCGGCTCCCAGCAGGTGGCGAGCCACGACTTTCTTCAGGATCGGCAGGCGCCCATGAAAAAAGTGTTCACCCCCTGGCACCACGACCACCGGCACGCCACAGCGTCTGGCCCAGATGAACACATCAGGCAGCGGGATCGTCTCGTCGAGCTCGCCGTGGACGACCAAGGCACCCGGGTCCACGTCCGGCATCGGCCACTTGCCCGCTGCGGCGCCCACCAGGATGACATGCCGGACCGGGGCACCCCGCTCTTGCAGCTGTTCAGCCGCCTTTGCCACGACGAAGCTTCCGAACGAGAAGCCGGCCAGTGCGAGCGGCCGCGCGCCTGCATCCTGCAGCCACGGGATGTCGCCGATCAGGTGCAACAGATCGTCGAGTTCGCCGCGCCCATCATCGTGCTGACCTTCGGTGGCGCCGACGCCCCGGAAGTTGGATCGCACCGCGAGCCAGCCCAGCGTCGCAAACACGCGCGCCAGCGTCGAGACGACTTTGTTATCGAGGCTGCCTCCGTACAGCGGATGTGGGTGTGCAATGTGCGCCACGCCGACCGGCGAGTCCCGGTCGGGCCAGTCCAGCACCACCTCGATCCGGCCGGCTGGACCGGTCACCATCCGCCGCTCGGATCGGATCGTCACGGAAGCCGTAGCCGGTCGACCACGCGCCCGTGGATCAGGTGCGAATCGATGATCTCGTCGATGTCCTTCTCGTCGACATACGTGTACCAGACGCCTTCCGGATATACCACCACGCAAGGGCCGAGATCGCAGCGATCCAGGCAGCCGGCCTTATTGATCCTGACACCACCCGGACCGGCACGGCGCAGCGCCTTGATCCGGTCCTTCGCGTAGATCTGCATCGCCTCGGACCCTCGATTGGCGCAGCACGCCTCACCGTTTTCGCGCCGGTTGATGCAGAAGAAGACGTGGTGCTTGTAATACAAGATGGCGACTCCGCGGGCCTGGACGATGCCGAACTGGCATTGTCCTACGTCCAGCCGGCGGGCTCAAACCGACGCGCTGAGCTCGGCGACGAAATCGAAGGTGTCGCCCCGGTAGTACGAATGCGCCAGCTCGACCGCGCGCCCGTCGCGCAGGTAGCCGAGGCGCTCGACCAGCAGTCCGGCATCGCCCTCCTGCGCTTCCAGCAGGCGCGCCTTTTCGCCGGTGAGCAGCAGCGCCCGCAGGCGTTGCAGCGCACGCACCGGCCGATTGCCGGTTTGTTCGAGTGCCTCGTACAGCGAGTCCTGCACCGAGTCGATCGAGCGCAGGAAGGACGCGACCACGGTGGCGATCTCCACCGCCATGGGAACGTCATCGGCAAAGCGCACCCGATGGAAGCGGTAAACCGTCGTGCCCGGGCGGAGCGCCAGCTTGAGCGATTCCTCCGGTGAAACGGTGCCGACCGCCCGCTTGAGCCAGACGCTGCGCGGGACGCGTCCGCGCGAAATCATATCTTCGGAAAACGATGTGAGCTTGGCGAAGTT
>DATBCI010000152.1:0-12174 GCA_036270555.1 Burkholderiaceae bacterium
CGGCCAGCACCTTCAGGTGATCGAACACGCGCTCACCGACACCACGATCGACATCGGCCCGAAGGGTGACTCGGTCGGCGACCTGCTGACGTTCGCCAATCCGGTGTTCGATGCCGCCGACAAGGTGCAGATCGGCTCCGACCAGGGCTATTGCATCCGGGTGGCGGTCGGCAAGAGCTGGGAGTGCTTCTGGACGCTGATCCTGAAGGATGGCCAGATCACGGTCGAAGGCCCGTTCTTCGACAGCGGCGACTCGGTGATGGTCGTGACTGGCGGTAGCGGCAAATACAGCGGTGCCAAAGGCAGCATGAAGCTGCATGCGCGCGACGCCAAGGGCTCGGCGTACGACTTTGGCTACGACCTGCAATAGCAGCCAACCTCTGCTTCGCCCGGGGAAACCCGCCCAAATCGCGCGTCGGCCGCCGCGCCAGTTGCCGGTATACTGCCGGTCCAGCTTCGAGGAGCGTTGCGACGGCCGGCAGTCGGGCCGCCAGGCTCGAAGCGGCTGAGACGGGGCCTCCGGCCCCGCCCCCAGCCTGATCCAACGGCGCTCGCGAACCCTTGCATGAAAGGAGGGCGCGAGATGAGCGCCGTGCAAAACCTCAAATCTTCCCAATCCATCGGCGGCGCCGCGGACTACGCGGTGGCTGACCTTGCGCTGGCCGACTGGGGCCGCAAGGAAATGCGGATCGCCGAAACTGAAATGCCGGGGCTGATGGCGATCCGCGAGGAGTTTGCGGGCGTTCAGCCGCTGCGCGGCGCGCGCATCAGCGGCAGCCTGCACATGACGATCCAGACGGCGGTGCTGATCGAAACGCTGCGGGCGCTGGGCGCCGACGTACGATGGGCGTCCTGCAACATCTTCTCGACGCAGGATCACGCCGCGGCGGCGATCGCCAGGAGCGGCGTCGCGGTGTTCGCGCGCAAGGGCGAATCGCTGGCGGAATACTGGGACTACACGCACCGGATCTTCGAGTGGCCCGACGGTGGCTTCAGCAACATGATCCTGGACGACGGCGGCGATGCCACGCTGCTGCTGCACCTCGGGGTGAAGGCACAAAACGATCCGGCCTGCCTGAAGCATCCGTCGAGCGAGGAGGAAACCGCGCTGTTCAGCTCGATCCAGAAGAAGCTGGCGACCGATCCGACCTGGTACTCGACCCGCCTGGCCAGGATCCAGGGTGTTACCGAGGAAACGACCACGGGCGTCAAGCGCCTGTACCAGATGGCGAGCGAAGGGCGCCTGAAGTTCCCGGCGATCAACGTGAACGACTCGGTCACCAAGAGCAAGTTCGACAACCTGTACGGCTGCCGCGAGTCGCTGGTCGACGGCATCAAGCGCGCCACCGACGTGATGATCGCCGGCAAGGTGGCGGTCGTGTGCGGGTACGGGGACGTCGGCAAGGGCTGCGCCCAGGCGCTGCGCGCTCTGGCGGCACAGGTCTGGATCACCGAGATCGATCCAATCTGCGCGTTGCAGGCGGCGATGGAGGGTTATCGGGTCGTCACGTTGGACGATGCCGCGGACAAGGCGGACATCTTTGTCACGGCCACCGGCAACTTTCACGTGATCACGCACGAGCACATGGTGCGGATGAAGAATCAGGCGATCGTGTGCAACATCGGCCACTTCGACAACGAAATCGATGTGGCGAGCTTGCGCTCCTGCCGCTGGGAGAACATCAAGCCGCAGGTCGATCATGTGATCTTCCCTGACGGCAAGAGGATCATCCTGCTGGCCGAGGGTCGGCTCGTGAACCTGGGCTGTGCCACCGGCCATCCGAGCTATGTCATGAGCTCTTCATTCGCCAACCAGGTGATTGCGCAGATCGAACTGTTCACCAACAGCCAGCAGTACCCGCTCGGCGTTCACGTGCTGCCCAAGCGGCTCGACGAAAAGGTGGCCCGCCTGCAACTGACGCGGCTCGGCGTGCAGCTGACCGAGCTGACGGACGCGCAGGCGCGCTACATCGGAGTCGACAAGTCCGGTCCCTACAAGGCGGAGCACTACCGCTATTGAGCGGGTCCGTACCCCGCGGGACATCGGTCGTTCACCGTTGACCCGCGGAGTTGGCCGCGACGCATTTCAGGAAGGTAGGTAGATCGATGTGGCTTCTGCTGCACTGGCTCTTGAACACGGTTGCGCTGCTGGTTGTGGCGCACGTGGTTCCGGGTATTTCGGTGCGCGGCTGGACCACCGCGCTGGTGGCCGCCGTGTTGCTGGGGCTGGTCAACGCGGTGATCAGGCCCATCCTCGTGTTGCTGACGCTGCCCGTCACGATCCTGACGCTGGGGCTTTTTCTGCTGGTCATCAACGGGCTTCTGTTCTGGGCCGTTTCCGGGCTGATGTCCGGATTCGAGGTTCGCGGTTTCTGGACCGGCGTGCTGGGGGCTCTCGTCTACTCGGTTCTGACCTGGCTGATGTGGATGCTGGTGCGCCACCCCGGGTGATGACGGCCGCTTCAATCTCTTGGCTCCCCTCGCGATGAACCCGGTCGAACGCACGTTCAGCTTTGAATTCTTCCCGCCCAAATCGGAGGAGGCGGCCACCAAGCTGCGCGCGGCTCGCACCCGGTTGGCGCAGGTGCGCCCGCACTTTTTCTCGGTCACGTACGGGGCGGGTGGCTCCACGCGCGAGGGGACCGTCAACACGGTGCTGGAAATGCATGCCGCCGGTCTGCCGGTCGCGCCCCACATCTCGTGCATCGGCAGCAACGAGCAATCGATCCGCCAGCTGCTGCAGACCTATCAGCAGGTCGGCATCCGGCGCCTGGTCGCGCTGCGCGGTGATCTGCCTTCCGGCATGGCCGCCGGCTCCGCCCGCTTTCGCTACGCCAGCGACCTGGTCGAATTCGTCCGCGCGGAGACCGGCCGCTGGTTTTACATCGAAGTGGCTGCCTACCCGGAAGTGCATCCGCAAGCTCGCAGCGCCACGGATGACCTGGCCAACTTCGTACGCAAGATGCGGGCGGGCGCCGATTCGGCGATCACGCAGTACTTCTTCAGCGTGGATGCCTATCTGCGCTTCGTGCAGGACGCGCGGCGTGCCGGCATCCACCAGCCGATCGTGCCGGGGGTGATGCCGATCACGAACTTCGCACAGCTGGCGCGCTTTTCGGACGCCTGCGGCGCCGAGATCCCGCGCTGGATGCGGCGCCGCCTCGAGAGCTTCGGAGACGATCGCGAATCGATCAGGGCCTTCGGCCTGGAGGTCGTGACGTCACTGTGCGAGCGCCTGCTGGCGCAGGGAGCCCCTGGCCTGCACATCTACACGATGAATCTGGCCGAGCCGACCCTGGCCATCTGGTCGAGCCTGCGTCTCGCACCCACCCAGTAAAGACCTCCAGCAACTCCCCTTCGGTGTTCGTCGGTTGCCTTCGAACCGATACAACCGACGCTAGAGGCCGGCGAGCAGCTTCTTGAGCAGCCTGTTGAGCGTCTCCTGTTCGCTCTTGGTCAGCGCCGACAGCAGCCGCATTTCGTTTGCAACATGTCGCCCGAGGGTCTCCTCGACCACCCGCTTGCCGGTGTCGGTCAGCGCAATCAGCTTCCCTCGCCGATCGTTCGGATCCGGCCTGCGCTCCACCAACCCCGATCGCTCCAATCGATCAATGCGATTCGTCATTCCGCCAGAAGAGATCATCGCGGCCTCGTAGAGCTGAGTTGGCGACAGCATGTATGGGTCGCCCGAACGGCGCAGAGTCGCCAGAACGTCGAATTCCCCCGGCTGCAGTCCGGCTTCGGCGAATGTCGGGTTCATATGGTCGCGCATCACCCGCTCGGCCGCTTCCGACAAGCGACCGAAAAGAGCCATCGGCAGCGCCGGCAAGTCAGGGCGTTCCCGGGCCCACTGAGCGACGGCGGTATCGGCACGATCCGGCACAAATCTCCTTAATGAGATGTATCTTGACATTAAGCTACTTACTATTTAGTATCTTAACAGCTACTCCACAATCCTGCAACCCGTACGAAGGAGGTCGTCCATGAGCAAGATGATTTTCGTCAACCTGCCGGTGACCAATCTGGCCAAGTCCACGGCGTTCTATGAAGCCGTTGGCGGAACCAAGAACCCGCAATTCTCTGATGGCACCTCTTCGTGCTTGGTGCTTTCCGACACGATTCACGCAATGCTGTTGACCCACGACAAGTACCGGCAATTCACAAAGCGACCGATCGCCGATGCGCACAAGACCAGCGCCGTACTGCTCGCTTTGACGGTCGAGAACCGGGGCGATGTCGATCGCATCCTGGAACGCGCTGTCGCCGCAGGAGGCGTTGCCGATTCGAATCCCAAGCAGGACCATGGCTTCATGTATGGGCGTAGCTATGAGGACCCGGACGGGCACGTGTGGGAAGTGATTTGGATGGATCCGGCCGCGGTCGGGGGCGCATAGCGGCAACCAAGCCCGCTGCTAACCCTTTGGTGGTAACCACTCGTGAGAATTGTTCCGCCTGCGAGCGCATCTCGATAATCCTTCGGGCTGGACAGCCCTAGCTGCGCAGCAGCGTAAGCTGGATCCAGGGGGAGGTATCCGTTGAGCAGCGCGCACTCGAATGCGGCGGCGTCCGAGCCGGTGGCCGAACAGACATCGTCCGGACTGACGCGCGGAATCGATTGGACCGGCGCGTTCTGGGTCGCCAGCGGCGTGCCGCCGCTGGTTCTGTTTTCGATCGGCGGAGTTGCTGCGACCATCGGCAAACCGCTGTGGCTGGTGTTCGCGGCCTCGATCGCGATGGGTTTCATCCAGTCGTTCACCTACGCGGAGATCGCAGGGCTGTTTCCGCACAAGTCGGGCGGCACTTCCGTATACGGAGCGATCGCGTGGGTGCGCTACAGCAAGATCGTGGCGCCGCTGTCGGTGTGGTGCAACTGCTTCGCGTGGTCTCCGGTGCTGTCGATCGGCTCGGGGCTGGCGGCCGGGTACATATTGACCGGGCTGTTCGCACCGGACTCGCTGATCAACACCTGGCAGTGGACGCTGCTCGACCTGGGTGCCGTCAAATCCGGCCTGACGCTGCGCATCAACGCCGTCGCGATCCTCGGCGCCGTGCTGCTGGTCGGGGTCAAGTTGATCCAGGATGGCGGCATCCTGCGCTCGGCCAACGCCACCAAGATCATCGGCATCTCGGCCATGATCCCGCTGCTGCTGATCGGCCTGGTGCCGTTGATCACGGGCGATATCGTCAAGGCCAATTTCGTACCGCTGGTGCCGATCGGCCACGACGCGCACGGCAACGTGATCGAAGGCGCATGGAACATGGCCGGCTGGACTGCGATCGCCGGCGGCATGTTCCTGGCGGGCTGGTCGACCTACGGCTTCGAGACGGCGGTCTGCTACACGGGCGAATTCAAGAATCCCAAGGCCGATACGTTCAAGGCGATCTTCTACTCGGGACTGCTGTGCGTCGCGGCGTACACGCTGGTGCCGTTCGCATTCCAGGGTTTCCTGGGCTTGGGAGAGGTGGTGAAGCCGGGCGTGCTGGATGCAGCCGGCAACGTGGTGACGCCCGCCGAGTACAGCGGCATGCTGGCGCCGGACATCTACAGCGGGGCAGGCGTTGCCGCGGTGATGGCGCGCATGGTGCATGGCGGACGGATCGTGGGCTCCATCGTGGTGGTGATGCTGATCCTGGCGATCATGCTGTCGATCATGACCTCGCTGGCGGGAACTTCCCGCACGCTGTACCAGGCCTCGCTCGACGGTTGGCTGCCGCGCTATCTGTCCAAGGTCAATGCGCATGGAGCGCCCAGCAATGCGATGTTGACCAACCTGGGATTCAATCTGATCCTTTTGATGATGTCCGACTACGTGTTCGTGCTGGGCGCGTCCAACATCGGATACCTGATTTTCAACTTCCTGAACCTGAATGCCGGCTGGATCCACCGGATGGATCGGCCAGACCAGGAGCGTCCCTGGAAAGCTCCCACTGCGGTCATCGCAGCCGGCACCGTGCTGTCGTTCGTGAACCTCGCGTTCGTCGGGATGGGTGCTGACGTGTACGGTGAGGGGACCTTGAGGACCGGCCTGTTGTTCGCGCTGCTGATCGTGCCGATCTTCGGGTTCCGCCACTATCTTCAGGACAAGGGCCGGTTCCCGAGCGCAATGCTCGACGAGATGGAGCTGGGCGAGGGCGCGCAGGTCAGGCGCAGGGCGGGGGTCCTGCCGTATCTGGCGCTTGCGTTGGGTGTTGCGGTGGTTTACGTCACGCACCGGCTCGCCGTGTACTGAGCACTGCTTCGACCAAGATGACCCGCCGCGGCGGGCAAACCCGAGGAGACCTCGATGCCGTTGACCTGGCGCCATTCGGTCCTGGAGGACCGCCACCGTGCATTGGGCTCGAAGCTCGAAGACTGGAACGGGATGGGCGCGGCCTGGACCTACTCCCACGACATCGCTCAGGACCACATCGCGATCCGCACCAAGGCCGGCCTGATGGACGTTTCGGGCCTGAAGAAGATGTATGTGGTCGGCCCGCACGCTTCGGCGGTGCTGCACTATGCGACCACGCGCGACGTCAGCAAGATCTATCCCGGCAAGTCGGCCTATGCGTGCATTCTGAACGAGCGTGGCCACTTCATCGACGACTGCGTGCTGTTCCGGATGGGTCCGAACCACTGGATGTTCGTGCACGGCAGCGGTGCGGGGCACGAGACGCTGACCAATCTGGTCGTGGGCCGCAACGCCGCCCTGATCGTCGACGACGATCTGCACGACCTGTCGCTGCAGGGGCCGGTTGCGGTCGAATTCCTGGCCAAGCACGTTGACGGCATCCGCGACCTCAAGTACTTCCACCACATGCCAGCCTCCCTGTTCGGGAGGCCCGTCACGATCTCGCGCACCGGATACACAGGCGAGCGCGGCTACGAGATCTTTTGCAAGGGCGAGGATGCCGGCCTGATCTGGGACACGATCCTGTCGGAGGGCAAGCCGCTGGGCATCGTGCCGACGTGCTTCACGACCTTGGACTGGGTGCGGGTCGAGAGCTACCTGCTGTTCTTTCCCTACGACATGTCGCAGACGTACCCGTTCGACAAAGATCCGCCGGGCGATTCGCTGTGGGAGCTCGGTCTCGATTTCACGGTCAGTCCGGGCAAGACCGACTTTCGCGGTGGCGACGCCCACCACCGACTGCAGGGCAAGGAGCGCTTCCGTATCTTTGGAGTGCTGGTCGAGGCAAGCACCGCGGCCGATGCCGGTGATGAAATCCACGCCGGCGGACGCAAGGTTGGCGTGGTGACCTGCGCGATGGTTTCGCCGTTGACCGGCAAGTCGATGGCGATTGCGCGGCTGGACACCGCAGCCGCGGTGCACGGCGCCAAGCTCGAAATCCGCGGCAAGAGGCTCAAGGCCGCGGCCAGCGCGCACACGCTCCCGTTCGACGATCCGGACAAGAAGAAGCGCACCGCCCTCGGCTGACGGGCTACGACCCTCACCCGCGCGCTTCGCGCGCACCCTCTCCCGCAGGCGGGAGAGGGTAAAGCCGCATCCTTCTCCGACTGAGCGTGAGAGAGGGTAAAGCCGCATCCTTCTCCGATTGAGCGTGAGAGAGGGGAAAGGCGCATCCCTCTCCGACGGAGAGTGAGAGAGCTGAAAGAAGGCGTCTCCCCTCTCCCACAGAGTGGGAGAGGGGCTGGGGGTGAGGGCGATATGCATGCGTCTCGCGCATGGATCAGATTCGATCAATTCGCTTGTTCAGGGCCTCGTGCGCGAGCAATCTGACGCCACTGGAAACACACGGAGGCTCTTATGAACACCACGCTGCATTCGCTTTCACTCGATGACGTTCTGTTCGTGATCACGGTTCTTGCGCCCGTATCGGCGTTGCTGTCAGGGGCATTGGCCTTCGCTGCGGTGAGCTAAGCTTCCCACCAGGCGGCTATCCATGCACAATATGCATTCATGGCGCGGCCAGCACCCATCACCGCAAAGTACGGCGCCGCGCCGGCCGCTCCACGCCGGCCGGCGCGCAAGCGCCCGATCGCACTGGCCTCGCTACGCGGTTTCGAGTCCGCGGCGCGGCACCTGTCTTTCACCCAGGCCGCCGACGAGTTGCACCTGACGCAGTCGGCCGTCAGCCGGCAGGTGGCCGCGCTCGAGACGGACGTCGGGCACCGCCTGTTTATTCGAAAGACCCGCGCCCTGGTGTTGACTCCAGCCGGAGAGCGGCTGCTTCGCAGTACACGTCAAGCGCTCGGCGCGGTGGACCAGGCGGTCGAGGACATCCGCGGCCGCAGCGCATCGCAGCGCGTCGTGCTCACCACGTACCCGTCGTTCGCCTCCTTGTGGCTGGTGCCGCGGCTGGCTCTGTTTCAACGTGCCCACCCGGGCATCGAGATACGGATCGATGCGCAACCCCGGCCGATCGATCTGGAAGTGGAGGGCGTCGACATCGCGCTGCGGCGCTGCAGGCCGCAGGATGCCCCGCGCGACGCGACCCTGCTGCTGGACGAGGACGTCACTGTCGTGCTGAGCGCCGAGCTGCTGAACCGCTTCGGAGGGCGTGTGCAATCGCCTGCGGACCTTCTTAGGCTGCCGCGCATCGCGATCGAGGACGATCTGCCCGGGGATGCGACGAGCTTGTGGTCCAGCTGGTTCGAGCACGCGGGGGTTGATGCCGACGCCGAAGCGTCGCCCCCGGTGATGGTGGTCGCATACACCGATCAGTCGCTGCAGGCCGCAGCGCGAGGCCAGGGCGTGGTGCTGGCTTACGCGCCGTTTCGCGAGGAGTTTGTGGCCAACGGCCAGCTCGTGATGCCGTTTCCCGAGATCCGGCTGTCCACCGGCTACAGCATGTTCCTGATCGCCAACCGGACGTCGCGCGATCGCGCGCCCGTTGCGCAGTTGCGCAATTGGCTGCTGGAGGAATTCACCCGGCCTGCGGCGCGTCAGACCTGACCGTCGGTCGCTACCAGAGCACCGCGTCGGTAATCGCCACGTCCAGTTGCAAGTCGTGCGGCTTCGGACCGATCGATTCGATTCGCGCGGAATCGAATCCGACGCCGGCGGTGAGCGGGCGCGGTGACATCTGGGGCAACGTACGGTCGTAGTAGCCGCCGCCATAGCCCAGGCGGTAGCGCATCCGATCGATGCCGACACACGGGATCAGCAGTAACTGCGGATCGATCCGCTCTGCGGTTGCCGGGATTTGGACGTCGAATTGGCCCGATATCAGCGCAACGCCGGGGGACCATGGGGCGAAGCGCAGAAACTCGCCTTCGATCACCGGCAAGGCCGCGACGCGCTCAGGGGCGGCGTGCAGCCAGCGCTCTACCAGGGCCGACAGATCCGGCTCGCCGCGCGTCGGCCAGAAGAACCCGATCCGACTGACGCCCATCGTGTTGAGCCATTGCTCGATCCGCGCCAGCAGACGGGCCTCGCGCTCCGTCCGATCGGTCAGACGGTCCCGGGCCGCACGCAGATCGCGCCGCCACTGCGCCCGAACGGGGTCCACGTAACGCCTGGGGCGAGTCGCTTGCGAAGCGGGGTCGGCCGGTTGGCTGTTCTTTTCGATCATGTGCGGATGCGTGGCTGTGTTAGCCTCGGATTACATTGAATGACGGCAGTGCTGTGGATGCGATGCCTCGCTAGTTTAATCACGGTGGCGATCGCGCTGTGCGTTGCATGCGACGCCGATGCACAGCCGAAGCGCCACAAGAAGAAGCCGCACGCCGCGCCGGCTGCCGCGTCCAGCACTGCCGATGACGCGCTGCTGGCCGCGCGCGACGCCTATCGCAACGGCGACCGCGACCTGCTGGCCTCGTTCGCCCCGCGCCTTCGCGGCCATCTGCTGGAGCGGTACTACCAGTATTGGAAGGTGTCGCTGCAGGCGCGCACCACCGAAGACGATGGCAGCGCCGAGCGCGCGTTCATCGAGCGCTATGCCGACACCTACCTCGGCGACCGCCTGCGCTCGGACTGGCTGCTCGCGCTGGGTGGACGGGGAGACTACGCGACCTTCCAGGCCCAAGGGCATGGTCAGGTCTGGAATCGCGACGATCCCCAGCTTCATTGCTACGCGACACTGGCCAACTACTTGCTGGATGGCGGTGGCCATCGCGACGCGCTGGCGCTGGAGGCGCGCCGCCAGCTCGCCACCACTTCGGATCCGGGCGGCGACGGCTGCACGGCCCTGGCCGAGCGGATGATCGACGATGGCAAGCTGACGGTCTGGGAACATGTGCGCACGCTGATCGGCCACGGGCAGATCACTGCGGCACGCGCCAGCCTCGTGCGGCTCGACGATGCGCCGCAGGCGCAGGCCAGGCGCGCCCTCGACCATCCTGGCGAGTGGCTGACCGCGCGCGATCAGGATCTGGAGTCCGCGCCGCCCGAGATGGCGGTGATTGCCATTGCGCTGCTGGCGCGCGAGGACCCTGCGCGCGCAGGCACCCTGGCCGAGCGACTCGATCCTATCCTGACGCCGAGGCAGAAGGGCATCCTGTGGAGCCGCCTGGGCGAACTCGCCACGATGAAGCTGCTGCCGCAGGCCGAAGATTGGTTCCGGCGCGCCGGACCCGAGATTGCGCCCGAGGACGGCTTTACGCGTCCCAATGAAACCTTGGAGTGGCAGGCCCGCGCCGCGCTGCACGCTGCGGGGGGTGGGCCCGACTGGCCGGAGCTCACCAGCACGCTGGGCCGCATGTCGGACACTCAGCGGCGCGAAGCGGTCTGGATGTACTGGGATGGGCGGGCGCAACTGGCCCACGGTGATTTCGAAAGCGCGTACCGGCGCTTTGACTCGATCGCCGGGTCGTTCGGCTTCTACCCACGGTTGGCCGCCGAAGAGCTGGGCCGCCCGCTCGAGCTGCCGGCGGCGCCGGCCCCGGTCAGCCAGGATGACGTCGCTGCGATGCAGGGCAGGAGCGGGTTTGTGCGCGCACTGAAGCTGGTGCGGCTCGGCCTGCGCGATGAGGGTAACCACGAGTGGGCTTGGGAGCTGCGCGCAATGAACGACCGCGAGCTGCGTGCGGCGGCCGAGTACGCCCGCCAACAGGGCGTGCTGGATCGGATGATCATGACGTCCGAGAGAACGCGCGGCGAGATCGACCTGCAGCAGCGCTTTCCGACGCCGTACCGGCAGACGCTGTCCGATGTGGCCGACCCGCTCGGTGTCGATCAGGACTGGATCTATGGCTTGATCCGCCAGGAGTCGCGTTTCGCAGAGGATGCACGCTCCGTATCGGGCGCGCAGGGCCTGATGCAACTGATGCCCCGCACGGCACGCTACGTCGCGACCCGCATCGGTTTGCACGGCTTTCGGCCGTCGCGTATCACCGACGCCGATGTGAATCTGCGGCTGGGTGTCAGTTACGTGAAGCTGGTGTACGACGATCAGGGCGGGGAGCCACTGCTGGCGTCGGCCGCCTACAATGCCGGTCCGAAGAACCTGCGCCGGTGGCGCACCGCGCTGAAAGGGCCGATGGACGGCGCGGTGTTCGTCGAGACGATCCCTCTGAATGAAACGCGCAACTACGTGCAAAAGGTGCTGCTCAATACGATGATCTACGCGGCGCTGGATGGCCGATCGGGCGTGGAGCTGAAATCGATGCTCGGGCCCGTATCGTCCAACATGCCGGTCGATACCGATCTACCCTGATAAAGCCGCAACATGAAACATCAGCGCATCCTGGTAGTGGGCGGCGGCGGGTTCATCGGCCGCTATGTGGTCGACCGTCTGGTCGCGCGCGTCGCGAGCGTCGTGGTTCCGACGCGCCGCCGGGACCGGGTCAAGGGACTGATTGTGCTGCCGACGGCCGAAGTGATCGACGCCGATGTGCACAATCCGGTCGTCCTCGGGCGCCTCGTCAGCGATTGCGACGCGGTGATCAACCTGGTCGGAATCCTGCACGGAGACTATCCGCCCGCGCCGACGGCCCCGTACGGTTCGCAGTTCCTGCAGGCCCATGTGGAGCTGCCACGTCGCATCGTGGCAGCGTGCGAAAAGCATGGAGTGCGTCGGCTGCTGCACATGAGCGCGCTCGGTGCCGACGCCAGGGGGCCGTCGATGTACCTGCGCAGCAAGGGCGATGGCGAGCGCGTCGTGCAGTCGTCGTCAGCGATCGAAACGACCGTGTTCCGGCCTTCGGTCGTGTTCGGGCGCGAAGACCGTTTCCTGAACCTGTTCGCGCAGATGGCGCGCTGGTTGCCCGTGATGGCGATCGGGCGGCCCGAT
>DATBCI010000153.1:0-3698 GCA_036270555.1 Burkholderiaceae bacterium
GATTCCGGTCGACGAGGCAGGCTCCGCGATCCGGGTCGGCATGTCCGATCCGCTCGACTACCAGTCCTATGACGCGATCCAGCGCATCCTGGGACGGCATCTGGACCTGGTCGTGGTCACCGAGTCGCGCCTGGACGCGACATTGGACAAGTTGCATTCCCGCAGCGACGAGATCTCGGGCCTGGCCCGCGAGCTCGAGCAGGAGATGCAGTTCGACAAGGTGGGCGGCGAAGCCGCCGCCAACGCTTCCCCGCTGGACGATGCTCCGGTCGCCAAGCTGCTGCAGTCGCTGTTCGACGACGCCGTGCGGTCGCGCGCCTCCGACATCCACGTGGAGCCGCAAGAGCGCAAATTGCAGATCCGCTTTCGCATCGACGGCGCCCTGGTCCTGCACACCGAGGCGGAGAGCCGGATCGCTCCGGCCGTGGTGCAGCGCCTGAAGCTGCTGGCCGGGCTCGACATTGCGGAGCGCCGCCTGCCACAGGACGGCCGCTTCGTGGTGCGAGTGCGCAGCCACGCGCTGGACCTGCGGATGTCATCGATGCCGACCCAGTACGGCGAATCGGTCGTGCTGCGCCTGTTGCCGCACGACGGCGGGCTGCTCGAGCTCGATCGCCTCGGCATGCCGCCTCCGATTCTGGCCAAGGTGCGCGACTTCATCACGCTGGCGCAAGGCATGCTGCTGGTCACGGGTCCGACCGGCTCGGGCAAAACGACCACGCTGTACGGCGTGCTGGCGCAGATGAATTCGCCCGACGCGAAGATCATCACCGCAGAAGACCCTGTCGAGTACCGGCTCCCCGGAATCACGCAGGTGCAGGTTAACGAGAAGATCGGCCTGAGCTTCGCCTCCGTGCTGCGGTCGACCCTGCGCCAGGATCCCGACATCGTGCTGGTTGGCGAGATGCGCGATAAGGACACCGTCGAGACCGGCCTGCGCGCCGCCATGACCGGGCATATGGTGCTGTCGACCCTGCACACGATCGACGCCGCTTCGACCCCGATCCGGCTGCTGGACATGGGCGCGCCGCGCTACCTGATCGCAACCTCGCTGCGCCTGGTGCTGGCGCAGCGCCTGGTGCGCGCCGTGTGCCCGCAGTGCGCGCGTGCGTACTCGCCAACCGCCCAGGAGATCGCGTTCCTGCAAACCTTCGCCGGCGGCGCGAGCGGCGCATTCGCCCAGGGCGCGGGCTGCCCGCAATGCAACGGCACCGGCTACCTGGGGCGCATGGGCGTCTACGAGCTGCTCGATATGGCGCGCAATGTGGTCGCCGCCCTCAACAGCGGCGACATTCAATCCTATATAGATGCGGCTCGTCGCGAGACCGGCGAGCTGTCGCTCGCGCACCACATGAGCGAGCTGGTCCAGACCGGCCGCACCACGGTCAGCGAGGCAATGCGCCTGATCAGCCGCTCGCACGAGCCGAGCCAATCCGGCGGCTGAGCAGCCACCGCTTCGACACCCGATCATGCCTTTGTTCGCCTACGTCGCCCGCGACGCTCGCGGAGCCCGCGTCGAGGGACGCGTCGAAGCCGCCACCGCGGCCGCTCTGGCCGACACGTTGGCGGCGCAGGGAACGCTGCTGGTGCGCGCCAACGCGTGCTATGAGAGCGAAGAAGCGGTGGGCGCGTTCTTTGGCCGCAAGTTCGGCGGCGCGATCGTGGTCGACGACCTGCTGATGTTCTGCCGCCAGCTCGCCACCCTGCTCAGGGCGGGCGTGCCACTGCTCAGGGCGCTGCAGGGACTGTACGAGTCGGCCACCAAGGCGAGCTTCGCCGGCCTGTTGGAGCGCTTGAGGCAGCAGCTCGAAGGCGGCCACCAGCTGTCGGCCGCGATGCAGCGGGAGGAGCAGATTTTTACCCGCTACATGGTCAGCATGGTCCGGGTCGGTGAGGTCACGGGCCGCATGTCCGAAGTGTTCCTCGGGCTGCACGCGCAGCTCAGCTTCGAGCGGGAGAACCGCGAGCAGGTGCGCGCGGCCCTGCGCTACCCGACTTTCGTGCTGTGCGCGGCGGCGGTCGCTTTGGTGGTGTTGAACATCTTCGTGATCCCGGCCTTCGCCAAGGTCTACAAGGGGTTGCACACCGAGCTGCCGCTGGTCACCCAGATACTGATCGCCACCTCCGACTTCTTCGTGCACGACTGGCCGATGCTGGTGGCGCTCGTGGTCGCGCTGATCGGTGGCGTGGTCTGGAGCCGGCGCTCCGAGGCCGGGCAACGCCTGCGCGACCAATGGGTGCTGCATCTTCCGATCTTCGGACCCCTGGTGCGCAAAGCGGCGCTGGCGCGCTTCACCAAGAGCTTCGGCGTGGCGCTGGAGGCCGGCATTCCGGTAGTCGATGCGCTGCAGGTGGCGGTGGAAACCACCGGCAACCTGGTGCTCGCTGACCGCATCACCCAGATGAAGACGTCGGCAGAGCGGGGCGAGACGCTCGCCAAGGCGGCGCGCGCGACCGGCGTTTTTACGCCGACCATTCTGCAGATGGTGGCGGTGGGCGAAGAAACCGGCGCGCTCGGCGAAATGATGATCGAGGTGGCCGACTACTACCAGAAGGAGGTCGAGCACGCGGTGCGCGGGCTGGCCGCCCAGATCGAGCCCATCATGATCGTGCTGATGGGCTGCATGGTGCTGGTGGTGGCGCTCGGGGTGTTCCTGCCGATGTGGGACCTGTCCCGCGCCGTGCTTCACCACTGACCCGGTCCGGAGCTGGCTGAGGTAGCGGACTTCGGCTAAGGATTTCGGGTGGAAAAGTGGCGCTTATCCGGGTCAAAGGTTAACCCTCTGTTGCCGAAAATCCATGTGAGGCGTTGGCCCCTTCGACGCGTATTCGAACTCAAAGGACAGAGCATGCGTACCCCGGCTGCAGCCCGCAATCAGCGGGGCTTTACCCTGGTCGAGCTGATCATCGTGATCCTGATCATCGGGATCCTGTCGGCGCTGGCGCTGCCGCGCTTCATCAATATGGGCGCCGACGCCCGCGGCGCCAAAGCCGAAGCGATCCTGGGCGCTGTGCGCTCCGCCTCGTCGGTGGTGCGTGCCGCCGCGCTGGTGCGCAACGCCGCCGGCGCTACCGGCAGCGTCCAAGTCGACGGCACCAGTATCAACACGGTGTGGGGGTACCCGGCAGCGACCGTGGCCGGCAATGGCGCGGGCGGCGTCGTCGATGCGGCGGGGCTCGATGTGACGGCTGCCAACACCGACGCCATTACCGTGGTCGCCAGTGGCACTGGCGTGCAGATCCAGATCAAGAATTCGACCAATCTACCGACCTGTTCGGTCACTTACCTCCCTGCTGCGGGTAACAACCAGGCCCCAACGACCACGATGGCAACGGCCGGGTGCTGACCCCGCCAGGGCCAGAGCGGCGCTACGGCGCCTCCCGCCCCGGCTTCCGAGAGAGCGGCGCCCCCCACGGAGCGCCGCTTTTTGCTTAGATGAGCCCGAACCGATACCCGCTCGCGCCACACTGCGCCGGATTCACGATGCTGGAGCTGGTCATCGTGCTGATGATCGCCGGCATCCTGTCGTTCACGGCGATCGGCCGCCTGAACGACACCGGCGAAGTGAACGCACACGGCTTCGCCGAGCAGGTCGCCAGCACGCTGCGCTTTGCGCAGGAAGCCGCGGTGGCGCAGCGCCGGCTGATGTACGTCAACGTGAACGCGGGCAATGGTCTGGTCGACGTGTGCCTGGACT
>DATBCI010000154.1:0-26403 GCA_036270555.1 Burkholderiaceae bacterium
TTGCGGCAGGAATTGCCTCATCCGCTTGCGGGTTCTGTTCCGATCGTTGCGAACCCGATCCGCATGTCGCAGTCGCCGGTGGAATACCGACTCGCTCCACCTCTATTGGGACAACACACGCGCCAGGTTCTGATGCAGATCGTTGGGCTTCCCGAGCCCGAGATCGAGGCTTTGCTGGCGGCTGAAGTGATCGGCAGAGAATCGAATTGAAGTTCGATTCCGCTCGTGCGCTGGGAGCAAGCGTTTTCCTCTCAAAAGGTATACGAGAGGTGCAAGTCGATCATGCGGCCGAGGGGGTCGTACAGGCCGGTATCAAATGGCTGAGCTACCGGAGGAGCGAACGTACCGAAGAGTAGAGCCGAGCTGTCGTAGGGGGGCTGGTTGTCGGTCACGTTAATGATCGACAGCGTCGCTTTCCAGTTCCTCCATCGGTACTGCCCGTCCAGATCGACGGACGTGTATGGGGAAACCGAGTGCTGCGTTAAAGTGTTTTGGAGGACAGGCTGGGAGAAGATGTTCGTATAGCGGTCCACAAAGCGACCGACCACCTCCGCGGACCACTGGGCGTTCTGCCACGCCGCGGAAATGAAGCCCTTCCAGCGAGGAATGGCGTTTCCTCCACTGATAGGGGATGCATAGTCCCAACCATTGCTTCCAGCATAGTTCTGCCACGGGGTCGGTGGGCCGGAGCATGCAGTGCCGCAGAACACAAGGAACGTGGGAACGTAGGTTGCGTCCAGCGCGAATTTCAGTTTCGATGCATCTGGCAGCGGGAAGCTGACATCACCTTCGAAGTCGACGCCGTCGGTGCGGATCTTGTAAAGATTTGTATAAAGCCCTTTTGCGTAAACCACTGCACCCGTCGCATCCCGGACCAGGGAGCCGGGAGGGTAAGCCGCGGGGTTGTTGATGACCGATTGAGCGCTGCCATTCGAGGCAATCACGTCATACAGCCAGATGCTGTAATAGTCCACCGAGAAGTTGACGTTGTTGAGGGGGGACACGACAAATCCCAGGTCGAGATTCTTGGAGGTCTCCGGGCGCAGGTTTGGATTTCCCCCCGTGATGAAGCCCACCGCCTCGCTTCGCCGATGCAGCGGATCCAGGGGATCCTTTGCCGTCTGGTTCGCCAGGGACGTGCTGTTGCTGCCCTCCGCCAAGCTGGGCGCGCGGAACCCTTTGGAGCCGACCGCGCGGAACGAGAATTCGCGGATCGGTTGCCAACGTACCGTCGCTTGCGGCGAGAAGTTGCTGCCGCCGATCGTGTAATGCTCCTCGCGAGCCGCCAGGTCGATTTCGAGCGTCTTGATAACCGGCAGGTCGAACTCCAGAAACGCGGCAGTCACGGTGCGGGTGGCATTGGCCCGGGTGACGCCCGTATTCAGCACCAGCCCCTGGGAAAGGCTGGCGGATGGCTCCTCGTCGGCCGACTCGTGCCGTAACTCAACTCCGGCGGCGGCGTCCGCCGTGCCGCCTGGCAGGTTGAAGATCCCTCCAGTGCCCTTGAGGCCGAAGGTGTCGAGCTTGGCGATGCCCGTGTATCCGTAACCAACCCGCAAAGCGTTGGTGGCAGCGGGTGTCGACAGCGGGTTCAGGAAATTGTAGGGATCGTTCGCACCTGCTGCGAGGTCAGACATCAGTACACGCGCATTGACGCTGTTCACCTGCTCCACCGTCACGTTGTTCTCCGAGTGCCCGTACGCGCCCTCCCAATCCCAATTCAGCCAATTCCCCTTCACGCCGGCGGTCACCCGGTAGGTGTTGGAGTAGGTGTTTTCATCGCGCGGTCCCACGGTCTGGAAGTCGTAGAAGATCGAGGTGGGCTTCCCCGGCGTGGGTATCCCGCCCCCCGCGGAAGGATCGGTGGGCAGCAGGGTGTTGGGGATCGACGTGACGCCTCCGGTGGCGGGGTTGAACACCCAGGCACCGGGGGCAAAACTCCTCGACTGGTAAGTCGAGGTCGTCTTGATGGTGGACAGAAACACGTCGCCGAAGGCCGTCCAGTCGGCGTTCAGTCGCAGGTTGCCGCTCACGGTCAAGTTGCCGCGCTCGGTTCCCGGCAGAAGGGGCAGCTCATTGGCGTGGTTGTAGTAACAGCCGGGGCCAACCGAACCACCATTGAGGATCACCTGTCCGGGCAGGCCGTTGACGCCGCACGTCGGAAAGGGCTCAGGTACGCCACTGTACTGGTTGCTGGGCCGATAGCCGAGGATGCCGTCCGGATGGTTGCGGAAGTCCAGCGACTTCGTATAGTCACGTTGCGAAAAAAGGAGCTGGTTTCGCTTGAAGCCGCCCACCGACAGCACGACGTTGTAATTGTCGGCCTGGAAGTCGCCGAACCCGAGCAGGGCGCTCACCTCGTAGGAAGCGGCGCCGCCCTCGGTGGTCACACGCCCGCCGCCCTCCACGGTCTTCTCCGTGGTGTTCTGCTTCAAGATGATATTCACCACGCCCGCGATCGCGTCGGAGCCGTAGATGGCCGAACCGCCGCTCTTCAGGAGCTCAACCCGGTCAATTGCAGTCACTGGAAGCACGTTCAGGTCCACGAACGAATCCGACAGATTCAGGAACAAGCCGTAGTTCGTGATGCGCCTGCCGTTCAGCAGAACCAGCGTGTCCTTCTGCGACAGACCTCGCAGTCCGATCATGGCCGCGCCTGGCGCGAAGCTGTTGGCAAAAGATTCGTTGCTGTTGTTGCCGAAAGTCGACGATGCCGTGCGCAGGAAATCGGCAACCGTTTCCTGTCCGCTCTGCTGGATCTGCTGCGAGGTGATCGTCCGCACGTTCTGTACCGTCTCCGCCTCCGAGCGCTTGATGTGCGAACCGGTCACTTCGACCCTTTCGAGCGGTGCAGGCTCGGCCGTTTGAGCCTGCGCCGTTTGAACCTGCGCTTCGACTGGAGGGTCGATGGCGGCGGTGCCGGGCACCGCGGCGACCACGGCGACCGTACTCGGTCCCGCGGCCTTGTAGCTCAACCCGCTGCCGGCGAGCAGTAAATCGAGCGCCTCACCAATGGCGTACTGGCCGTGCACGCCGGGCGTCCGGCGATCTTTGAGGTCCGAGCCGGCGGACATCACCTGCAAATCCGACTGCCGGGAGAAATCGATCAGTGCCGAAACCAGATTCTGTGGCTGGATGTCGAACACGACCCGCTGATCCAGATCGACTGCGCGTGCGCCCGTCGGCGCCACCAGCGTGATCCCTATGCCGAAGACAAGCGCCATCACAAACCGTGCATTGAACCCGCGCGGCGTCCTCATCGGTCCCTCTTCCGGCGGTGTTTCGACGGCCGCCGCGCCCAGTGCTCCGGCACCCAAACGGACACCTCTATGACGGATCAGCGAGGAAAAAGCGGCAAGGCTGAGCCTGAGGCAATGCGCATAGGACGCTTATTTAACGGTGCTGGCTTCACGCGCTAACACAAGCGCCACGCTGCCGTCGGTCAGGGTGACCGACCGGATTGGGAAAATTGCGGGCAAGGCCGTGGTCCACTCGTCCACGCGATCGCGAAAAACCGTGCCCGAGAAGGTCAGGTCGGCAACGCGAGGGTCGTCAATCATGACGCGGCGCCGCGCGTAACGGCCAACCGTCTGCACCACTTGCGATAGAGGCGCGTCGACGAACTGCAGCTGCCCGTTTGTCCAGGCAGGCTCCGCACTGCTCTGGGTGCGGTCGGCTTGGGCGAGAGCGTCGTTCAGCACCAGGCGCTCGCCCGTGGCGACGCGTCGATGCTGCAAGAGTGCCGGCTGGGGTGACGAAATTTCGGCGGCGCCTGGCCTCGATAGCTGCACGACATCGACCGTGCCCTCGGTCACGGTGACCGTCACTCGGTCGCTGGTGCGTGCCACGTTGAAAGCCGTGCCGACCGCCGTGACACGGACACCCGCAACCTGAACTTCGAACGGCCTGTCAGGGTCATGCCGGACGTCGAAGTACGCCTCGCCGCGTTCGATGGTGAGCGATCGCACGTGGCGTGTGAATTTCACCAGCGCGAGGGAATCCTGGGCCAGCACCAACGCAGAACCGTCGGCAAGCCGGATGGTGCGGTGCCGGTCCCGTGGGGCCGAGTAGGCAACCGTCCAAGGATCGGAGACCTGCCACCACCAGGCCCCTGCGGCGCACACGACTGCCAGCAATACGGATGCGGCCAGAGCCCACAGTTTCGGCCACGGCCGCCGGTGCAACACGTCCGTGTGGTCGAAGCGCTGCCGAAGCTCGCGCCGGTAATCCCCTGAAAGATCGCGCAACTGGCGGTATAGCGTCTGCATTTCCTCGAATGCTTTCCGGTTCTGCTCGGATTCCGCGTGCCAATGCAGCCAGGCCTGCAGGTCCTCCTCCGGCAGGGCAGGGTCGTCAAGGCGCTGTAGCCAGTCCGCGGCGGCCTTGCGCCGCGCCTCCTTTCTTGCCTGGCTTTCAGGATTCAGCGCCATCGTCGGGGAGCTCCGTGTGCTTGGAATGACGGGCGAGTTCATTGCGGCAATGCGTCAGCGCCCGACTGATGTGGTAGCGCACCATGCGCTCGTTGCAGCCGACAGCCCGGGCCGTTTCGGTATGGCTATAGCCTTCGACGACATTGAGAAGAAAGGCCCTCTGGCATTTGGGCGGAAGCTGCTTGAGCGCGGCGCACACGATGTCGAATTCCTCGTGCAGGATGGCGCGATGCTCGATTTCGTCAAAGTCTCCGAGCTCGTCGAACAGCTCCACAGCGGCCCGCTCGCGCGGGATGCGCGCCCGCATGCTGTCCACGGACAGATTTGCTGCAATGCGGAACAAATAGCCGCGCAGGAAGCCGATCGCGCCCGGGTGATCGAGCTGCAACAGGCGCACGTAGGCTTCCTGAGCCAGGTCCATGGCCTCGGCTTTGCTGCGTACGCGAGTCAGCAAAAAGTTAACCAGCGCGCGGTTGTGTTCGTGAAAGAGCTGCTTGACGGTGGCCCGGTACTCGGCCGGTGTCAAATCGGGCACAGCGGACTGGCTCCCGCTGTCCAGCACCGCCTGCTCCCCCGGCTTCATATGTGCCGCCATCCGCCTGGTGCCCACGCGCCATTGCTATTAGATACGACGGATGAGGCGGCGAAAAGAGGCAATCGGAAGCCAAGGCAGTGGTCAGGACGGTGCACCCTCCCGCTGCCGGGCCGAGTAACGGCGCGGGCTATCTGCCGATGAGTCGGATCGACTGCCCGATAAACTGGAGGCCAGGCAAACGAGGCGTACGCGCGACCTCGACGGGAGAAGCCGATGAACCAAGCAGCAGGCGTCTGGCTCGATCTTCCGTATCCTGCCTGGCGCGAGACGGCCGCAACTCTGCAACTCTGGACGCAAATTGTCGGCAAGGTTCGGCTGGTGCTCAGCCCGTGGGTCAACCACGGCTGGCAGGTCACCCTCTACGTGACGGCGCGCGGCCTGACCACCTCATCGATTCCGGTTGGCAACGAAGTCCTGGATATCGAGTTCGATTTCGTGGGGCACCAGCTGATTGCACGCATCGGCCGGGGCGAGGAGGGCTCGATCCGGCTCGAACCGCAAAGTGTCGCTGACTTCTACCGTCGATTCATGGAGTTGCTGAACGGCATCGGCGTAACCGTCGCAATCAACGAGATGCCGAATGAGATCAGCAATCCCATTGCCTTCCCCAGGGATCGGCTGCACCGATCTTACGATGCCGACGCCGCCCACGCCTTTTGGCGAGTCCTGGTGCAAGCAGATCGTGTCTTCAAGCTGTTCCGAAGCGGCTTT
This sequence comes from Burkholderiaceae bacterium, assembly GCA_036270555.1. Lineage (GTDB taxonomy): Bacteria > Pseudomonadota > Gammaproteobacteria > Burkholderiales > Burkholderiaceae_F > VBCK01. Next base: position 5,737 of record DATBCI010000154.1, read on the forward strand.
GTCGGCAAGGTAAGCCCCATTCATTTCTTCTGGGGCAGCTTCGACCTTGCGGTCACACGCTTCTCCGGGCGCAGGGCTCCGCTGCATCGGGGCGGCGTACCCGGTCTGCCCGACCCGGTGACGCGTGAGGCCTATTCGCATGAAGTGAGCAGCGCCGGATTCTGGCCGGGTAACGATGCTTTCCCCCAGGCAGCCTTCTTCTCCTACGCCTATCCGGAACCGGCGGGTTTTCGCGATCGCCCGGTACCGCCCGGGGCTTACTTCGACACCAAGCTGGGGGAGTTCATCCTGCCTTATGACGCAGTCCGAGCGGCCAGTGAGCCGGATGCCCTGCTGCTTGACTTCCTCGCGAGCACCTACAAAGCGGCGGCCGAAACCGCAAACTGGGATCGCGCCGCGCTGGAATGCGCAATGGGCGTTGCGGGACAGGTGCGCCGGTTGTGATGCCTGCACGCGGGGATGGGCGTGGTCATACACTAAACGTCACACAGCTTGACGTCACAGGTGAAACCGTATGTCGGTCTTCTCACACCCGGAGTTCGACGCGCACGAACAGGTCACCTTCCGCCTCGACCGCGAGAGCGGCCTGAAGGCGATCATCGCCGTCCACAACACACGCCTCGGTCACGCCCTGGGTGGCTGCCGGATGTGGCCTTACGCATCGGACACCGAGGCTCTCACCGATGTGCTGCGGCTGTCGCGCGGCATGACCTACAAAGCGGCCTTGGCCGGGTTGCCGCAGGGAGGGGGCAAGAGCGTCATCATCGGCGATCCTCGACACGAAAAGACGCCGGCACTGATCCATGCCATGGGCCGCTTCGTCGACAGCTTTGGGGGCAGCTACATCGTTGCGGAAGACTCCGGTACCAGCGTTGCCGACATGCGCCTGATGTCGAGCCAGACGCGGCACGTCGCGGGCTTTGTCGATCAGGACTCCGAGGCCTGCGGCCGCACCGGCGACCCGTCGCCGGCGACCGCGATGGGCGTGTTCATCGGCATCCAATCCGCCGTGAAGGCCAAGCTCGGTCGCGACCACCTGAACGGCCTGAGAGTGGCCATCCAGGGCGTCGGCAACGTCGGTCGCCGGCTGGCCAGGCACCTGTCGGACGCCGGTGCCAGTCTGTGGGTCACTGACATGCATCAAGCGGCGGTGCAGCGTTGCGTCGAGGAGATCGGCGCGCAGCCGGTGCCGCACGACGGCGTGCACGCACTGGACGTCGACGTCTTTGCGCCCTGTGCCCTGGGCGCGGTGCTCAATGACAAGACGATTCCCCAGATCAAGGCCACGATCGTTGCCGGTGCCGCCAACAACCAGTTGGCCTACCCGAAGCACGACTACGCGTTGCTGGAGCGGGGCGTTCTCTACGCTCCCGACTACGTCATCAACGCGGGCGGAATCATCGAGATCTACTACGAAGGTCCCGACTACGACGAGCACAAGGTCGCCGTGCACCTGCAGCGCATCGGCGCGACGCTGACCAGGATCTTCGACCACTCCGCGCGTTCGGGGCGGCCCACCGGTGAGATCGCCGACCGCATGGCGGAAGCCGTTTTCACAGGTCCGGCTCCGTCAGCGCCCGAGGCTCCGTGACCGACGAAATCGAAGGCCTGGCGCGGGCAGCTGCCCCTGTAGGATGGCGTCAAGGGCGAGGCCTATCGCTGAGCCAGCTTTGAATCGTGCCGGCGGACTTCAATCTGTCCGCGCCAATACTTGCTCGAGGGCCGCAAGGAACTGCTGCCAGCCGTACTTGGCGCCCTGGTAGAACTGCTGCTGGTCCGGACGGAAGCCCGACTGCTCCATGCGCAGGTGGGTCCCCGTGCTGGTGGCGGTGAGAGTCCAGGTAACGACACTCGCGAGGCCTAAGGCATCCCAGGTGTAAGACACGGTTTTGTTCGGATCGACGGCCAGCACCTGACAGTCAACGACGCCCCAGTCTGCTCGGAGGTTGAAGTGGTGGCCCACGACAGGCTTGAAGTCGTTCTTCATGAGCCACTCGGCGACCAGGTGTGGTTGCGTGAGCGCACGCCAGATCTTTTCCGGCGGAAAAGGCAGCTCCCGTTCGACAACGACGCAGAGCGCTTCGGTCGCAGTATGGGTCATTGGTCCATCCTTTTGAGCAGGTCCTCGAGGTGGTCGAACCGGCTTTGCCAGAAGCCGGCCATTTGGCTCGTCCAATCGATCAGCGGGGCCAAGGCGCCGAGCTGCGCGCTGTAGTGTGTCTGGCGACCTTCGTGGCGGTCGCGCACCAGCCCGGCTTGCTTCAGCACGCCAAGATGCTTCGAGACGGCCGGTTGCGACACCCCGGCCCGAGCCGTCAGGGCTCCGACCGTCTGCTCCCCCTTGCGGCACAGTCGCTCGAAGATAGCCCGCCGAGTCGGATCGGCCAGTGTTCTGAAGAGCACGTCGTGAGCGATCGGCATTCAGGATCGATAACTGGCTGGTTATTGTTCGACACATTACCGCCGGGATATATGTGAGTCAAGCAGGAACATTCCGGCAGTCGGGCAGTTGGCAGTGCCGGCCCGCCGTCTGCCTGGTGCGGACGTACGATTTAGAACGACCCATCCTGCGCCAGGTACTCGACCTCCTCGGGTGTCGAAGGGCGCCCGAGTATCCGGTTGCGGTGAGGGTACCTTCCGAACCTGTCGATGATCTGCTTGTGCCGGCGTTCGGAAGCGAGGTTCGACGCGCTTCCGAGCGCACTGAACAACGTCATGGCCCATTCATGGATCACCGCCGACTCGCTGTGCATGAATGGCATGTACAGGAACACGCGTTGCCCGGTTGGCACCGCCTGATCGGCCCCGCTGCGCACCGCTTCCTGCGCCAGGCCCAGGGCCAGTTGATCGAATGCGAAACTGCGCGGGTCGTCCCGATGGATGTTGCGGGAAAACTGATCCAGTACGACAACCTCCGCCAGTCGTCCCGCCGGTTGCTCGCGCCACGCATACAGCTCGCAGCGCGTCGCCGCGGCGTGCGTGGCGCCGAAGCGAAGGGCGAGCTCCCCGTCGAATGCGGGTTCGCGCGCCCACCACTGCTTCGGCGAAATCTCCTGGAACCAGAAACGGATGACTTCTTCGGCGCTTCGGATCATGTGCGGAAGAATACCGAACCACGGGTCCGCGCATCATCGCGTTGGCCGCGACGGGACCCACACGTAACCGTCGTCGTCGACGATATGCACCTCGCGCAGGCCGTGCGGTTTGTCGGTTGCGATCGCGAGCACGGTCGCTCCGCATCGTATTGCAGCGGCCTCGGCCTCGTCGGGATCGGCCCCATACAGACGCAGTTCGATGCCTGCGCCGCGGGCCTCCAGCCCCGCCACGCTGCTCATCATCTCGTGATTGCGATACGACCAGTCCGAGTGCAGCAGCCAGGTGGTGCCCACCGCGCTCATGATTGCGAAGTGCTCTTCCCAGTAGCGTATCTGAGCCCCGAGCACCGCCACCTGGAACCGCGCGGACCGGTCGACGTTGCGCACCAGCAGATTGACGCCGAGCCCCTGCGCAATGCTGCGCCCGTAGGCGACCGGATCCAGGCGGTCTGCCTCCTTTTCCGGGATCATCGCTGTGGACCCTCCTCATTTGCGAACTCTTGAGCGTACGACGGATCTTAGTGTCCAGCAGGGCGCGCAGTTCCGACAGATGCTGCTCGGCGAAATCCTTGTATTCCTCCTGGCCGACTATGGCGATGGTCCGGCGATTGTTCCGTACGAAGGCCTTGGGGCCCGCCAGGAAGTGCTGCACTTCGACATCCAGGTTGCTGCCAGGTCTTAGGGGCCCTTAACATGGTCGAACAGGGCGGACGCTGCTGCGTCGGCGGCCGGCCACGTGTCTTCTATCGTCCACAGAATGGGAGCAGGCGCTCATGAGCACAATCGACGAGGTTGCCGACGGCATCTTCCGCATTCACACACCGGTGTCGCCGACGGTCACCCCAGGAGGCTTCAGCTACAACCAGTACCTCGTACTGGATGATGAGCCTTTGCTGTTTCATACGGGCATGCGCCGATCGTTCGACGAGGTGGCCAGCGCGATCGCGCGTGTGGTACCCCTGGCCCGGTTGCGACACCTCGCCTTTTCGCATTGGGAGCAGGACGAGTGCGGCGCGCTCGACGGGTTCCTGGCGCGCGCGCCCCACGCCGTGCCGATATGCTCGCGCATCAATGTGATGATCAACCGCGATGGAATCAGCCGCACGCCGCGGGCCATGGAAGACGGCGAGCCGCTTGTGCTCGGAAAGCACCGTGTGCGCTGGTTCGAGACGCCGCACCTGCCTCACGGGTGGGAGAGCGGGCTCCTGCTCGAGGAAACGACCGGCACATTCTTCTGCGGCGACCTTTTCAGCCAGCCCGGAACCTGCGACAAGCCTCTGGTCGAAAGCGACATCTTCGGGCCGAGCGAGGCGTTGCGCGCCAAGCTCGACTACTTTGCGCACGGACGCGACCAGCGCGCGCAGATCGAACGGCTCGCTGCGAGTTCGCCGCAAGTCCTCGCATGCATGCACGGCCATGCGTGGGCCGGCGATGGCGCCGCATTGCTCCGGGAACTGGCTGCGACCGTTTGATCCGGGCAGGGGATCGCATCGATCCCGCTTGCGTGCAACCAGCCAGCGTCGCTACTCGATCACGACGCGGGGAAAATAGAACGAGACCGTCCAGTTGGGGCGATCAACGACTTCGCTGATCCGCAGGTCGGCACACACGCTGCACAGCAGATACGCGTCCACGGCGGGCATTCCAAGCCGTTTCGACAGAAGATCCACCATCCCGGCCACGGCCGCTCGCGTCGCGTCCATCAGGTCCGGTGCGATTCCGGTCGTCACTTCGTAGCCCTTGGCATCCAGATGGCGTGATACCGGGCCCGGCGTCGTGAAGCGCGGAAACGCGAGCGGCGCGGCTTTCAGCAGATCGAACCTCGCAGCCAGACGCATCGGGCTTTCGATCGCAGTGCCGCAGACCTCGCCGTCGCCCTGGGCCGCGTGGGTGTCACCCACCGAAAAAAGCGCGCCCGCTACCTCCACCGGCAGGTAAAGCTCCGTGCCGGCGGCCAGATCGCGTATGTCCATGTTGCCGCCAACCTGTCGTGGCGGAACGATGCTGTGCAATCCAGGCTCGGCTGGTGCGACCCCGATCGTGCCGGCGAACGGTTTCAGAGGCACCTTCGCCCAGCGACCAAACATGGCCGGCTCGAGCCGGTCGGGTTCGTAACGCCAAAGGTGCAGGGCCGGTTCCCTGAACTGATCGGCCAGCAATCCGAACCCGGGAATATTCGCAGTCCAGCCTTGGCCTGAGGCAGTGAAGGCAAGCAGCGTGACTTTCAACACATCACCCGGCTGGGCGCCGTCGATAAACACAGGACCGGTGACGGGATTGATCTTGCCAAAATCCAGATGACTCAAGTCGTCGACGGTCGAAGTCGGCGAGATTTGACCCCCCGACGAATCGAAGACTTCGAACTCGACGCTTTCCCCGGGCGCGATGCGCAACACGGGTTCAAAGGCGTTGTTCCAGCCCAGGTGATGCTGATGCCGATGAATCGTGTGGCGTTGTGTCATTGGATTTGCGCCTTGGGTTCAGCCGATCGCGAGTCAGCCGATTCTGCACCAACCGTTCGGTGTAGAGTGGGTCCATGCGGGTCGTTTGTTTCCTGCAAGGTCACGCTTCCCACGCCGATTGGCGCGTGGCCCTGGATCGCAGCCAGAAGCAGATTCAGACCCAGATCGAAGCGAGCAGCGCACTGAAGGGCGAAGCGATCCCGTTCACGCTGGGCTGGTGTTACCTGAGCGACTATTACGCGGAGCAGGCCGAGACGATCCTCGACCAGTTGCGCCTGCGCCTGCCTGGGGTTGATTGGGTCGGCACCACCGCGGTCGGCGTGTCCGTGAGCGGCGTCGAATACATGGATGAACCGGCCATGGTGTTGATGTTAGCGCCGCTGCCGCGTGAATCCTTTCGACTTTTCTCGGGGCGCAATCCACTTCCCGCGGCATCGTCCGGATTCGTGGCCCATACCGCGCTGGTCCACGCGGATGGGAGTGCACCCGACTTGCAGGAGTTGATCCAGGAGCTCAGCGCCAGGACGGCGAGCGGCTATCTGTTCGGTGGTCTGTCGTCGGCGCGCAACCGACCTCTGCACATGGCCAACGGCGTACTGACGGGCGGCCTGTCCGGGGTCGCCTTCGGCCCCGAAGTGAGCCTGGTTTCACGCGTGACCCAGGGCTGTCAGCCGATCGGACCGGTGCGCCAGATCACTGCAGCCGAGCGCAACGTCGTGATCAGCCTGGACGGCCAGCCGGCGCTCGATTGTGTGTTGCAGGATCTGGGGCTTCACCGGGACGCGCCGGATGACGATTTGGCACAAGCCTTATCCGTCACGCTGGTGGGGCTGATCAACAAGGCCGAGGACGTGCCCACGCGGCCCGGACAATTTGGCGCCGAAACAGCGGTGCGGCATGTATTGGCCGCAGACCGGCAACACCAGGTCCTGGCGGTTGCGGAACTGATCGAACCCGGGATGCGTCTGGCTTTTTGTAGACGGGACGCACAGGCTGCTCAGCGCGACCTGGTGCGCATCACGACGGAAATCCGCGAAGAGGTGGAGAGCGCAGCGGGACGCACCATGGCGGGCGCGCTCTACGTCAGTTGCTCCGGTCGCGGGGGTGCGCATTTCGGGGCGCCTCACGCGGAGCTTCAGACGGTGCGCAAGGCGCTGGGCGAGGTGCCCCTGGTCGGGTTCTTTGCCGGCGGCGAGATCGCCCGGTATCACCTGTACGGCTACACGGGCGTTTTGACCGTGTTTACCGCGTCAGCCTGACCAACCGCAACACGCGCGCGTCGACACTCGCGGCCTCGCGCGCCCCTGGATCAATCGCTTCAATCACCTCGTCGGCTACCGTACTGCCGCGATGGCGAAGTGGTGCGGCTTAGGCGTCCCATTCGCCTATGAATATGACGTGCGTCGCATTGACTCGAACGCTTCTGGGCGCGGCCTGCCTTGCGCTGGGCAGCTGCGGCGGCAAAGCGCCGCCGCCCGCGCCGCCGCCGCCGGAGGTCACCGTGATGGAAGTGAAGGCCGCGCCGATCACCGTCTACCACGAGTACGTTGCACAGACGCAGGCGCCCGACACGATCGAGATCCGCTCGCAAGTCACTGGACTGCTCGAGCAGCAGGCGTTTGCCGACGGCGCGCGCGTGCACAAGGGAGATCTGCTTTACGTGATCGACCAGCGGCCATTCGAAGCTCAGGTGGCCCAGGCCAAAGCGACCGTGGCGCAAGCCGAAGCCAATCTGATCAACGCTCAGCAGAACCTCGCCCGCAACGGGCGGCTGATTGCGCAGCACGCGATCAGCCAACAGGACTACGACGCTGCGGTCGCGCAAGACAAGGCGAGTACCGCCCTGGTGGAGGCGCAGAAGGCGCTGCTTCGCGATTCCGAGATCAGTTTGGAGTTCACGACGATTCGGGCGCGCCGCGACGGCGTCATGAGCAGCTCGCAGGTCAAGCCCGGGGCCTTGATCACGGCGCAACAGACGCTGCTGGCGACCTTGTACTCGGTGGACCCCATGTGGGCGGTCTTCAGTATCAGCGAGGATCGGCTGCTCGAGTTGCAAAAGCGCTTGAAGCATCCGCCCGGAGAGCGGCCCGATCAGGCGCCTCCGTTCCGTGTTCGGCTGGCCGACGGCAGCGATTACGCCCTGCCTGGCAAGCTCAATTTTGTTGATGCCGCGCTCGACCAGAAGAGCGGCACTTTGCAGGTGCGCATTTCGCTGCCCAATCCCGAACGCCTGCTGCGCCCGGGCCTGTTCGTGCGAGTGATCGTACCCGCATTCGAGAATCCGAGCGCGATTCGAGTGCCGCAAAAGGCGATCCAGGAGTTGCAGGGGCAGAAATCGATTTACGTCGTCTCGGCCGGCGACAAAGCTGAGGAACGCCCGATCGTGGCGAGCCATCAAATCGACAGTGACTGGGTGGTCGACAGCGGCCTGGCGGCGGGCGAGCGGATCATCATCGACGGGATCGGCAAGGTGCGGCCGGGCGCCCAGGTCAGACCCGTGCTGGCGGCGGCTTCGCCGGCTACCAGCACTCTGCAAGCCGTGTCGACACCGGCGCCTGGGGCGCCCGCCGCGGCGCCTCAGAAGACGGCCCACGACTGAGCTCGAAGTGACCGAGCCATCGGCCGTACACCGAGGCACCCGTGCTTAATTTCTTCATCGAGCGACCGGTCTTCTCGACGGTGATCGTGTTGTTGATGCTACTGCTGGGCGGGTTGGCCATTCTCGGGCTGCCGGTCGCTCAGTATCCGCAGGTCGTGCCGCCCCAAGTCACCGTCTCGGCCACGTTTCCGGGTGCCAACGCGGACGTGGTCGAGCAGTCCGTGGCCGCGCCGATCGAGCAGCAGGTCAACGGCGCGCAGGACATGCTGTACATGGGCTCCAAGAGCGGCAACGACGGCTCATACAATCTGACGGTCACGTTCGATATCGGCACCGACAAGAACATCGACGCGGTCGACGTGCAGAATCGGGTCGCGGTGGCCCAGAGCCAGCTGCCCTCCGACGTGATCCGCAATGGCATCACGATCCGCAAGGCCACGACCGATCTGCTGGAAGTCATCGCGCTCACTTCGCCGAGCGGGCGCTTCGACAGCACGTTCCTGAGCAACTACGTGCTGCTGAATCTGTACGACGCACTCGGCCGTGTGCCCGGCGTCGGCCAGATCCGAATCTTCGGCCAGCGCGACTACAGCATGCGGATCTGGCTGGATCCGGAAAAGATGGCGCGCCTCGGAGTCACCGCGAGCGACATCTCCAAGGTGATCAACGAGCAGAACGTCGTGGTACCGGCCGGCGCGCTGGGTCTTCCGCCGGTGCCGAGCGGGACGCCGACGCAGTACACCGTGTTCGTCAAAGGCCGTCTTTCCGACGTGAGCGAATACGAGAACCTGATCATTCGAGAAGCGCCGAACGGTCTGGTGGTTCGGCTGAAGGATGCGGCCCGGGTCGAACTGGCTGCCGCCAACTACGCGGTCTCCGGGTCGATGGACGATATCCCGGCCGCCTTGATCGGCGTGTACACACAGCCGGACGCCAATGCCCTGCACACGGCCAAGCTGGTGGCGGAGGTATTGCGTCAACAGGCGGCGCGGTTTCCGGCCGGCTTGGAATACTCGGTTCCCTACACGACGACACCGTTTGTCACCGAGTCGCTGAAGGAAGTCGTGATCACTTTGTTCGAGGCGTTCGCCCTGGTCGTATTCGTGGTGTTCCTGTTCCTGCAGAGCTGGCGCGCGACCCTGATTCCGCTTCTGGTCGTGCCGATCTCGCTGATCGGAACCTTTGCCGCGTTTACGGCGCTTGGATTCTCGATCAATACGCTGACGCTGTTCGGCCTGGTCCTCGCAATCGGCATCGTGGTTGACGACGCGATCGTGGTCGTCGAGGCCGTGCAGCAGCGACTTGACGCCGAGGGGCTGTCTCCCATGCAGGCGGCCAAGTCCGCCATGGCCGACGTGGGTGGGCCGGTTGTGGCGATTGCCCTGGTGCTCACCGCCGTTTTTGTGCCGGTCGCATTCCTGGGAGGACTGACCGGCCAGCTCTATAAGCAGTTCGCGCTGACGCTTGCAGTCTCGGTGGTCCTCTCCGCCATCTGCGCGCTGACGTTCACGCCTGCGATGTGCGCGCTCCTGTTGAAGCCGGCGCGGGGGGATGATCACCGGCCAGGGCCGCTGTCGAGGTTTTTCGACGGATTCAATCGGGTATTCGAGCGCTTTCGTCATGGCTATGTGACGTCGGTGACCACGTTGAGCCGGCACACGGTGATGGTCGCCCTCACTTTCGTCGGCTTGCTCGCAGTGGTCTGGGGCCTGGTGTCAACGCGTCCCACGGGCCTGGTTCCGCCGGAGGACCAGGGCTACCTGTTCGCGCTGGTCAGTCTTCCGGCCCCGGCCTCTCTGGAACGCACCAACGCGGTGATGTCGGAAGTCACCCGCATCGCTCGCGGCGTCAAAGGGGTGGACGGCGTGGTCTACATCAGCGGCTTCAATCTGCTGACCGGCCAGAGCGTCTCTTACAACGGCACCGCGTTCTTCCGGCTGAAGAAGTGGGACCAGCGCAAAGCGACGGCCGAAACGGCCAACGGGCTGTTGCGAGCCCTGACCGTGCGTCTGAATGGTGCGATCAAGGACGCCAACATGCTGGTCTTCAATCCCCCGCCTATCCGGGGACTCAGCACGGCGGGAGGATTTACGTTCGTGTTGCAGGATCGCATCGGTACCGATGTCGGGCGCTTTTCCCAGGTTTTGCAGGGGCTTCTGGCGGAGGCGCGCAAGCGCCCGGAAATTGGATTTGCCTATACCGGGTTCGACGCGCGCGTTCCGCAGATCGAATACGAGGTCGACCGCGACAAGGTCAAGGCACTCGGGATCCCGCTGAGCGATGTCTTTTTTGCCTTGCAGACCTTCCTCGGCAGCTACTACGTCAACGACTTCAATCTCTTCGGGCGCACATTCCGTGTGCAGGTGCAGGCCGAAGGCGCCCAACGCAGACAGGCCGACGATGTTAACAACTACTACGTGCGCGCCGACAGTGGGACGATGGTGCCGCTCAGCACGTTGTTGAAGAGCCACCCGTTCAGCGGTCCCCAGTACTTCGAGCGCTACAACGTGTACCGGGCCGCCACGATCAATGGGTCGAACGGGCCCGCATACAGCTCCGGGCAGGCCATCGCGGCGATGGAGGACCTTGCTCGCTCACTGCCGGAGGGCTTCAGTTACGAATGGAGCGAAGCGACCTACCAGGAGAAGAAGACCGGAGGTCAGACAGGCTTCATTTTCGGCGTCTCATTGCTGTTCGTGTTCCTGGTACTGGCGGCGCTCTACGAGAGCTGGGCCATGCCGGTGGCAATCCTGCTGGTGATCCCGTTCGGAGTGTTCGGCGCGTTTCTGGGGCTTTTTCTGCGCGGCTTCGACAACAACGTCTATACGCAGGTGGGCTTGATCATGCTGATTGGCCTGGCCGCCAAGAACGCGATATTGATCGTCGAATTTGCGCGCTTGCAGCGCGATAAGGGCGAACCGATCGTGCAAGCGGCAGCCGATGGGGCCAAGCTCAGGCTGCGCCCGATCCTGATGACATCGTTCGCGTTTATTTTCGGGACCGTTCCTCTGGCGATCGCCACGGGTGCGGGGGCCGCGGCGCGCGAGGCCCTGGGCACGGCGGTCGTGTGCGGCATGCTGGTCGCCACGATGATCGGCGTTTACTTCATCCCGGCGTTTTACGTGATGCTGCAGCGGGTGAGCGAGCGCCAGTCGCCATTTCACCGTGAATTGCCCGCCGGCGGCGGCGGGGCGCCCGCGGCTGCCATCGCGGTGCCGAAGAAATGAATCAAGCGACGTCGACCACGCGGCAGGTGACGCAGCGCGCGGCCGTTTGCCTGGCGGTCGCGGTTGCTGGCTGCACGGTCGGCCCCGATTATCGCCGCCCGACGGTGGAGGTTCCCGACGCCTGGCGCATCAGTCACGAAGAGGCCGCACGCAACTCGGACGTCGCGTGGTGGGACCGCTTCAACGACCCGGTTCTGTCGCATCTGGTGCGCGGCGCCCTCGAAAACAACAAGGATCTGGCGATCGCCGTGGCCAACGTCGACCTGGCATTCGCGCAGTACGGCATCACGCGTTCTGCACTTTTCCCGCAGGTCGACGGCAACGCGTCGGCGGTGCGTGATGGTGCGAGCCAGAACACGCTGCCAAGCAAAGTTCCCCCCGGACACCAGGCATTCAACGATCTTCGGCTGAACGTGTCGGCCAGTTATGAAGTGGATCTGTGGGGCAAGCTGCGGCGTGAGACGGAAGCGGCGCGTGCCGAGCTGCTTGCCAGCGAGGAAGGCCAGCGCACGGTGGTGCTGACGGTTGTTTCCTCGGTCGCAAGCGCCTACGTCCAACTCAGGGCTCTGGATCGCCAGCTCGACATCGCGAAGGCCACGACCGGAACCCTGGGAGCGGCCGCGCGATTGCAGCAAGCGCGCTTCGACGAGGGCGCCACGCCGGAGAGCGATTACCGCCAGGCGCAATCGCAATACGAAACCGCCGCCGCCCAGGTGCCCGAGCTCGAGCGCCAGATCGTGCGACAGGAAAATGTGATCCGCGTTCTGTTGGGTGCCAATCCGGGGCCAATCGAGCGCGGTAGCGCGATCGATGATTTGAAGCTGCCCGATGTGCCCGAAGGTCTGCCTTCGTCGCTGCTCGAGCGCCGACCCGATATCCGCCAGGCTGAGCAGAACCTGATCGCGGCCAACGCCGACATCGGCGTGGCCAAAGCGGCCTACTTCCCGCAGATCAGCTTGACGGCGCTGCTGGGCGTGGAAAGCGCGCAGGTTTCGGATCTGTTCAAAGGGGCATCGAAGTCGTGGTCGTTTGGACCGGCTGCGAGCGTCCCGATATTCACCGCCGGTAGAGTCCGAAACCAGGTGGAGCAGGCCAAGGCGGCGCAGCGCGAGGCTTTGTACTCCTACCAGAAGTCGATCATCAACGCCTTCGAGGACTTCGAGGACGCGCTGGTCGATCGCGCCAAGTTCGAGCAGGCGCGAGACGAACAGGCCAAGAACGTCGCGGCCCTGCAGCGCTTCCGCGATCTGGCGGTACTTCGCTACCAGGAAGGTGCGACCATTTATCTGGAAGTGGCCAACGCCGAGCAATCTCTCTTCAATGCCCAGTTGCAACTCGTCAGCACGCAATCGCAGCTGTTCCAGTCCTATGTCAACCTGTACCGAGCCATGGGAGGAGGCTGGGTCGAAGCGGCAGACAAATTGAGCATTCGCCAAGCCGACGATCCGAAGTAGCACTTGGAAGGCCGAACTGCGAGAGCGCCGGGTCGCCGACGGTGCAGTAACCCGCTGATTTACTGCAGAATTCGGCGAAATTCCGGTCGCGTCGGTTGGTTAACCGGTGGCCGTAGTTCCGTCTTCCGGTCGTCACACGTTATAGGCGCAGAGAGCGCAGACCCCGAAAGTCCGTGACGCTGTGTCGACACCTGCAAACCCTCAGCGCGAACCGGCGCCGCAAGTGCAAAGCGGCGAATCGCGCGTCGAGTGCGTCTCGCGGCTGTTTCGCGAACACAATCGGACGCTCATCGGTTTCGTGTACGCGCGCCTGAAAAGTGAGCAGGAGGCAAGAGAAATTGCGCAGGAGGCGTACGTCAGGCTGTTGCAACTCGACGCCCCCGAGGCAGCCGGCTTTCTACGCGCGTATCTGTTTCGCATCGCTGAGAACCTCGCGTTTGACCGTTTGCGCCAGCGCCGCTCCAGAGGCCGCCTTGACACCTTGATTTCGCTCGACGAGCTGAACCTGGAGGCCAGCGCGGAGCGCGCGGCGATCGCGCGCGAAGAGCTGGCGTTGATCGAACAGGCCGTGAGCGAACTGCCGCCGAAGTGCCAGGAGGCGTTCCGCCAGCACCGGCTGGCCGACATTCCAATCGGTGACGTCGCAAGCCGAATGAGGGTTTCCGAACGCATGGTCCGCAAGCACGTGACGCGGGCGCTGGTATACATCCGCTTGCGCAGGGAAGGACTTTCGAAGCGATCGGCCGAAGCGCGGATGGACGAGATGTGATGTACGAGGAACAGGTTCCTCCCAAAGAACGCGTGCGGCAGCTCGAGGAAGCCGCCGATTGGGTCATTCGTCTGAGCGACGCCTCGCGAACTGAGTCGGACGTCAACGAGTGGCTTCGCTGGTGCGACGAGCGTCGCGGGAACCTGGAGGCGTTCGAGCTTGTTCAGCAGGACTGGCACGATGCCGGGGCGCTGCGGGTTCCCGTCAGGCCGCGCCCCAGTCTGCGACCGCGGATCGCTGCTGGACTCGGTCTGGCGTTCGCAGTGATCCTCGCTTCCGTCTCGGTGTGGTTCTGGAGCCGTCCGAACACGGAAACAGTCGAATCGGGTGTGCTGACGCGCGCCGCGACGCTGCCCGATGGCTCCTCGGTGACATTGAGCCCGCGAACGATGGTCCGGGTAAGGTTTGAGCGTACCGAGCGGCGGCTTGCCATGTCGAACGGCGAGGCCTACTTCAAAGTACGTCACGAACCGGACCGTCAGTTCGTCGTCGACGCGGGCGAGATTCAGGTGATCGCAACAGGAACCGCTTTCGATGTGCGCCGTGACGCTGAGGAGACTCTGGTCACCGTCGAAGAAGGTGCGGTCGAGATCGCATCGAGTCCCGTTGCAACAGGCGGCAGTTCCAATCCGTGGCGGGTGAGTGCCGGCTATCAGCTGGTCTACTCGCCGCGGACGCAGTTGGCCACGCTGGTGACTGTCGATTCTGCGCACACCCTGCAATGGCGATCCGGCGAACTGGCGTATGTCGGGACGTCCCTGAAGTCGGTAATCGAAGATGTGAACCGCTATTCGGATCGCCATATCGTGCTGGCCGACTCGACCATCGGCCAATACTCGTATTCCGGCACCGTCTTTGTGCAGTCGATCGATGATTGGATTCAGGCCCTTCTCGTGGTGTATCCCCTCAAGGCGCGGCGTGAAGCCGATGGCACGCTGATCCTGGAGCGCGCGGCCCGTTGATCCGCGAGGTTCCGAATCCGACCGCCCACACGTTATGGGTGGTTGGGGGAATCGTTGCGCGCGGCCAACACAAGAGGGCGTGCTCAGGGGGGAGATCATGATTGCGCAAAAGCGGTGGGGTGTTCTGCGAGCCGTGGTGACAGCGGGTGCGACCGTGGTGCTCCTGCTCGGTCTGCCCCGGTTGGCCTGCGCTCAGAGCATGGACCTGGCACGGCAGGTTGATTTCGATATCCCGGCGCAGCGTCTTTCGGACGCACTGGTGCAGTACTCCCATCAAGCGCGCATCCAGATTGTCGTGGGCGAGGACCTGGGTCTGCAGACCTCGAAAGCCGTCAAGGGCCGCCTCGGGGTCGGCGACGCGCTGGCCGCGCTGTTGGCGGGATCGTCACTGCACTATCGCGTCGTCAGCGCAACTTCGATCGCCATTCAAAGAGCGGAGTCGACCATCCGCCCCACGGCTCCCGGATCGAGCAATTCAGCCGGCGCTGGCGTTTCCTCCGTGGAGCCTGTGGAGGCTCCCGCGGCGACGCTGAACTCCGCCTCCCCAGCGGGCCCTCAGAGCGGCGACCAGACGGATGCGCGCTCCGGTGCCGAGCGTCCCACCGAGCAGGTCGTCGTGACCGGCACGAATATCCGGGATGCAGCCGATACGGCCGCACCCTCGATCGTATTTACGCGTGCCGACATCGATCAAAGCGGCGCCGGAACGCTGGCCGCGTTCCTGCAGACGCTTCCGCAGAACTTCAGCAACACCTCGGAGACGACCATCGCAAGCGTCGCCGGTGGGGCGAATGCCGACAATGCAGTCAACGCAGCAGGCGTCAACCTGCATGGCATGGGCAACGATGCGACCCTGGTTCTTGTCAACGGACACCGCGTGGCACCGGGCAATATCGACGGCAACTTCGTCGATATCTCGATGATCCCTCTGGCCGCCGTCGACCGGGTCGAGATCATCACCGACGGGGCTTCCGCCATCTACGGTTCGGACGCGGTGGGCGGTGTGGTCAACATCATTATGCGCAAGGACTACGACGGATTCGAGACGCGCCTGCGGGGCGCCACCGTGACACGCGGCAGCAGTCACGAGTTCCAGGCGGGTCAAACCGCGGGCACTAAGTGGGACGGCGGCAACGCGCTGATCTCCTATGAATACTATGATCGAACACCGCTGAGCGCGGCCGATCGAAGCTTCACCCAGGACGCACCGCTGCCGTTCAAATTGCTGCCTCAGCAGCTGCGCCAGAGCGTGTGGGGCTCGGTGAATGAATCACCCTCATCGGCTGTGACATTGTTTGCCGATGGCAGTTATGCACACCGTGGAACCTACTCGGATGCAACCGTGGTCGGCGCGTTCTCGCAGCACTCCCCGGCGAGCATCGATCAGTACAGTGGAACCCTGGGCGCGCGGGTAGAGATTTCCGATTCGACCGACCTCGAGGTCTCAGGCAACTATGGGTCAAGCGACACACGGTTGCAGGCTTTTGACGCCGGGATCTCCGGAGCTACCACCGACCAGCGAACCCGTACGAAGATCGCCGCGGCGGAAGCGATTGTCCGCGGTGATCTCGGCCACCTTCCGGCGGGTTCCCTGCGCTACGCAGTGGGAGCGCAATACCGCCACGAATCGCTCGACGCTGAGGATTTCCTTGCGCGTTCGGGTTTTCAGCCGGAGCGGGACACGTTCGCCGGATTTCTTGAAGTCCGTGTGCCCCTGCTCGGCGCCGATGGCCGCAGTCCCGCTGCAAAGCGGCTCGAACTGAGCGCCGCCGACCGGGAGGAGCACTACAGCGATTTCGGCGCGACCAACAACCCATCGGTGGGTCTGATCGGCCGTCCGTTCGACAATCTGAAGCTCAGTGGAACGTTTGGCCGTTCGTTCGTAGCGCCGCAGCTGAGCGAATTGAACCCGGTGCCGTTCGAGGTAGCCGCCTTCAATACGAGCCTGGTGCCGGGCTCCGCTCCACCCAGCGGCAATGTCGATGAACTGGTCGTGTTCGGGGGCAACCCGAGTCTGAAAGCGCAGACCGCGAGAACGTGGACTTTCGGTGCCGAGTGGAGTCCGCGCGAAGCTTCGGGCTTGCGCGCGCGCATCAACTACTACGGAATCCGATTCACCGACCGCATCACGAATCTGCAAAGTGCCGGATACAACGTCTTCTTTGCACTGCCGACGGCCTCGGTTCTCGGCCCAAGGATTGTTCGTCTGAATCCTCCACAATCGCTGGTGCAGCAGCTCATCTCGACGCCGGGGTTTTTTAACTTCGGCGCTAACAGCCTGACCGACATCGCGGCACTGATCGATGCACGTGAGCTCAACCTCTCCGAAGTCGACACCCAGGGGTTGGATCTGGGCGCATCCTATCGTTCCCGCGTGGCTGCATTCGACACCGACACCGGATTGGACGCGACCTACATCATCAAGCTGACGAACCGGTTCACCGTCAGCACGCCGACGGCCAGTACCGTCGGCACGCTGTACAACCCGACGCGCGTGAAGGCGCGGGTGCACGAGATCGTTGCGCGGGGACCGTGGTCGATCGCTGCCTTCATCAACTACACGAACTCTTACACCAATAATGTCACGGCCGGCCATTCGGTACCGGTAAGCTCGTGGACAACCGCCGACCTCACAGCCGCCTACGCGTTCGGTGGGCGCGAGGGATGGGCGAAGAATCTGGCGGTCTCGCTCAGTGTGATCAACGCCGCAGATCGGGATCCACCCTATGCGGCCAATGCGCTTGGCTACGCGATCAACTACGACGGCGCCAATGCCAATCCGCTGGGGCGATATGTCTCTCTGCAGTTGACGAAGGGCTGGTAGGTTTCGTGCCGATTGGTGTCCGCCGGTATCACGCCTTCCGTATTGCAGGCGCAGCGATCTGGATGCTGTCGGCGCTTCTGCTGCGGCCCTGTAGCGCCTGGGCGGAGGAGAGCGGGCGACGGGGCGTTTCATTGGCCGACTTGCGAAGTCTCGCCTTTCCGGACGTGACGATGTCGCTTTCCGGGGATGGGACGACGCTGGCCTATGCGATCAGCAACGAGAGCGTCTGGATCGCATCCACCAAGACCGGATCGATACCCAGGCGTGTCGGCCGCGGGTTTATGCCGGTTTGGTCGCCCCAGGGGGATCGCGTTGCGTTTTACTCGGACGCGTCCGGAGACATTCAACTCTGGGTGTATCAGCTCAAAGCGGCCGATGCCGTTCAGATCACCCATATTCCCGGCGGGATCGATCCCGATCCGGCAACACGAATCGTCGGCTGGGTGCACGATGCGTTTCGGTATGGGTGGTCGCCGGATGGAGCGGGGATTGTGTTTGGATCGCGCGTACAAGCCACGCGAGAAACGCCTCAGGATGGTCAGGAGTCGCTCCCGAAGCTGGCGCCAGGTCAACCCCTGGTTTTGACGACCGAGACGCCTGCGGACTGGACCTTGAGCGGGATCTTTGCGCGCCCTCGCCTGTCGATCGGCACACTCGAATCGCGTGATGGCCATTCGATCAGCGCCAAGCGCAACGATGCTCCGCGTGTGCTGCTGTCGAATCAGTTGTTTATCGTCGACGTCGACAAGCAGAAGGTTCATCAGGTCACACGCGGCGATCGAAACGTTTTCAACCCGCAGTGGCTCGCCGACCGGCGTCAGCTCATTGCAGCCGTGGACCGGCGCCCGGGCGGAGTATTCGGCGCCGATACGATCGATCTGGCACAGATCGATCCGCGGGACGGCACGGCGACAACCTTAACGAGCGGCGCAGGCGTGCGTTCGCGTCCGACGCCGTCGCCGAATGGGCGCCTGGTTGCCTATCTCGGTGCCGAGACGTTCTCGGGCCGTCCCTTGGTTTACGTCATCGATGCACAGGGCTCGGAGCCACGCGACATCACTCGCGCGCTTGACCGCCTGGTCGAGGATTTTGCCTGGTCGGCCGACAGCCGGTCGATCCTGGTTGCCTACCAGGATGGGTTGACCCATGCGATCGACCAGATGGAACTCGCGACGGGGCAGACCCGAAGCATTGCGAGATACTCGGACAGTGGCGCGCCGATCGATGTGGGCGCGCTCACGGTTTCGAATTCCGGAGCGGTCGCCTGGCATCAGCAGGATCCGGCTCACCCCAGCTTGATTCGGTTTGCCCCGGCGATTGCGATGAATTCCGTTGCGTTGCTTGACCTGCAGCCTTCTGTCAACTCCTGGTCGCTGGGTGAGGTCGAGATCGTTCGCTGGAAGAATCAGCGAGGGGATCAGCGGGAGGGCGCGTTGTTGAAACCAGCCGACTTCCGGGTGGGGCACCGTTATCCGCTGATCGTCGACGTCTATCCGCTCGCTGACGGCGCGAATTGGTGGTCGCCAATGTCCGGCAATCAAGCCTGGGCCTCGCAAGGGTACCTGGTGTTCCGGCCCAGCCCACGCGCGCCGCATGTGTGGATGAATGCATGGAAGTCGCAAGCCGAGAATCTGACTGCAAAGGGTGCTGGCGGGTGGTCGGTGGCTCGCGATGATGTTCTATCCGGTATCGACGAACTGGTCCGACGCGGCTTGGTCGATCCGGACCGGGTCGGCCTTTACGGCTTCAGCAACGGCGGCAGCGTTGCGAACGAGTTGATTGCAGCGACCAATCGGTTTGTTTGCGCGGTCTCCGTTGCTGGGGCACTGTCCGACTGGATCAGACCGACGGTTCTCAATACTGGCTACGAGGCGTTGATGGCCGAGTACGCGGGCATTGCGCTTGGCTCAGATCCGAAAGCTTATCTGGCCCTGTCGCCGGTCTTTCACGTCGGGGAAGCGAAAACGCCCACGCTGCTGGCCGATGGAGACGACGACGGTGACTTTCTGCTGGACACGATCGAAATGTATAACCGCCTTCGCGCTGCTGGCGATCAGGTGACCCTGCTGCGCTATCCTGGGCAGGGGCACGGATTCAGCGGTGCGGCGCTGGAGGATTTCTGGACGCGCGAGATGGCTTTTTATCAGAAGTACTTGAAGCGCTAACGCATCCGCGCATCGGTCAACCAGTTCAACCTGATCTTCTGCTGAAACAGCACCCGCTGGTACGGCGGGTGGTTACCGTCCAACCGCACGTAATGGCGATACGGCGCATCGCCAATCGTCGTGAAGCTGGACTCGGTCGCCTTCGGATCGATCAGGGGAAAATACATATAGGACCAGTTGCCCTCCGGCTCCCGCCGAAGCATCTGGTTCAGCGTCAACGCCAGGACGGGCTGGGTCCTGATCGTAGTGCATCAAGGTGACGGTCCAGTTGCTTCATCCCCATCCGGCTCTTTTCGGATCTGCGAAAGCAATGGCGTTGCGACGGCCGCCGCCGCAGCCTCGGGAGCCGCCAGCCAGGCTTACTGCGTGCTGTCCAGAAGGTCGTTTTTGATCAGCGACGACGCGCCGCGACTCCAGGAATAGTTTGCACCCATGCGCAGGTCGCTCAGTTTTTTGAACACGACTGAGCCTGTGCGCGCGTCGCGAATCAGAACCTGCACCGTGTATTCGGTCCGGCTGATACGGGTAATGACACCCACCAGAGATTGATCGGCGCCAAGTTTCAGCGCGATTGCAGCGTCGCATTCGCACGATCGCAGCGAATGCGTTTTCACAGCCTCGGCGTCGTTGTTCGCGGTGTCGACCAGGCGGTATCGACCCGAGTGAACCAGCAGGCGGCCCGCCTCGGCCGTCGCGCTGGCCAATTGAGTTTTGTCGTCCTGGCTTTCGCCGCTCGTCTCGGCACCGGCGCTGAAGTCTTCGAGCTCGAAGTCGAACACGGCGAGCCTGATCGGCGTTTGTGTTTCGGCGCGTGTGCCGGACCCGGACAGCGCCGCTGCACAGAGCAGTACCGTTGCGGACCGCGCGGCCGAAGCGAGGCGCCAGCGAAAAATGTGCTTCATGGATCGGGCTCCCTGTTGCGGATCAGCGGCGCTCGACCGGCACCTCGGCGAGTTGCCTCAAAAAGAAATCCGCTGCCTTGTTCCAGGCCCGGTCGTTGTCGCCGCGGAAGGTCATCGACCGGCCCACCATCAAATCGCCGGTCGTCGGGTCGACGACCCGCGCCGATAAAAACATGACGAGCTCACTCATCCGGTTCACCCAGACGAC
>DATBCI010000155.1:0-4695 GCA_036270555.1 Burkholderiaceae bacterium
CGGCTGTCCGACCACGGCAGCGTCGAGTCGTCGGGGCGCGCGTACAGCGTCGTGTCGCTCACCGTTGCGGAAAATGGCACGCTGGCGCACAGCGTGACACGCTGCGCGTCCTGCTCGGTGCAGGCGCTGTTGCCAGTGGGCGCGTGCACGTGGCACGGCCCGACCGTGGTCGTGACGGTGACAGCCTCCGGCCCTCGGTGAGCGTCGTCCGCGTGGTACTGCGCACGCTCGCTCATGGTGGCGAGCTCCAGGCGCGCCGCTGTTGCGTTGATCTGATCAAGCTGCGTGCGCAACTCGCCCCGCAGCGCTGCCGAATCGCGCTCGGACTGATGCACCAGCGATTGGGAGAACGCGAAACCGCCGACGCCGGCCGCGAGCAGCAGCACCAGCACCGCGGCCACCGGCCCGCGGCGCGACTTCTTGGTCATCGGCGCGCCACGGGCGCGCTCCGCCACTTCCTTGCGCCATGCCACACGCAATTGGATCAGGGCGCCGATGATGGTGCCGGTTGCGGCAAGAGCCGCCGCCGTTACCCGGTCGTCAAGGTTGAACGGATTGAACATTCTGGACTTCGCCCCCTTGTGAAGAGCATACGGTGCGGGCGCGGTCTAACTGAATCGAACGGATGACCTAGCGTACCCAAAACCACTGCGCCGCGTTGGCACGCAAAGATCGGGCCTGCACCTGAATTGGCTTTGAAAAAGGGCGCAATTCGTGAAATCAACAACTCGCACTCGACCCCATCGAAGCGCCCGGATGCTGCGGTGCGCGTGCGGCATGGCCAAAGTCACTATCGCGTCCACGGCGCTTGCGCCACAGTGCGCCTCATCGACCCGCTTCGGGTCGCGAACACCGCACTCAGACGCCTCCGGAGAGTTTAGGCATGGAACAGAAATTGGAAGCTGCGAAACGGTACCTGGGCGACCGCTACCTCCTCAGCAAGGACTACAAGCCCATTCAACGGCATCGCCCCGATCATCCGGTCAACACGCTGCAGACCATCCGGGAAGTCCGGGCGCGTCTGACGGGAGCTCTGAGCTAGGCAGCAAGCTGCCGACCTTGCGCTTCAAGAAAACTTGAAGCGCCGCGCTCGACGGCAACCCGGCGTGGTCAGTGCTTCGCCGATCGCCCCAATAAGAACAGCGCGATGGCAACGACCTGCGTGCACGCAATGGTCGCAAAGAAGCGGGTGGTTCCCTCACCGATATGGGGCAGTCCGGCGCGTGCTCCAGTGCCGGCAAGCACCAGTGCGAACGCTGCGGGCGCGAAGGCATAGGTCGCCTGTGCCGTTGCCACGATCGAGGCCACCACACGAGGTACATCCTGCCTGGCGAACTCGGACTGCGCGATCAACGGTGGCATCGAGGTGACATTGCCGATACCCGAACCGAACAGCGCCACGCCGAACAGGATCAATAGCATCGAGTTGGCGCCCGCCGCCATCAGCAGGGCAACGCCGATCAGTTGGATCGCGTACCCGACGGCAGCCACGAGCCGCCGGTCCGACACGTGCTTCAGCAAGACTGCCGCGACATATCGGCCCGCCATGCCGCAGCCGGTGGCGAAGCCCACCACCAGTCCGGCCGGCCGCGCACCCAGCACCGGCACCAGCAGCGTCAGCAAGTGCGCAATCATTCCAGTTTGCGCGAACGATCCGATCGCCATGCCGGCTGCCAGGGTCTGAAAGCGCCGATTGCGCCACAGCGCGCCGGCGAGCGCGGGCGGCCGCCTGGCGTCGGCAACGATCGGCATCGAGTTGGCAGGCGCAGGCAGGTCGCCGTCGACACCCTGGCCGAGACTGTCGGGGCGCTTGCTGAAAACCCTGGCCGACAGGAGCGCCACGACCAGCACCATCGCCAGGCCAATCAGCGTCGCTGCCTGCGGGAAGCCGATCGCCTGGTTGAGCACCACCCACAGCGGCGAGAAGATCACACCACCGATGCTGGCGCCGTTGTAGGCCTTGCCCAGCGCCAGCGGCCGGTCGCGCTCGAACCAGGGAACGATGATCGCATTGACCGCCACCGCCGCCATCGTTACCCAGCCAGCGCCGCTGACGATGGCTGCGACGAAGAGCTGCCAGGGCGCTTGTGCGAGCGCCCATCCGATCACGCCCAGGCCCGTAACTGCCGCCCCGCAGGTCGCCACCGGACCCACGCCGTATCGCCGGTGCAGTGTTGGCAATCGGCTGATGACGACCACCCCCGCCAGGCAGTGCACCGTGACGGCGGACGAGACCAGTGACAGGGGCCAGCCGGTTCGTATGACCACTGCGTTCAGATACACCGGCAGCCCATAGAACCCCACGCCCCAGGCGAACACGGCCAGCGTGAAGGCAGCGCGCACAACCTGGTGGCCGAAGAAGGGCGGGCGGACCGAAAGTGACGCCACGTGCGGGTCTGTGGTTACGGAACCCGCGAAGTCTGCCGAAAAGACGCGAGGCCATGCTTCGGCCTGCACCGAAGCAATCAGCTCATGGGGCGATGATGCTCGCAGGGCCTGCATTCACGGACGCCAGCGGCGCGCGCCCGGCCAGCCACCTACACCGGGTGCAAGAAGCTCTTTACCGAAATCGATGCGCTGTCACGGCGCCGGGTTCGCCGACACATCGGCCATCGTGCGGCGGTACATCCAGCCGACCGCCATGGCATACAGGATTGAACCTCCGATCAACGCAGCGGTGGCAAAGCGGTCACCGACCACGGCAAAAGGCTCGCCGCTGCCCGAGCCCACGACGATACCGGCGTAAAGCACACCGAACAGGCTCTCGCCGACGATCAGGCCGGTCGCCATGAGCACGCCCATCCGTTTGGCGAACGCCGGATTGGCAGTGCGAGCGGTCCAGCGATCGTAGTAGTGGCCTGCCACGGCTCCGAACACGATCGGCAGCGTGGCCCCCATCGGCAGGTAGATGCCAAGGCCAACCGCCAGTGGCGGCAGCCGCATCTTTCCCGCACGACCCAACGCGGCGTCGATCGCGATGGCGATCGCACCGGCCACGGCGCCGATCTCGAGCATTCGCAGGTTCAGGTTGCCGCCGAGCACGCCTTGCGCCAAGGCCGAGATCAAAGCCGCCTGCGGCGCCGGCAGCGCGTTGGGGCCGGCGTTGGCGGCGCCGGCAAAGCCGTAGGCGGTGTTCAGCAGGTCGAGTACCGGTGGAATCACGAGCGACCCGAAAACGACGCCCGCCACCAAGGCGGCCTGTTGCCGCCACGGCGTGGCCCCGATCAGTTGGCCGGTCTTCAGGTCCTGCAGATTGTCGTTCGAAATGGTCGCGATCCCGAACACGATACCTGTCGCTAGCAGCGCATAGGCGATCATCGACCTGGATTGGTCGGGATCCATGCTGCCGCCGACAATGGCCAGCAGCATCAGCCCGGCGGTTACAACGGCCAGAATGCCGACGCCTGAAACAGGGCTGGTCGAGGCTCCCACGAGTCCGGCCATGTATCCGCAGATCGAAGCGATCACGACGCCGGCGACCACGACGTAAACCAGCGTGGCGCTGATCAGCACCGTCGCGTGAGGCGCCAGCGGGCCATCGGCGATGAATCGCCACAGCATCAGCGCAATGGCCACCAGCACCGCGGCGCTCGAAGCTGCGACAATTCCGATCGGAAGATCGCGCTCGACCAGCGGCAAGGCGCGCGCCCCGGTGCGCCGCGCCCTGGATGCCTCGATCGCCGAGCGCAGCCCGGCCAGCACGGGCCCAAGGATCCTGGCAAAGGTCCACAGCGCAGCCACGCCGATCACGCCGGCTCCGAAAAATCGCACGTCGGTGCGAAACACCGTGAGTGCGATCTTCTCCACCGAGCCGTCCATGCCGGAGGCCGCAGTCAGGATCGGCAGCGCGACCCACCAGCCGATCGCAATGCCGGCCAGCATGGCCAGCCCGGCCGACAGTCCCACCAGGTGGCCGACGCCCATCAGCGCCAGCGACAGGCTCGACTGAATTCCGGTGGCGCCCGAACCGGCGCGGAAGTACACCGCCGCCTCCTCGACCACGAGGCGCGTCTTGGTCAGCGCAAAAAAGGCGGCCGACACGATGGCATTGACCGTCATCACCAGCAGTCCCTTCTGGCTCTCGGCATCGCCCGTGCGCGAGCCGCTGCCGACCCGCAGCACCTCGGCCGCAGCCACGCCTTCCGGGTACGGCAGGTCCGTGTTCACAACCAGCGCGCGCCGCAGCGGCACCGAGAACATCACGCCCAGGATGCCTCCGAGGCCGGTCACCAGGCACGTCGTCCAATAAGGAAAGCCGGTCCACCAGCCGACGATCACCAGGCCGGGCAGCACGAAGATGATCGCGGCCAGTGTGCCCGCGGCGCTGGCGACGGTCTGCACGATGTTGTTCTCGTAGATGCTCGATGACTTGAACGAGCGCAGCGCCGCCATCGAGATCACCGCGGCCGGAATCGACGTCGCGAACGTTAGCCCGACCTTCAAGCCGAGGTAGACGTTGGCTGCGGTGAAGGCGAGCGTGATCACGCCGCCCAGCAGGATCGCGCGAACCGTCAGCTCGCTGGCAGTCATCTCGCGGGCAGCCATCTCAGACTGACCGTGGTCTTCATGGACAGATTGGTTCAAGGCTAGGGCCCCTCTTGTTGTATGCCGTGACGTCGCTAGGCCGAATGTTGGCTATTTTCCCATGCTGCGCGAGCGGTCTGTGCAGTGTTACTCTCGCGCGCGAAGTTAATA
>DATBCI010000156.1:0-4155 GCA_036270555.1 Burkholderiaceae bacterium
TGGTGCATGTGATCGCCACCAACGCATTCGCCAAGACACCGGCCGGCTGGAAGATGGTGCTGCATCATGCGGCTCCCGCGCCGCAGGGGCGGGCCGCCGAGGTGATCGAGACGCCACACGGGCCGGTGCACTGACCCTGCGGAAACCGTGCCGGCGGCAGCTCACTGAGGACTGCGCGCCACACTTACGCGGTGAACGTGTAGCTGCTGCCAGTAGCGCAGAGCACGAGCTTGTCCGGGATCTCCTGCCTGGCCAGGTCGATGAAGTTCTGACCGCTGCAATGCATAGGCATCACGTGCTGGAGATCGAACTTCTTCAGCTCCGCCATCACCTTGGCCAGATAGTCCGACGGTGCAGGCGCCAGGTGGAAGCCACCCATCAGCGCGTAGATCTTGTCGACGCCGCTGATTTCCTGAGCGCGTTTGAGCGTATTGATGATGCCGGCGTGACCGCACGAGCTGATCACGACCAGGCCGCGATCGCCCAACCTGAAGCAGGTCGCGTGCTCATGCCAGTGCTGATCGGGCACCGGCTTGCCAGCGAGCTCCTCCTCGGAGAAGTGGTGGCTCATGTAGGCGTGGGTGTCGCAGCCGAGGCCGTTCTGGACGCCATGCGTCACCCAGGTGTTGGGCAGCACGTGCTCCATGCTCGTGCGCGGCACGGCGCCGGTGGTGAAGGCGTGGCCTTCCATCACGATGGGCACCTCCGACAGCACTGCCTGTACGTCGAGCGCCTTCAGCCGCTGCCGATCCAACGGAGTTCCAAAGCCCGTGAAACTGCCATCGGGATTGCGAAGGGAGCGCCCGCAGAAGGTGTCCTCTCCACCGCAATACAGCTTCAACTCCTCGCGCATGCGTGGGCGGTTTGCCTCGAGGAACCCTGTAAGTCCACCGATGTGGTCGTAATGACCATGGCTGACGATCAAGGCGTCCACCTGGCCGACATCGATCTTGAGCACGTCCAGGTTGTTCGCATAAATCTTCGGCGTAAACCCGAAGTCGAGCAGATACCGGCGCGACGCCTGCCCCTTGTGCGATTCAAGTGCCAAGGCCAGGCCCCATTCGCTTTCCAGCGTCCTGCCCTGCGGTGCCTGCGGGAATCCGGTGCGGCGGACAGTCAGTCCGGGCGTCTCGCTGGGACGCAGAAAGATATCGTGCGAGTTGTCCGTGATCTCCCGAACCGTCAGCTCATCGATGATCGGCGCATCGATTCGAACCGGCGCGCCGTGGACAGGTCGACTGAATGGGATGCCGGCCGCCAGCAGCGATCCGCCCAGGCAGCAGGAGTGTTGCAGGAAGCGACGACGATCTGGCTGTTGCGACATTCGGTCTCCCCGTCCCCGCCTCCTGAGGAGATCGGCTGCGAGCTCCTCTGGCTTCAACGGTAGCTCAGCACTGCGCTGCTTGTAAAGCATGCCGCGCCCTGGGCGGCCGTCAGTGCGACTTCTTGCCCTTGCTGTCGTCGTCCGGCGGTGGCGCGCGCTTGCCGGCCGCTTTGCGCTGTTCCTCGATCTGGCCGTTGAGCTCGCGTAAGCGGGCGTCGACCTCGGACATCGTGTAGAAGTCGGCGTCGGCGGCTGTGCGGGCCAGCTTGAGCTGATCAACGGCGGCCGGCACGGACCCCTGCAATACATACAGCTCGGCCGTCGCCTGGTGCTGCAGCGTCTTCTGCTGCAAGGCGGCGTGACTGATGGCCAGCATTTTGAAGTAGCGCGAGTCCGAGTGCGTCACCGCCAGCTGGCTGTGCAGGTAGTCGACCGCCTGCCGGTGACGGCCCATCCGTTGCAGCAGGTCGATGTATTCGATCGCGGTCAGCCGCGATATCGGAAAGTGGGTCGTCGCATCGCGCGCCAGCTTGAGCGCGGCTTCGCGCTCGCTGTCGTCCTTGGCGGCGTCGAAACTTGCCTCGACAACGACTTTGTCCAGCATGGCCGAAGAGGCCTGGGTCGCCTTGCGCGCTGTCAGCGCCGAATCCAGCGCCTTGCGGGCCTGCTTCAGCTTCAACTGCGCCAGCGCAAGCCCGTAGTAGGCGGCCACCTCGTCGGGGGCCGTATGGCGCTCAACCTGGTCGGAGAAGTAGGTCAGCGCATCGGTCGCGCCCTGTGTCGAATCGTCCTGCAGCACGCGTAGCCGGGCCCGGACCAGCTCGAAATCCAGGCTGTCGGCATGAAGATGGGTTCGCACGTTCCTGAGGCGGCCTTGGATGTCGCTGATCCGCTCAACCGTCATCGGGTGCGTGCGCAGATAAGCCGGCGCGAAGCTCTCGTAGATGCGCGTGCTGTTTTGCATCTGCGTGAAAAAAGTCGCCATCGCGCGGGGGTCGAATCCTGCATTGACCAGGATATCGAAGCCGATGCGGTCGGCTTCGCGCTCGTTGTCGCGCGAGAAGCTGAGCTGCCTCGATATGGCCGCGCCCTGTCCGACCGCCAAAGCGGCCTGGGCCGCGTCGCCCCCGGCGCGCGAAGCCAGCAACGCGAGCAGGATCGAACCGACCGCGATCGCCAGGGATTCCTTCTGCCTCGCGATCATCCGCGCGATGTGGCGCTGTTGCACGTGGCCGATTTCGTGCCCCATCACGGAGGCGAGCTCGGATTCGCTCTGAGACAGCAGGATCAGGCCGGAATGAACACAGATGAACCCTCCGGGAAGGGCGAACGCATTGATAGTCGGGTCGCGCAACAGGATGAACTCGAAGTCGATGTGGCGCGCCTGGCTTGCGGCGACCAGCTCGTAGCCCAATCGGTTCAGGTAGTCGGTCACATCCGGGTCGGGCAGGTAGCTCGGGTCCTGGCGCACCTCGAGCATGATCTGTTCGCCGAGCTGCCGTTCCCGCAGCGGCGACAGATCCTCGGCGCCCGCTTCACCCAAGGTCGGCAGGTCTTGCGAGTCGGTACCGGACTGCTCGGACGCCGCCGGCAGGTCCTGAGCCACGGCCGGCGGGCGCAAGCTCAGCGCCAGCGCCAGCGTCAACACCAGGCAGCGGGCCAGGGAGCGCGACATCGAAAAGCGGCGGTGGGCCGGTAGGCTTTGCACAGCAGGGCGGGGCGCTGGGGGGCGTCGCTTTGTATGATATCTGTGTGGGAGCTTAGTTCCACGCCTGCGCGCGAGGAGGATCCGTGCGATTTGAAATCATTTGCAACAAGGGATTCATGGCCATGGGGCCGGGGTTGGCACAGTGAACCGCCTGACTCACCTGGACTCGCAAGGGCAGGCCCACATGGTCGATGTCGGCAGCAAGGCCGAAACGCACCGTGCGGCGCGGGCGCAGGGGCGGATTCTGATGTCGGAGGCTGCGCTGGACGCGATCGAGTCCGGTAACGCGAAAAAGGGCGACGTGCTGGGTGTTGCGCGGGTGGCCGCGATCCAGGCCGCCAAGCGCACCTCGGAACTGATCCCGCTGTGCCACCCGCTGCCGATCACGCAGGTCAGTGTCGACCTTAAGATCGAGCGGGCACTGGGGTGCGTTGTGTGCGAGGCGCAGGTCGAGACCTTCGGCCGCACCGGCGTGGAGATGGAGGCGCTGGTGGCGGTTCAGATCGGCCTGCTGACCGTCTACGACATGTGCAAAGCGGTCGACCGTTCGATGCGAATCGAATCGGTTCGCCTGCTCGAGAAGCGCGGCGGCCGCAGCGGGCATTGGGTCGCTGAAGCGGAATAAGGGCACTCGAGGGCAGCGACGGCGCGGGCCGCCGATCGCTCGACCAACGGCCGGTCATGACGTTTTTAAGCCGGCGGCGGAGCGGTTTCGACAAAACTGGGCCGGGCTGCCAGCTTCTCGTAGTGGCGCGTCAGGTTGGGGTAGGGCGCGCGCCAATTGATCGACGGAAAGCGGAAGTCGAGCCAGCCGAGCGCGCAGCCCAGTGCTATATCGGCCAGCGTATAGCCTTGCCCATTGCACCAGGCTTTCTCGCCCAGTTCCTTCGAAGAGGCACGCAGGCCTGCCCGCACCTTGGACATCTGGCGCTCGATCCAGACCGCCGACTGCTGCTGGGGCGCGCGCAGCGTCGTTTCCAGGCGCACCAGCACCGCCGCATCCAGCAGGCCGTCGGCCAGCGCCTCCCACGTGCGCACTTCGACCCGCTCGCGGCCATTGCTCGGAATCAGATGGCTGACCGGCGTCAGCGCATCCAGGTATTCGACGATGGTGCGCGAATCG
>DATBCI010000157.1:0-2747 GCA_036270555.1 Burkholderiaceae bacterium
CCGTCGGGCTCGCCCGCCGTAGCGCCGCCAGGCGCGAAGTCGGGGAACTCGGCCAGCGCGGTTTCCATCAGCTCGGTCAGCCCCATGGCATGGGCGGCCGAGATCAAGCACGGTGCTCCCAGACCCAGCTCGTAAAAATCCGCGCCTGCCCCCGGGTCAAGACCTTCGGCCTTGTTCGCCACCACGACGATCGGTGGTCCCTTGGCCCGCAGCCACCCTGCAATCCGCTGATCCTCCACCGTCAGGCCGGCCCGTACGTCGACCACGAACAGCAGCACGTCGCTCTCGGCGATCGCCGTCTCGGTTTGCTCGTTAATCGCGCGTTGCAGGTCCTGTCCCGAGC
This sequence comes from Burkholderiaceae bacterium, assembly GCA_036270555.1. GTDB lineage: Bacteria > Pseudomonadota > Gammaproteobacteria > Burkholderiales > Burkholderiaceae_F > VBCK01. The sequence continues at coordinate 344 of DATBCI010000157.1, forward strand.
CGGGATCGAAGCCACCGGTGTCGATCGCCAGGAAAGGCTTCAGGCCGATATGGCCGTCACCGTACTGCCGGTCCCGGGTGAGCCCGGGAAAGTCGGCCACCAGCGCAGCCCGTGAGCGCGTCAGCCGGTTGAACAGGGTGGATTTGCCTACGTTGGTGCGGCCGACCAGCGCGACGGTCGGCTTCATGACCCACCCAAGGTGAGAAGTGCTGCATCAGTCACAGCGAGGCTGGTTCTCAGCTCTGAGGGGTCAGCAGCACGACGTGGCCGCGCTGCGTCTGGACCACGTAGCCCCCTGCGACCTGGCGAGGCTGCGCGACGATCGGACTGCCGTCGAGGTCGACGCGCCCCACCAGCTTCCCATCGCCCGCATTCAGGAAGTGCACGTAGCCCTCGCGATCGCCGACCGCCACCCATCGCTCCTGCGCCCCCGGCGAGGAAAGCCCGCGACGCGCCAGCAGCTTGCACGTCCAGCGCAGGGCGCCGCTGGACAGGGTGAAGGCCTGAACGATCGACGCCGAATCGATGCCGACCAGCTCCTCGCCTTGGATCGCGACACCGGCTCCGGCCGGCATCTCGCGCGCCCACTGCTGGTCTCCGCTGGTGGGGTCGAAACAGGCCACTCGCCCCTGGTAGGAGGCTGCACAGACGTGGTTGTCCTGCAGGCCGATCGAGCCGAGCACGTCAGCCAGCCGCTCCACTTCGGTGGCACCCTTGGGCTCCGAAACCGCGCTGTCCCAGCGCGCGGCGCCGTTGGACAGCGCGATGGCGACCAGACGACCTCCCGGGAATCCAGCGATCACGCTATCCCCGGAAAACGCCATCTCGCTCGGCGCGCGTAGCGCCAGCGGCGGGGTCTGGCGCTTGAAGTTCCACCGCTTGTGCCCGTCTTCGGCATCGAATGCGGTCACCCCCTGATCGGTGGAGCGCACGAGCACCAGGCCATGGCCGACCAGCGGCGTGGTGACCACGTCACTCGGCACCCGCGCCTGCCAGCGCATCAGGCCTTCAGCCGAATAGCCGAACACCTCGCCGCGCTGTCCGGCAACCGCCACGACGAAGCCGTCCGAGCCGACCCCTGCCTCCAGCTTCGCAGGAACTCGCGAATGCCACAGCTCCTTGCCGTCGCTCGGATCGATTCGGACCAGATCGCCGTCCGCGTCCGCCGCATAGATCGCGTTCTGCAGCACGGCGGGCTGCAGGTAGCTGCTCCGCCCGTCGCCCACTTTCACGCGCCACGTCACACGGATCGACAAGGGCGATGGGATGTCCGTCAGTTTGGCCGGTTTCTCGGTTTTCGAGCTCGAGCAGGCCGCCAGGACGCAGGCCAGCAGGGCGAGCCCGCACATCGCGCGGCGCATGCCTGGTCGCTGTCCAGGCGCCGTTGGCTGGAACTTCATGGGACGCGGGACGTGCTGAACACTACGCCCCATCGGAGGGCAGTGCGTCGAGTTTCATCTGGATCAAGGTACGCATCGGCTGCGAAGCGGCTTTGGCCAGCGCCTCCGTATATGCGGCGCGGGCATCCTTCGTCTTGCCTTGTGCCGCGTACACGTCCCCGCGGCGGTCGGCGAATTCACCCGCGAACGCGTCCGGCACATCGACCTTCAACTGCTGCAACGCCTGGTCATAGGCCTTCTCGTCCAGCAATATCCCTGCCAGCCGGACACGCGCCAGCAACGCCAGCTCCTTCGGCGACGCATGCTCGGCCACCCAGGTGAGTTGCCCCTTGGCCGTCTTCAGATCCCCCGCATCGATGTTGGATTTGGCTTCGCGCAGGGCAGCCAGCGCCGCATAGAGCGTCGAGCCGTGCTGCTCGATCAAGGACCCGACCAGGTCGCGCGCTTTGGCGACGTCCTTCGGGTCCTTGGAGCTTGCGGCCTTTTCGAACTCCTCAAACATCGAGGACGCCGCGGCCGCCTGCCGCAGCCCGTACCAGGACCATCCCTGGTACGCAAGAATCCCAAGCAGCACCACGGCGGCAGCACTCGTTACCCAATTGCCGTTGCCCCGCCACCAGGCCTTGAGTGTCTCCAGTTGCTCTTGTTCCTGCAGGTCGTATGACATCCTTGCTCCCCCTAACCTAACAACTCGGCCAGCGTCGGCCCCAGCAGGTCCAACGAGACCGCCTGCTGCTGGGCGAACGGGTCCCCCGCGTCGGTCGCTCGGAGGGCCTTGACGGCCGCCATGGATCCGGCGGCCTCCTGCTCTCCGACGATCACTGCATAACGCGCTCCGCTCGCGTCGGCCCGCTTCATTTGCGACTTCAAGCTCGACTCGCCCGCATGCAGGATCACCTTCAACCCGGCATCACGCAAGCGCTCGGCGGCCCGCATCGCACCCTCGTAGGTGCCGCCCCCTTGATGCAGCACGTAGATCTGGCACTCAAGCGGTGCAACCGCGG
>DATBCI010000158.1:0-1879 GCA_036270555.1 Burkholderiaceae bacterium
CTGACCCACTCGCCGATCGGGAAAGCCTCATGCATTGCGGGTCTCCTCGTCGCACATGTGCTCGAGCAGAATCGTCTGGGTCACTGCACCCACATAGGTGCCGTTGCCGTCGACGACCGGAAACGGATGCGGGTTGCGGGCCACCTGGCCCAGCACCTCGCGGAAAGGGCTTGCGCCGGGCAGCGCGGGCACGTGTTCCAGCAGCGCGTCGGCCAGGGCCGGCCTGGACTGGCTCAGGCAGCGTGACAGCGAATCGATCGACACCACGCCGATCAGGTGCTGGCCCGTATCGAGAACGAAACCGTAGTGTCGCTTGATCGAGCGCAGATGCTCGATCGCCGCTGAGAATTCGAGGGCCAGGTTGTTCGGCGCCGGGAACACCGGCACCTGATCGGTGCGGGCGATGTCGGCCACCGTCATATGGCGCGTCAGGTCGACACCCTTGAAGAAGGCGCGCACGTAGTCGTCGGCGGGATTGCGGGCAATCTCGTGCGGATCGCCGATCTGCACCACGCGACCTCCCTCCATGATGGCGATCCGATCGCCGATCCGGAATGCCTCGTCCAGGTCGTGCGAGACGAACACGATCGTGCGCTTGTGATCGCGCTGCAGATCCAGCAGCACGCGCTGCATTTCGTGCCGCTTGAGCGGATCGAGCGCGGAGAACGCTTCGTCCATCAGCATCAGCGACGGATCGACCGCGAGCGCGCGCGCCAGTCCCACGCGTTGCTGCATGCCTCCGGACAGCTCGGCCGGATGCTTGCGGGCAAAAGCCGACAGGCCCACCTGGTCCAGCACCAGCAGCGCACGGCGCTCGCGCTCGTTCTTGTCGATGCCGGCGACTTCCAGCCCGAAGGACGCGTTCTCGAGCACGGTGCGGTGCGGCATCAGCGCGAACGACTGGAACACCATGCTCATGTCTCGCCGGCGCAGTGAGACGAGCTGATTGCGGTCCATCGAGGCCACGTCCTGGCCGTCGACCAGCACTTCGCCGGCGGTTGGCTCGAGCAGGCGGTTCAGCAGCCGGATCAACGTCGACTTGCCCGAGCCCGAAAGACCCATGATCACGAAGATCTCGCCGGCGCGGATTTCGAACGAGGCCTTCTGCACGCCGACCACCTGACCGGTACGCCGGAAGATCTCGTCCTTATGCAGGCCGTCGGCCAGCATCTGCAGCGCGGGCGCCGGGCGATTGCCGAACACCTTGACCAGGTTGCGAACGACGATTTTGGCTGGTGCGTCCATCAGTGATCCACGCCCCCAGAATAAAGGCCAACCACCCCGAGAACGATCAACGCGATGCTCCCGATTTTCAAGGCACCGGCGCTTTCGCGCAGCACCAGGATCCCGACCGCCGCGATCAGGATCAACCCCAGCCCGGACCAGATCGCATAGGCGACGCTCACGTCGATCGAGCGCAGCGCGAAGTTAAGGCAGGTGAACGAAGCGCCGTAAAACAGGAACAGCAGCGCCGAAGGCAGCGCCTGTTCGAAGCCGTGCGAGAGCTTCATCGATAAGGTACCGGCCACTTCGAGCAGGATGGCCGCGGCCAGGAACAACCAGTCAGCCGTCATCGACTGCTGCGCCCCAAGCTCGCGCTCAGGTATGTGACGGCGGCTTGCTGCATTGCTCCTCCCACGCCTCTTCGCCAAACCATAGCGCCCGGCCCCGCGCGGGCCTGTTCTGCATGCGACATCGATCGTAGCGCGCGGGACACGCGCAGCGCATCACCGGCCCGCCTCGGGGCACCCTCAATTCGGGTCCGCTGGGGTTCTTCAAGTTTGGAACTATGATCTACGGCATTTTGCCGCGCTGCACGCGGCAGGGCTTTGCGCTTGATGAGTGCCTCCCCGATATCCAACGTCTCCGACACCGCTCG
>DATBCI010000159.1:0-8880 GCA_036270555.1 Burkholderiaceae bacterium
CCGAGATGCATCGGGTGTTCAACTGCGGCATCGGTTACGTCGTGGTGGTCGGGCCGGATCAGGCGGCCAAAGCGGCCGAGGCGTTGCGTGCACAGGGTGAGGCTTGCTGGGCGATCGGAACGATCGAACGGCGGGGCGAGGGCGAAGCCGGCTGCGTTGTTACCTGAGGACTTCAAAACCGGAAAGCGCATCGCGCAGCTCGGCGAACGCCGTCGGGCGCAGCGGGTCGATCACGAGCGCGTCGCGCATCGACCGCAGCCAGGTGATCTGGCGCTTGGCGAGCTGCCGGCTGGCTGCGATGGCGCAAGCGCGGAAGTCGTCGAACGAAGTCGCGCCCTGCAAGTGATCCCACGCCTGGCGGTACCCGACGCTGCGCATGGAGGGCAGTTCCGGATGCAGATTGCCGCGGGCACGCAGGCCTCGCACCTCGTCCAGGAATCCGGCGGCCAGCATGGAATCGAACCGCGCTTCGATGCGCCGGTGCAACTCGGCCCGATCCGAGGGCATCCACGCGATCGTCAGAAGTGGCGTCGGGTCGGTTTGCGCACTTTGCAGCAGATCCGACATCGGCTCGCCGGTGAGCTCGTGGATTTCCAGGGCGCGTTGGATGCGCTGGCGGTCGCCGGGGCTCAGGCGCTCGGCGCTGCGCGGATCGATTTCACGCAGCCGCGCATGCAGGGCAGGCCAGCCCTGTTCTTGCGCCTGCTGTGCAAGGCGCGCACGAATTTGCGGATCGGCCGGTGGCAGTTCGGCCAGCCCTTCGCGTAGCGCTTTCGCGTACAGCATCGTTCCGCCCACCAGCAGCGGAACGCGCCCCCGGCTGTGGATCGCCGCGATGGCGCGCTGGGCGTCATGCACGAAGCGAGCCGCGCAGTAGGGTTCGACAGGATCGACCAGATCGATCAGGTGGTGGGCGACCCGGGTGCGGTCGGGCCCGTTGGGTTTGGCGGTTCCGACGTCCATGCCGCGGTAGACCTGTGCGGAGTCGACCGACACGATCTCCAATGGCAGCAGCTCCGCCAGCTGCATCGCGGCGCGGCTCTTGCCGCTCGCGGTAGGGCCCAACAGCGCGACCGCGCGCGCGCCGGCCCGCCCTGCCTTCGCGCCAGGCGCTGGCGCGCCCGGCGCCATGGCGGGCAAGCCTGGCCGATCGGCGGATGCCGCCGAGGCCATCAGCGGCCCCGCAGAAACAGGCGGTCCAGCTCCTCGATGCCCAATTGCACCCAGGTCGGCCGCCCGTGATTGCACTGGTCGGCCCGCTCGGTACTTTCCATCTCGCGCAGCAGCGCATTCATCTCGCCCAGCGTCAGGCGCCGGCCGGCGCGAATCGCGCCGTGACAGGCCATGGTCGCCAGCAGCTCGTCGCGCTGATCGTTCAGAGCCTGGCTGGCGCCGTACTTGCTCAGCTCGCGCAGCACATCGCGCGCCAGCTGTGCCGCGTCGGCTTGAGCCAGCGTCAACGGGACTGCTCGCACTGCGAGCTCGCCGGGGGAGGCGACGGTCAGTTCCAGGCCCAGCTGCTCAAGCGCCGCTCGATGCTCCTCGGCGGTTGCGATCTGGACCGCATCGGCCACGAACACATGCGGGATCAACAGCTGCTGGCGCGGCATGCGCTGCGAATCGAGCGCGTGCTTCAGGCGCTCATAGACGACGCGTTCGTGGGCCGCATGCATATCGACCAGCACCAGCCCGGCCTGGTTCTGTGCCAGCACATAGATATCGGCGAGCTGGGCGATCGCGTAGCCGAGCGGCGGGGCGCCATCGGACTCGACGGTCGCGCTGGCCACGGTCACGCTGTCGGGTGCCGCCATCTGAAAATAGGCACCCACCGGTTGTGCGATTCGCAGCGCGCCCTGCGACCAGGCCTCGGCGCCGCGTGCTTCGGCGGGCTTGCCCGCCGTAGCGCCGCCAGGCGTGAAGGCGGGCGCCGAGCCTGCTCCCGTGGCGATCGCCCGCGCGACGGCCTGGCTCACAAAGCGGTGCACCGCCGGCGCATCGCGAAAGCGCACCTCGGCCTTGGTCGGATGCACGTTCACGTCGACTTGCGTCGGATCGATCGCAAGGTAGAGGCAATAGACGGGTTGGGCCTGGCCGTGCAGGACATCGTGGTAGGCGGCGCGCGCCGCGTGTGACAGCAGGCGATCGCGCACGCTGCGGCCATTGACGTAGAAGAACTGTGCATCGGCCCTGGCGCGCGACGCGGTGGGTGCCGCGGCCCAACCGGACAACGACACCACTCCGGCGTCGGCCTCGATCGGAAGCAGCGATGCCTCCAATCCCTTGGGCAGCAGGCTGCGCAGCCGCTCCAGTGCGCTCGATGGAGGCGCCGACAGCACCGCGCGCCCTTCGTGCAGCACTCGAAAGCCAACCTGCGGGTGCGACGCCGAGATGCGCTCGACCTGCGACACGCAATGGCCCAGCTCGGTCGGCTCGCTCTTGAGGAATTTGCGGCGTGCCGGCGTGTTCAGGAAAAGATCGCCCACCTCGACCCGCGTCCCCAGGTTTCCGACCGCCGCCTCGATCAGGCCGCTCGCGGCGTCGATGCGCCAGGCGTGGCTCGCCTGCGCGGTGCGCGATGTGATCGACACCGACGCCACGGAGGCGATCGCAGCGAGGGCCTCGCCGCGAAAGCCGAGCGAGCTGACCGCTTCCAGGTCCTGCAAGCTGGCGATCTTGCTCGTGGCGTGACGCGCGAGCGCCAGTGCCAGGTCATCGCGCTCAATGCCGGCGCCGTCGTCGCCGACCGCGATGCGGCGCACGCCACCGCCTTCCAGTCGCACTTCGATGGCGCGCGCGCCCGCGTCCAGCGCGTTTTCGATCAGCTCCTTGACCACCGAGGCCGGCCGCTCGATCACCTCGCCGGCGGCGATCTGGCTGATCAAACTGTCAGGAAGGCGGCGAATCGTCAAGTGGGACCCCGTCACACGCCGCCCACGGGGCGGCGCCAAAAATTATAAGAAGTCGGCCGCTTGAAGCCGGGCAACACGACGCTACATACCAAATCGGTACCTTCAGTTAACATGCAGTTTGCTTCAGCGCGGCCCGGCCTCGGCTTCAGGGGTTCCGATGCGGTTTCGATTGCGTTGCGCGGGCGTTTCCCCTTCAGAATCGGCTGTTACAGGCCACAAACGATGTCGGCAGTTAATTGGGTGGATTTGTTCGGGTCGATGGACCGGTTTCTGCTGGCAATCTCCCATCAGTATGGCCATTTCGTCTATCTCGCGCTGGCGCTGATCTTCCTGTTGCAGACCGGCCTGGTGTTCATGGCCTTCCTGCCCGGCGATTCCTTGTTGTTTGTGGCAGGCGCAGTGGCGGCCGGCGGCCACTTTCGTCTCGACCTGCTGGTGATCTCGCTGGTCGGAGGCGCCGTGGTCGGTAACCTCGTGAATTTCCGGATTGGCCTGTGGCTGGGTCGAAAAGTGTTCGACGGAGAGGTGCGGTGGATCAACCCCGAGTCGATCCAAAGGACACACACATTCTTCGAGCGGCACGGCGGCAAGACCGTGATGGCGGCCCTGTTCGTTCCGGTGTTGCGCTCGTTTGCTCCGCTGGTGGCCGGCGCCATGAAAATGCAGCCCGGCAAGTTCAATCTGTACAGCCTGCTGGGCGCGCTCGCGTGGATCGGAATCTTTACCGGCGCCGGATACTTCTTTGGCAATCTTCCGCTGGTGCGCGATCACCTGGGCGCCGTGTTGATTCTCGGACTGTTCGCCGCGCTGCTAGGACCCCTGCTGGTGGCGACCAGCTGGAGGCTGCTGACGACTCGCTTGCGGCCACTGGCAGTACCGCCCGCGCCGCAGGAAAAAAATCGGCACGCCCAGTAGCGTGGGCGCCGGTCAGCCGAGCGGGTTGCGCGTCGGCGGCGGATTGCGTTCGAAGTAGCGCTGAATTCCGTTGAAGATCGCCTGCGCGAGCTGACGCTGATAGGCGTCGTCGCGCAAGCGCAGCTCCTCGTCCGGATTGCTGATGAAGGCGGTCTCCACCAGGATCGACGGAATGTCGGGTGCCTTCAACACCGCGAAGGCCGCCTGCTCGACCTGCGCCCGATGCAGCCGGTTCACGTGCTCCAGTTCATGCAGTACCGCTCCACCGAAGCGCAGGCTGTCGCTGATTTGCGCCGTCGTCGACAGATCCAGCACCACGCTTTGCACCGGCGGGGCGTACTTGGTGAGATTCACGCCTCCGATCAGATCCGACTCGTTCTCGTGACGGGCCAGTGCCGCCGCGGCGGCACTGCTGGCGCCATGCTGCGACAGGGCAAACACGGTCGAGCCGCGCGCGTCGGAGCGGACCCAGGCGTCGGCATGAATCGACACGAACAGGTCCGCGTGGACCTGCCGGGCCTTGTTGACGCGCTCGCCCAGCGGAACGAAATAGTCGCCGTCGCGCGTGAGCAGAACGCGCATCTTCGGGTCGTTGCCGACCAGCGAGGCCAATTGGCGCGCCACCGCCAGCGTGACGATCTTTTCATGGGTGCCGCGGTGCCCGGTCGCGCCCGGATCCTCGCCGCCGTGACCGGCATCGATTGCGATCGTGACCAGGCGCCGCACTGGGCCCTTGGGCGGCGGCGCGCCGGCAGCGGCCGGAGGCGCGGCACGCTGCGCGTTTTCGATCTGACGATCCATGCCAGCCTGATCGCCGGCCGGCGCTGACGCAACGGCGCCGGGTGCCTGCGCGGCCGCAGGGGCAGGGGCGGGCGGCGGCGCCGTGGTCGATGCGGCGGGGGCCGGTGACTGCGCGGAGGAGACAGAGGCGGGTGCGGGAGGCGGCGCTGTCAACTCCGGCGCCGGCTCCGGTGCCGGCTGAGCAGGCGCCGTCGATGACTGGATCAGCGCCATCAGCGGGTCAGCCGGGTTGGTCGGGTACAGATCGAACAGCAGCCGGTAGCGATAGGGCCCGACCGGGTCGAGCTGATAGACCTGAGGCGCGACGTCGCCCTTCAACTCGATCACCAGGCGCACGACGCTCGGCTGGTACTGCCCGATCCGCACGTGCGCGATGTACGGATCGTTGGCGTCGATCTTGCCCACCAGATCCTTCAGTTCCGGCGTCAGTGCGACGCCTTCGAGGTCGACCACCAACCGCAGCGGAGGCTCCTCGCGCAGCATGAACTGGTTGAACTTGAGCGGCTGGTCGTGCTCCAGCGTCACGCGCGTGTAGTCAGGGCCCGGCCACACGCGCACGGCGAGCACGCCGGCGGCGCGCGCGGCGCGCGTGGCAACCATCGCCAGCAGCACCGTAGCGCCCGCGCCTCTCAGCAGGCGCCGTCTTGGCTCGCTTGCCATGCCTGAGTCACCTCCTGCAGACAATCCTGACCGACCTGCGTCAGCGCATCAAAAGTCGCGATGCGCCCGGAATCTGCGATCTGCATCCCGATCCGCAGATCGATGGTGAAAACTGCACCGCCCGCCCGCTCGGGCCACTCCATGGCACAGACCGAACCGGGTGCGAAAAAATCCCGAAACCCTGAGTTCGAAAAGTCTTCCGGCTTCGAGAATCTATAGAAATCAAAGTGATAGAAGTTTAACCTCGAAACTGTATAAAGTTCAAGCAGAGAAAAGGTGGGGCTTCGAACCGTGCCGGTCACGCCCAGGCGGCGCAACGCAGCACGCACCAGCGCGGTCTTGCCGGAGCCCAGTTCGCCGCATAGCCCGATCAGGAGGCCTTGGCGCTCGATCGCTTCGCGCGTCGCGAGGAGCGCCTGCGCCAAGGCCGCACCCAGCCGCGCGGTGGCTTCCTCGTCCGGCAGTACGACGCGCAACGTTGAGCGGGATGCGAAAGTGGCCTGCACTTGATATGTTCCGATCCTCCCCTCTCCACGCCAGTGGGAGAGGGGCCGGGGGTGAGGGTCCTCGATGAACTCTTCGGCCTGATTCCGTGGAAGCGGACACCAACTGCACTGAGGATACCGACGCGGCCGGATGCCCGATCGATCTGTCAGCACTGTTGATCCGAATTCGGGGCTGGGCCACGGAGCTCGGCTTCGCCGCATTGGGGGTCAGCGACGTCGATGTCGGGCAACCCGCGCAGCGCCTGCGATCGTGGCTGGCGCGCGAGTTTCACGGCGAGATGAATTACATGCTGCGTCATGAAGCCGTTCGCGCCGATCCGGCGCGCCTGCTGCCGGGGGCCCGGCGCGCCATCTGCGCGCGGATGGACTACCGGCCGCGCGACGACCAGCCCGAGTGGGTCGATCGCGAGTGGCGCCGCCTGGGCGATGGGAACGCGGCGGTCGTGTCGATGTATGCGCGCGGGCGCGATTACCACAAGGTGATGCGCGCGCGGCTGCATACGCTGGCCACGCGGATCGGCGAGGCCGTCGGGCAATTCGGATTTCGCGTGTGTACCGACACCGCACCGGTGTTCGAGGTCGAGTTCGCGAGCAGGGCAGGGCTTGGCTGGCGCGGCAAGCACACGCTGCTGCTGACGCGCGAGGCGGGCTCGATGTTCTTTCTGGGCGAGATCCTCACCGACCTGCCGCTGCCGTTGGATCAACCGCAGACGGAGCATTGCGGCACCTGTACGCGCTGCATCGATGTATGCCCGACCGGCGCGATCACGGGACCGTACGAACTGGACGCGCGGCGTTGCATTTCGTACCTGACGATCGAGCACTTCGGGCCGATTCCGGAGGCGCTGCGCCCGGCGATTGGCAACCGCGTTTACGGCTGCGACGACTGCCAGCTCGCCTGCCCCTGGAACCGCTATTCGCAGCGGGCGCAACTGCCGGATTTCGACGTCCGCAACGGGCTCGACAGTGCAACGCTGATCGAGCTCTTCCAGTGGAGCGAGGAGCAGTTCCGGCAGCGCCACGCCGGCTCGGCGATTCTGCGGATCGGTTACCTGCGCTGGCTACGCAACCTGGCAGTCGGGCTGGGCAACGCGCCGCCGTCAGGCCAAGTCCAGGCGGCGCTGCGCGCGCGGGCCGACCATCCATCCGAACTGGTGCGCGAGCACGTGGCGTGGGCGCTGCAGCGTCAGCTGAGCGCCCTATAATGCCGTCGTGTGCTGCTGTAGCTCAGTTGGTAGAGCAACTGATTCGTAATCAGTAGGTCCCCCGTTCGAGTCGGGGCAGCAGCACCAAAGCACGCGCCTTACGACGATAGCGGTCGCTCACAATCCGTACAATTACCCCTCGGCCCGTACAAAAAGCGTACAATCCGTTGGGTGGGCCGCCCGCGATCACCTCAGCACCGGGACTTGCCACCGCGCATGACGCGTCGCACGAGCGGCGGTCGCGTGCTGTACTACTTCGACAACGGGCCGGGCGCGCCGAAGCGCTGGCATCCCTTAGGATCCGATCTCGCCGCCGCCCTGACGCAATACGGCACGCTGATAAACGAGCGACCCGTAGGTATCCCGAAGGGCGCGCAACCAGCGGCCGAAGCCGCCCCGCAGCATCCCGGACTGTTCTCGACCGTGGCAGCGCGCTACCGTCGCGAAGTCCTGCCAACGAAGGGACGTAAGACGCAGCTCGAACAGGATCCGCAGCTTGACCGCCTGGTGAAGGTATTCGGCGAGATGGACGTAGCCGAAATCGAACCACAGCACATCCGACAATGGCTCGACTGGCGGGCGCAGCCAGACGAGCGAGGGCGCCCCAGGCGCGCCGCAGCGAACCGCGAAAAGGCCCTGCTCTCGCACATCATCAACAAAGCAAGAGAGTGGGGCGTCGTTGCCGGCGCCAATCCGTGCGTCGGCATTCGCGGATTCAAGGAGTCGCCTCGGTCGCGTTACGTGACCGACGACGAACTGCGGAAGATCCTCAGCAAGGCAGACGCGCCGCTGGCGGCTGCCCTGCGGCTCGCTTACCTAACCGCGCAGAGGCCTCAGGATGTACTCGCGATGCGCTGGGCCGACGTGCAGAACGGTTATCTGCACGTGGCACAGCGTAAGACCGGGACAAAGCTCCGCATCGTGGTCGAGGGAAAGCTTGCGGTGCTGATCGGCAAACTGAAGGCGGGGCCGAAGGGCGAGTTCCTGATCCGAGACGATGAAGGAAACCCCCTAACGGCCAACATGCTTCGAAACCGTTTCGAGAAAGCGCGAGCCGCCGCGGGCGTCTCCTGCCAATTCCGCGATATACGAGCCAAGTCGGCGACGGACGTCGGCGATCTCGAAACCGCGCAGCGACTGCTGGGGCACACGCAGACAACTACCACGGATCGCTACTTGCGAGGACGGGTCGGAGGCGTCGTGCGGCCGCTCGATCGAAAAGTCTGATTAGCCCGATCGACGCGCTGCGAAGATGATCGGCGTCAAATCAGCCGCCGGAGGTGGGTTCTTCGGGGCCCTCGGCGCCCTTTGCGATGCGCCAAGGGCCTGATTTCACCGTGAAAAAGCAGCGACGCAGCCACCGCACCGTGGCGAGGTTCGCCCCGGCTCCAACCATCGGCCGAGCCACATACCATGCAGGCAGCATTGCCCCAACGGACCGCAAATGCGACCGTTGTGGCCCTTGCCGGTTACAGAACCCTGGAGGTCCGTAGTGCCCAAGCGCTCGCAGATCATCTCTTTCTTGTCCGGTTTGGTGCTGGCGATTTCGACGCTGTGTATTTGGCCCATTTCAGAACGGTTGGCTTGGAAGGAATATGACGGGGAACGCGATCAGTACGCGCTCCAGCATTTGGGCCATCACGAAAAGTACAACTCGCGCACCTTTGATGACTGGAAATCCATCGACTGGAAATCCAATTGGAGATCCATCGCGGCCGAGCAGAGAGTGATGAACGGCTTCGAACCCAAGTACGACTACTGGGACCAAATGTTCTGGGTTGCCATGGCATTCACATTTGTTCTGGCCTTCGGATGGGGCTTTGCAAACATGTATCAGGCCAGACCGTGGCAGTGGAAAGCTCTTACCTGCTGCCTTGCCGGATG
>DATBCI010000160.1:0-21041 GCA_036270555.1 Burkholderiaceae bacterium
GGCGATCTGGGTGACCGGTCCCTCGGCATACGGCCGATCCTCTTCGGCCCAAACAGCCGGCAGTGCGCATGTCAAAACAAGAAACGTCAGCCAACGAGATACGACACGCATCGCTTTACTCCCTGATGTCAGATGAACGGACTGCCACAGTGCACCCGGCTGTTCTGTTTCGTTTGCCAGGGCGACGAGGGTGTAGTCCGTCGACTCGACGAGCGTCAAGACGCTTGCGACGAGTCAAGCGATTCTGTGCCCAGGCCCGCCGCTACGCGGAGCAAACGCGATCCATGCTCTGGCGTGCACCGAAGGTCCATTTCGAACCTTCTTCGGTTCCAGCGACGATTCGAAATCGGTACCGATTGGGTCTCGGTGGGGGTCTACGGGTCGTGTCCCAGCCACATGTGGCGATGAACCTGGCCGACGCGGCGGCAAAAGTGCCATCGATGGGCGCACAGCCCGCCACGCCGGTTACCAGGCCAGTCAGAGAATCCGCAAACGCATCGAAGAGCACTTCGGCTGGGCCAAGACTATCGGCCCGGCTGCGGCAAACCGAGCCGCGCAACGCGGCGGCTTTCCCCAGCCGATAGCAGCAGGGGAAGCCGACGGGTCGGTAAGAACGAGGGCGCGGCCCCGGGTCAGTCGTCGCCCAGGCGAAGCAGCAGGGCCTGTTCGCGCGACTTGGCCCGATTGTCGGTCGACACCACCATCACCCCGAGCGCCGGGGTTTGCCTGAATTCGGTCCGATCGATCCCGATGGTTTCGCTGGCGGTCGAACCCGGCCCCAGCACGTCAAACGCGCCCGTGCTGACCGCATTGTTGAAGGGGTTGAATTTGGCTGGCGTCAAAATCGCGTCGGACCCGAGAGTCCCGACATCGTCGAAGCTGCGAATTGTGTAGGCGAAGCGGGGATTGGAAACGCTGACACCCACGTCACCGGCGACGACCGGGATCAGCAGCACATTGCCGTCGGTACGCGCATCGGCAGCGAAAGGCTCGATGACGCCCAATCCCGTATTGAGGTCGAACACGAACACTCCGACCTGACCGTCTGAACTGCCCGTGGTCACGGCCCCAAAGTCGGCGGCGACGATCTCGAAATCGTCAACGCCGTCACCGTCCTTGTCGATAAGGATGTGAAACTCGTCGGCCGCGGCATTCGACCAGGGCGCAAAGGTATTGACCGCGAACACCATCAACTGCCCGAAGGGCGCGCCGATATCGAACGATTGGACGCCGACCGCGCGCAGGCCGATCTGCCCGAGCGCCGTGTTGGTCCCGGAAAGCCCCCAGGCGTAGAAATCGGCGGTCCCCGCGATCGAGGTCGAACCGTTTCGCAACGCGACTTGCGCCGACGCGCTGCCTCCGGAGCCCTGAAGATTCGCCCGAACGAGCGAGCGCGCGCGCGGAACCAGGTAATACGGAACACTCAAGGCGACGCCGTCATTGCCTGAGGTCGCTGTCAGCACCACACGTCCCTGGACTTGACGGAACGCGCTGGAATCCCCGGTGGTCGCGGCCGGTACGGCCAAATGAACCTGAACCGATTTATGTTCGCCGGGAGAAACCGTCAGGGAGGTCTGCGAGGCAGTCGCGGTGTGCGGGGATCCGGACCCCGGCGCGATCGCGAGCGAGAAGCTCGCCGAAGACTCGCCGTGATTTTCGACGACGAGCGTCTGGGTCGCCGCGAAATCTTTCGTGAACTCGGCGACGCCGAAATTCAGGCTCGGGGCACCGTTGCCCGCGTGCGCGATCACTGAGGTCCGGGTCGCCGCGGACGGCTGGATCAGACCGTTTCCACCCTTCCTCCCGGAGTATCCGACCACCTGGCCGGCATCGGACGTGTTGACGAGGGCGGTTGCTACATCGCCCGCACTCCAGTCCGGATGAGCCTGGATCGCGAGCGCCGCGCTGCCTGCCACGTGAGGAGTCGCCATCGAGGTCCCGGACTCGAACAAGCCCCCTGTGCCGGTTCCGATCGCGGTCGAGAACACCGAAACGCCGGGCGCGCTGACATTGGGATACAGGGCGCCGTCGCCGCTGCGTGGTCCCGCCGAAGAAAAGGAAGCGAACTGACGGTAGGACGGGTTCAGGATGGCCACCGGGCTTACCAAGGTCGCCGTCGCGGCCGCGACCAGCGCGCCAGCGTCGGGCGCCGTCGCAATCGGGCCCTGGACACCGAGGAAGGGGATGGTCACCGTGAAAAGCTGGCCGGTATCCGGGTTCGAAGTGATCGGCCCCTCGTACGGCGGGTACCCGGCCGAGTTGTTGATCAAAGCGACCGCTGCCGCACCAGCCTGCTGTCCGTAAACCGCGCGCGCCACGCGGGCACAGACGCCGCGCACGGCCACGACCAGCTTGCCGGTGACTCCGGCAGCCGTGTACTCGGAGGGGTCGCAGCCCAGCGACACGCCTCCCGATCCCGTCCCCGTCGTATCCGGCAGCACCACAACCGAAAGAGCGGTGCCGTTGTTGAAGGTCGCGCCGTTCGAATCCTGCGCGACGATGCTGCCGCTCGGCAATGAAAGGCTGACTCCGGGATTGGAGGCGTGTGAATCGACCGCCGCCACGCTTAGCACTTTGTCGCCCGAGCCGGGCGAGCTGGTGATGTATTGGGCGGGTCCGTTGTTGCCTGAGGCTGCCGCCACCACGATTCCGGCGTTGACCGCGTTCTCGGAGGCCTCAGCGTCGGCGTTGTCCTCGGGTCCAAAGGGCGCGCCAAGGGACATGCTGATCACTTGCATGTTGTTCTTGATCGCCCAGTCGATGCCCTCGACCACCACGTTCGTGTCACCTGCGCATCCAAACACGCGCACGGCATACAAATCGGCCAGCGGAGCAACGCCGGGCCCGATCCCGAACGACACAGTTGGCGTGGTCGAATCGTACGGGCCGCTGTATGTGGTTCCGCTGGCGGTGACCCCGAAGCCTGCCAGCGTGCCAGCCGTATGGCTGCCATGTCCGTTGCAGTCGAGCGGGTTGGGATCCGGCATCGGCGTGTTTCTGGCGGGATCTGGCAAGCTCGCGTAGTAGGCATCACCGACCAGGTCGGTTCCGCCTTTGACTTTCGGAGCCGCCGGACCAAACAGAGTCGGGTCGGCCGGCGCGGTGCTCGCGGCTGCCGCTGCCTGAAAGGCGGCGGTGGTTCCAGGGCCGCCGAAATTGGCGTGGGTGTAATCGATCCCGGTGTCGAGAATCGCAACCCGGATGTGCTCGCCGTGCAGTCCCGGCGGGCCTTGCCATGCCGCAGGCGCTCCAATGAACGGAACGCTCTGCGCGTTTTCGAGCCGATACGTTGCGACCGGCTTCACCGCGACGACCCCCGGCAGTTTCGAAAGTGCCGCGACTTGCTGCGGCGTCGCGCGCACTCGGATACCGTTAAGCGCGTGCTGGAATGAACCCATCACTCTGGCGCCGGTTGCCTGGATTGCGGGCGTAGCGGCGTCTTGCTGCGCACGAAGCGCGGTCTCGATGTTCTTGCGGTCTGATTCCGAAATCTGTTTGCCCGGCGCACGGCTTCGCACCACGGCCACTGGATCAGCCGACAGTTTCACGACATAGTCGGCCGTGCTTTTAAACGGCGCAGCCGGAGTGAACGCCCCCGTCCTCGGCGACGGAGCAAACCGGGCCAGCCTGTCGGGTGGCTGGCCGGCTGCCGACGCTGCCGAGATTCCCGATACGACTGCGATGGAGGCGGCGATCGCCGCTCGAAGCATTGTCACGATGTCTCCCCTTCAAAAAAGACGAGCCTTTGTTGTGACTCGTTATCTGTGCAACGACTATAGCTGGGTGATCGCCTTCGCGGCGACGTCGATCGTTGACCAGCTCTACCAATTGACGCGAGGTCGTCTCTACTACCCATCCGGCGGGTCTGGTTTCTCCCCAAGTGCGCGTCGATTCGCCGCTTAGGTTCGTGCGCACCGTTGGGCTGGCTTATGCGGAAAAACGATTTGCACCGTTCAGTGCGGAAGCATCGGTCCTGCGACGCTGCGCAATGGGAAACGCCGCCGCAACGCTCGCCTCGATATCCCAGACTAGAAGGTCTACAAGGTCCCTAACCTTTGTCGTGGCTTGGACTTCAGCGTGCAAGTTAAATTTGCTCACGTTCGGCTGTAATTTCTATGACACATATTCATTTTGTAGCTCACATTCGAAAACTGGAATCGATATATTTGCTTTAATTTTGTTAAATCAATGATTTACAGAGCAACATCGCTTTCGTCGACAGTCTGGGCGTCGTAGAATCCCGCACGGTGCGGGCGTCGTATAACGGCATTACCCTAGCTTCCCAAGCTAGAGACGAGGGTTCGACTCCCTTCGCCCGCTCCACTCTCACGCTGCGGCGCCTACCGCTGGAGGCTGAAATGCCGACGTTCAGACGTTTTGCAGGCAGACGCGGCGCGTTTCGGAGTTGGACCGCAATCGCTGCGATGACGGCCTGTTGCATCGCCGGCGATGCTCCGCTGTCGACAGAGGGGGCTGCGCAAGCGCGACTGCGCTCGTCAGACCCGCAGCTGCGCTTACCGCGAGCGCAGCGACGAAAGGTCTCTTCCATGTTCCCGTCACAACAAACTCTCCTCTTACGCGTCTACAGCGGGTGCAAACGCTTCTTGTTAATGATTCGCGCTTTCTTTTATAGGGGCTTTTTGTGATTCGGGCGATGGGGTCCCGCCCGCCACGGCACAGCGGTGGTCGTTTCGCGCCTAGCGCGAGTCGGGGATGATCGCTGCGGAAAATCGCTCAAGCCAGACCTGAAAATGCGGGCGCGTGGCCAGCACAGCCTGATTGCGCAGCCTCTTAAGAAGCCCGAGCGCTTCCGCGCCGGAGTGCAACGTGCCCGGCGAGTTGCTGTCGGCATAGAACAGATCCCGCGCGCCGTCGAGTGGAACCGAGACCGTCTTGTGGGCAATCGCTTCGGCGTCGGGCGAGCCTGGTACTCGGAATCGTCGCATTGAGGCGCGGAGAACCGACACCCTCTATCTAGCGCGAGTCCGGGACGGGAATCGCCCTATGCGTGCTGGCGCATCGCCAGCACCGCTTGATTGCGTAGAGTCTTCAGCAAGCCCAGTTCTTCCGAGCTGAAGTGCAGCGTGGCCGGCGAGCTGCTGTCGGCGTAGATCAAACCGATGGTGCGCTTGCGATCGACGATCGGCAGCAGCACCATGCCACGCGCGCCGATCGCGCTTCGGTACCACGCCGGAACGTGCGGGCGAACCTTGCTCGACTCGATGTCCTGAATGCACAGGTCGGCGCCCATCACCGCCGCGGCGTAGAACAGATCGCGCGCGCCATCGAGCGGGATCGAGACCCCTTTGTGGACAATCGCCTCGGCATCGGCGCCGAAACCAAAGCGGCAGCGCAGCGCCTGCTGGCGAGCGTCGAGCGTGAACAGCAACACCCGCTCGAAACCGATGGCCCGATACATCGTCTCCAGAATGATTCGCAGCACGTCGCTCAGCGTGTGGTCGCCAACCAGCGTGTTGGTGATGTCCTGCACGCCGGCCGCCAGCGCGGCCTGACGGTGCCCGGGCTGCGGGGGCGAGGCGCCCTCGCCCGCCTGGACATCGCGCCCGCCGCCCAGATCGGAATCGGCCACCAGACGCTGCGTTTCCGCCACTTCCTGTGCACCGGGCGCCGCGGCCAGGGATGGGTGCGTTTGCGCGCCGCTCGCATTCGTATCGCGCAGGGTGCCGGGCTTGTGCGTCGGCGCCGGCTGCGCCGACGCCGCCGACGTTGTGCTGACCGCCACGGTACGATCGCCTCCGGTGCGCCACGAGCGCGCCTTCTGCAGAAAGCCGTTGCGGGCGACGCCGCGGCCGAGCGCATCGGCGTCGCGCATCAGCGCATCGGCGCAGGTCTGGACCGCGGTCGTCAACGTCCGATCGGTGATACCGGTCGCAGGGCCATAGCGTCCGACCAGCGCCGCCAGCCGTTCCTTGCGCGTTGCATCGTCGGAGTGCTGAATCACGTCGGCCAGTTCGTTGGCCAGCCCGGCGATCATCCGCAGCCTTTCGCCCTGCTGGGTCGGACACTTCTTCAGCGGTCCGGTGTTCAGCCGCATGCTGTCGATGATGTCATCCGGCAGGTTCCATGCCCGGCCGACACCCACGCCCAGCTCTTCGTAGCTCACGCCCAGCACTTCGCGTGAAGCACGCTCCTCGTCCCAACCGCGGTTGTGCACATTGCGCTCGACGATCTGCGCTTCGTCGAACAGATAGAACGTCGCCAGCAATTTGCCCAGGCGGTGGAACATGGCGCAGATGAACGCCTGCTCCGCGTCGCGCAGCTCAGCCCGGTCGTACAGCTGGCGCGCCAACATCGCGCTGAAGTAGACCGAAACGACTTGATCCTTCAGCGCGAGCGCGTTGGAGCGATCGTGCATATGCTCGAACAGGAGCAGCGACATCGACACGTTGCGCACCGTGTCGTAACCCAGTATCGAGATCGCACGCGACACGGTGCCGATCGAGCCGCCGAACTGGTTCAGGTTCGATGCGTTGACGATCTTCAGCAATCGACCGGTCAGCGCAAAATCCTTCAGGATCGAATTGCACAGCACCGCTACCGGCTCGCGGTCGGACGAGGCCGCCCGGTTCACCGCGCTGATGGTGGCGGACAGCGCCGGGAAATCACCCTTGTGGCGGATCCGTCGCAGCAGGTAATCGAGCGTTCCCAGCTGGCCATTCTGCGCTTCGGGTGCGGCCGGCGCGGGTTCGAGGTACGAAGTCAGTGCCGCCGCCATTTCAGCCGCGCCCGCAAAGCGCTCGGCCGGATCCTTGGCGAGGGCTTTCATCACCAGGCCATCCAGAAGCTCGTCGATCGCTCCATTGCGCGTGGACGGCGGCGCGAAATCTTCGCGGATCATGCGCCGGACGGTGTCGCGCGAATCGGCCCCGCGCACCGGGGGCTGCCCGGTCAGCATCTCGTACAACACGACGCCCAGCGAGAAGACGTCGCTGGCTGGCAGATAGGTGCGCTGGAGGATGTATTCGGGCGCCATGTAGGCCGGCGTTCCGACCAGCGTGTCGCCGTCGGCGTCAGTCGGGGCTTGCCTGCACGCGATTCCGAAGTCCATCAGGCGCGCTACGCCGTCGCCCGTGATAATCACATTGCCGGGCTTGATATCCCGGTGCAGCACGTTGTGTTGGTGCGCGTAGGCGGTTGCCTGAGCCAGCGCGATCGCGGTCGCGACCGCGTAGCCGGTCTCGAGCTGTCCGCGCTCCCGGATCAGTTCAGCCAGCGTGCGGCCTTCGACCCGCTCAAAGACGAGGTAGGGGACCTCGGCGTCCTCCCCAGCGTCGTACAGCGGAACAATGTTCGGATGTGAAAGAGCACTGACGATCCTGGCTTCGGCCAGCAAGGTGGCCACCGCCTCGCGCCCGAGCCTCGCCTCGGAAGCGGGAAGAACCGTTTTCAGCGCGACCTGGCGCCCAAGGCGCGTGTCGGCAGCCAGATAGACCGTGCCTTGGGAACCCTGCCCCAACGTTGACAGGATTTCGAACCGTCCGATAGTTCGGCGATTCTGAGCGAGGGCAGACGTTTGCAACTCCCGGACGGCGACCCGCGCCGCATCCAGGGATCATCGTGCCGGCTGCGTCCTGCTGCTTCCGGAATAAGGAGCCGAAGCCTTCGGCAATTGAGGCCTTCCTGTGCCTGCCCTGTTCCTTCCAGCAGGTGAATCGGGGACGGATTCGTTCTTATACGAACAGGACGTAAAACAAGCCCCCCAACAGCAACCATTTCAGTAAGTAGTAGGTCGTACGGCTGCGGGCCTTCAGCTGCTTGGCCCTCAGCCGCAACTGGTAAAAGCCGCCGAACAGCCGGTTGAGCGCACCGATCTTCTCGCCCTCGACGTTCTGGGTGGCCGAGGCCTTCATCACGTTGCGCGCAAACCACCGATTGATCGCGGTCATGATTCGGCTCTTCAGAGGCCGCTCGACGTCGCAAAACAGGATCACCCGCTGCTGCGTCGTCGTGTTCTCCGCGTAGTGGATGTACGTCTCGTCGAACATCACCGCTTCGCCATCGCGCCAGAAGTAGCGTTCGCCGTCGACCACGATGTAGCACTGATCGCTGTTGGGCGTGATCAAGCCAAGGTGATAACGCAGCGAACCGGCGTACGGATCACGGTGCCGGACCAGGCGCGCGCCCGGCGGCAGGGACGCGAACATCGCCGCCTTCACGTTGGGAATCGAATCGAGCAGTTCGGTCGTACGCGGGCACATCCTCTGCGCGGAAGGCATGTCGACGCCGTACCACTTCAGGTAGAAACGCTTCCAGCCGGTGCGGAAGAACGAATTGAATCCCATGTCGGTATAGCCGGCCGCGGCACGAATGAACCCTTCGTCGTTCAGGCGAGCCGCCTCTTCGCGCATCTCGTGCCAATGGGCCGCCAGCGGCGACAGATCGGGAAACTGTGACGGATCGACGAAGGCCGATGTCCTGACCTTCGAGAACGCGTACATCAGGGCGTTGTAGGGCGCCAGCACCACGGTGAAGTCGGTCAGCGCGCGCAGCAGGCCAAAACGAAGACGGCCGCGCAGGTGCACGTACAGCGCCGACAGCAGGAAAACCGCCAGCACGATATGCCGCGGCGCCGGAGTCCAAATCGCCATGCTTTGCCTGGTCCGCTTTGCCTCGCAGCGAGCTTCGATTGCGTCGCCGCCAGATGTTAACCGGTCTCGTCGTCGGGGCTCTCTTGCGAATCCTGGCTGGAGGCGTGCGTGCGCCGCCTTCCCCGCCAGATCAGGAGCGCGACCGCCCCCAGGGCCAGCACGCCCAGCGTGCCACCGCGCACTCCCGGGACGGCGCCCGAACGCAACAGAGCCGCGGCGCGCGTGAGCGCGCGCCGCGTCCAGCGCATCTCCATCAGCGCGCCAGCCGCGGTCGCAAGCCATCGGAGTGGACGGCCACCGCTGCCCAGCACACCGGCGATCGATCCGATCGAGTCGGCAGCGCGACGCAGTGGCTCGACTCGATCCGAAATGTCTTTCACCGCCAGCGACAGCTCGATCCGCTCGGCCGCGCCGCGCGCCCGCAGCAGCTCCAGGTGCAGCCTGGGGTCGGCTCGCCGCCCGCTCATCGCTGCGCCTTCGCTTGTCGCTCGGCCTGCGGTGCGGCCGCGTCGTGGGCGAACAGGGCGTCGCGGTCCCTGCTGAGCTCCGCCAGCGTCTGGGCCAGCAGCGGTCGACGAGCATGGAGTTGCCGGCGCAGCCGAACGAGCAGGTAGCCGGTCACGATCGCATAAGCCAACGTCAACAGCCCCAGCGAGACCCAGCCCAGCCGATCCCACAGGGCCAACACGATGGTTGTCGTGGCGGCGATCAACGTCAGTGCCATCAGGGCGGTCGCCGCCAGCGCCCACAGCAGCCAACGCAGCGCGTCAACCCCGGTCTGGGTCAGTTCGACTGCCGCGAACTCGGCACGTGCCAGCAGTAGCGCCGAGGCCGCCGCTGCCGCGCGGCGAATGGCTCCCACGATCCGGCGACCCTAGCGGCGTGCCACCAGCACGCCGATCAACAAGCCAAGGGCGGCCGCCGCGCCCACCGAGCTCCAGGGGTTCTGGTGAACCCATTGGTCCGCCGCGTCGGCCGCTTCGCGCGTGGCGCGCGACACGTCGCGCTGCAGTCCATCCAGCTTGTCCTGCGCGGTCTCGAGCGCGTTGGCCGCACGGCGTCGCAACTCGGTCGCCTGCTCCTCGCCGGCCGATGCAGCTTGCCGCATCAATTGCTCAACGTCGTTCAGCACATCCTTCAGGTCCGACACCAGCTTGTCCCGCGTGACCGTTTCCATGGCGTTTCCTCCGCGCGATAAAGGTCGTCAGGCCCGAATCCTACCGAAATGCGCCGCAATGCTCCGTCCATGACCGGCGCGCGGAGAGGATGTCAACGCTGACTTGACGCCCACCACGTCCGATCGCGATCATTTGGCGCCTCCCGAACCGATATCCCTGCGCCCGCCATGCCCGGCATCAAGCCACAGCCCGCCGAACCGCTGAGGCTCCGCCTGGTCCGCTCCTTCGGCTCGGGGCGCGGCCGGGTTACGCGCGCCCAGCAGCGCGCGTACCAGGACGATTTTCCGCGCTACGCGGTGGCATTTGGCGCTCGGCCGGTCGAGCCCGGGGCCTGCTTCGGGCGCGACGCCCCTTTGATTTTCGAGATCGGGTTCGGCATGGGTGAAACCACGGCGGCGATTGCCGGCACGCATCCTGAATTGAACTTTCTGGCGGCCGAGGTCTTTACGGCCGGCATCGGCTCGTTGGCGATGCGACTCACGAAGGAAGGCCTCACCAATGTCCGCATCATCGAACACGATGCGGTCGAGGTCGTGCGAGACATGTTGCACCCCCGGTCACTGGCGGGGGCTCACATCTTCTTTCCCGATCCGTGGCCGAAGGCGCGACACCACAAGCGGCGCCTGATTGCGCCACCCTTCATCGAGACTCTGGCCGAGCGGCTGCAGCCCGGAGGCTTCGTGCACTGCGCGACCGACTGGCAACACTATGCAGAGCAGATGTTGCAGGTTCTGACGCAAGAGGCCCGCCTTCGCAACTTGCATGCCGATTTCGCCCCCACGCCTGCCAACCCGATGTGCACGCGGCCGCCCACGAAGTTCCACAGCCGCGGCGAGCGGCTGGGGCACCAGGTGTGGGACTTGGTGTTCGAACGTCGATAACTTCGTGCTTGCCCGGGCGAGCGGCTGCTTCCCTCTGCGCGGCTTACTTCTCGACGACGACACCGCACGCGATGCGCGGACCGGAATTGCCCGCCGGTTGTGACTTGTAGTCGTCCACGTCCCGGTGCAGGACCACGCTGCGGCCGGCCACGTCGCTGCCGCCACTGCCCACCGACAGATAGGTAACCTCGAACGAGGTGTGCACTTCGCCCTTGTCGTCCGCTTTCAGGTTGGGAAGGTCGCCGGCGTGGTGCGGCGGATGATCGAACGTGCCGTGAGTGACCCCCTCGGGGTTGAAATGCCCACCCGCGCTCATCGCATCCGGCGCCGAGCAGTCGCCACGCTCATGCACATGGAAGCCATGCTCGGAGTTGGGCGCCAGTCCGGTCAGGTCGACCTTCACGCGCACGACGCTGCCGGATTGCCTGAATTGCACCTTGCCCGCCGCCGTATTGCCCTGCGTCGGCTTGAGCTCGGCAACCGCCGACGTGCCACCGGAACCCCACACCCAATCCCAACCGGAAGACATTGCGGATCCCACCGACGCGGTGGTGTCCTTCACGGTCTCACATCCGCCCAATGCCGCGCATCCGATTGCGAACACCGCCGCCTGCATGATTCGTCCCATGGGACTCCCCCTTTGTTGACCACACGGCGCGGCTGCGCCAGGTGCCGCATTATTGACGATCTGGGCGAACTCGACCGTCACCCATAGCACTGACCCCGCCCGCAAGCCGGAGAGGGCAAATCGACGGCGTGGTCTATGTCCCACATGCGGGAGAGGGTGAAGACAGCGGCCTGCTAACCTTGCGCCCGGCTGACCGCGGCCGCGCGCGGGGTTGCCGCTCATGGACCGGATGCTCGACCTCAACATCATTCTGACTGTCGTCACGATCTGGGTCGGCATCGGGGTCATCGCACTGGTCGCACCCAGACACACACGGTACATCGCGCTGGGACTGTTCCCCGTCAGCGCGTTGCTGTCGCTGGTATTGGCCGCAGTGGCGCTGCATGGGCTGTTCGCGCCGCCTCAAGCCACGATCTTGCCATTGGGTCTGCCTGGCCTGCCATTCCATTTGAGGATCGACAGCCTGTCGGCATTTTTCCTGGCCGTAATCGGAGCCACTTCGGCGGGCACATCGATCTTTTCGGCCGGTTACCTGCGCCGAGGTGAAGGGACCCCGCCCGGTCTGCAATGCCTCCAGTACCACCTGTTCCTGGCCAGCATGGCGCTGGTCGTGCTGGCCGACGATGCGTATTCGTTCATGGTGGCGTGGGAAACGATGGCGCTGTCATCGTATTTTCTGGTGATCGCCAATCACCGGGTCGCTTCAATCCGCAGCGCCGGCTACCTTTACCTGCTGCTGGCCCATATCGGCGCGATCGCGATCCTGCTGTGCTTCGGGGTGCTGCAAGCGAATACCGGCGATTTCACGTTCGCCAATCTGCGAGCACAACAGCTGCCCCCCTTCTGGGCTTCGATCGCGTTTGTCCTGGCAGTGATCGGTTTCGGTGCCAAAGCGGGCATCGTTCCACTGCACGTCTGGCTGCCCGAAGCGCACCCGGCCGCGCCGTCGCCCGTGTCGGCGCTGATGAGCGGGATCATGCTGAAGACGGCCGTCTATGGACTGCTGCGCGTCTCATTCGATCTGCTGCACATCCAGATCTGGTGGTGGGGTGTGCTGCTGCTGGGACTCGGGCTGTTGACCGCGATGTTCGGCGTCGTGTTCACGACGGTTCAAACCGACATGAAGCGGCTGCTGGCCTTCTCATCGATCGAGAATCTCGGACTGATCTTTGTCAGCACCGGCCTGGCGCTGATGTTCCGCACGTATGGCATGCAGGCGCTGGCTGCGCTGGCGCTCACCGCGACGCTGTTTCACGTGGCCGCCCACGCGCTGTTCAAGAGCCTGTTGTTCCTCGCGACCGGCAGCGTGCTGCACGCGACCGGCGAGCGCAACCTGGGCAAGCTGGGCGGACTGATCCGCACCATGCCGTGGGTTGCCGGCCTGAGCCTGATCGGCGCGTTGGCGGCCTCCGGACTTCCTCCGCTGGCGGGGTTCGTTTCGGAATGGCTGCTGCTGCAGACCTTCCTGTTCACCACGCATCTGCCCACGTCGTTCCTCAACATGCTGGTGCCGGTGGTGGCGGCTGCCGTGGTGCTGGTCGCGGCGCTCAGCGCCTACGCGATGGTCAAATTCTTCGGGGTGATCTTCCTGGGACAGCCGCGCGAGGAAAAACTGCGTCATTCGCACGATGCCTCACTGCTGGAGCGAGCGGGGTTGGCCTGGCTCGCTGCCGGCTCCATCGCGCTTGGCCTTTTCCCGATCCAGGCGATCGACGGCATCGATCGCGTGACCCATCTGCTGGTCGGCTTTGGTCTGGCCCAAACCGTGCACGCGAACGGTTGGCTGCTGCTGGCACCCACTTCGATACAGCGCGCGAGCTACGGCCCGCTCATCTTCCTGCTGGTGCTGGCCGCCAGCACGGCCCTCACGGCCACCACGGCGCGCATCCTGTATCACGGCCGCCTGCGGCGAGCTCCGGCCTGGGATTGCGGATACCCGTTTCAGACCGCGCGCATGCAGGACACTTCCGAGGGCTTCGGCCAGCCGATCCGCCAGATCTTCGAGCCCTTTTTCCGGATGCGGCGCGAGCTGCCCTCGCCATTCGACGCGCGACCGCGCTATCGGGTCGTCATCGAGGATCACTTCTGGCAGTGGATCTATCAACCGGTGCAGGCGCTGGTGGAACGGATCGCACGCCTGGCCGGCCGGGTGCAGCAAGGCCGCATCTCGATCTATCTGCTGTACAGCTTCCTGACGCTGGTCGTGATGCTGCTGCTGATGGGGCGCTGACGCATGCTGGTGAGCCCATACGCATTCCTGGCCCAGCTGCTCCAGTTCCTGGTAGCGCTGGCAGCCGCGCCTCTGCTGACCGGCTGGATCAACCAGTGGCGCGCGTGGCTGCAGAACAAGACGGCCCCGAGCCTGCTGCAGCCGTACTACGTTCTGCACAAGCTGTTTCTGAAGGAGGCGGTCGCCGCCGAGAACGCCTCGATCCTGTTCCGCGGCACTCCGTACATCGTGTTCGGTTGCATGGCCTTGGCGTGCGGGATCGTGCCCGCGCTGTCGACCGATCTGCCGCTGGCACCGGCAGCCGATGCGATCGCGCTGGTGGGACTGTTCGCACTGGCCCGGGTGTTCATCTCGCTGGCAGCGATGGATGTGGGCACCGCGTTCGGCACGCTCGGGGCGCGGCGCGAGATGCTGATCGGGTTCCTGGCGGAGCCCGCCTTGCTGATGGCGCTGTTTTCGGCGTCGTTGATCACCAACTCTACGTCGCTCACCGCCATCGTCAACAAGATGGCGCACAGCCAGTTCCAGCTGTACCCGAGCCTGGCGTTCGCAGGCGTCGCTTTCACGATCGTCTCGCTCGCCGAGAACGCCCGCGTTCCGGTCGACAACCCGGCCACCCATCTGGAGCTGACGATGGTGCACGAGGCGTTGATCCTGGAGTACTCGGCACGCCATCTGGCGCTGCTGGAATGGGGCGCGTCGCTGAAGCTGTTCGCCTATTCGTGCATCGGCCTGGCGCTTTTCTTCCCGTACGGCGTGGCCTCGGCCGATGCGCCGCTGGCGATGCTGATCTCGCTGCCGGCGCTCGGCCTGAAGCTGGCGGTCGGAGGATTTGCGCTGGCGCTGATCGAGACCGTCAGCGCCAAGTTGCGCATCTTCCGGGTCCCCGAGTTCCTGGCGGTGGCCTTCGTACTGGCCGTGATCGGGCTGCTGGTGCATGGACTCCTGGAAGCCTGATCCGTGATCGCGCTGCTCACTCAAGCCATCAACCTGTGCGCGGCCATCCTGCTGATCCTGGCCTTCGCCATGATCACGCAGCGGCGCATCCTGAACCTGGTGCACCTGTTCACGGCGCAGGGCCTGACGCTGGTGGCGGCAACGATGGACGTGGGCTACCTGACGGCGCAGCACGACCTCTACCTGTCGGCGGCCGCCACCTTCGCGCTGAAGGTTGTCGTGCTGCCCATCCTGCTGCACCGGCTCACCGACCGGCTGCAGGTCCGGTTCGACGTGGAGCCGCTGCTGAACACGCCGGTGACGATGCTGGTCGGCATCCTGCTGGTGGTGTTTGCGTTCAACCTGGCCTCGCCCATCGCGGCGCTGTCGTCCTCGATCGCGCGCGCCACGCTCGGCATCGCTCTGGCCAGCGTGCTGCTGTCGTTCATGATGATGATCACGCGGGCCAAGGCGGTGCCCCAGGTGATCGGCTTCCTGTCGATGGAGAACTCGCTGTTCTTCGCTGCCACCGCCGCCACCA
Organism: Burkholderiaceae bacterium; assembly: GCA_036270555.1. Taxonomy (GTDB): domain Bacteria; phylum Pseudomonadota; class Gammaproteobacteria; order Burkholderiales; family Burkholderiaceae_F; genus VBCK01. The sequence continues at coordinate 15,004 of DATBCI010000160.1, forward strand.
ATGGCATGCCCATGCTGGTCGAGCTGGGAATCGCGCTCGACGCGTTGATGGCTTTCCTGATCGGGGGTGTGTTCATGTTCCAGATTCGCGAGCAATTCGACAGCCTGGACATCCGCCACCTCGAGCGACTGCGGGAGGAGTAATGCATTGCTGGCGCTGACGCTGCTGCTGGCCTGCCCGATCCTCGGCGCGCTGCTGCTGGCCGGGCTCGGTCACACGCGGATCGGGGCCGAAATCAACGTGGTCGCCTGCGCGGCCACCACGGCCTGCGCGCTGTGGCTGGCGGTGCAGGTTGCCGGCCAGGGCAGCCTGCTGCTGTACGGGGAGCTGTTCTACATCGACTCGCTGAACGTGTTCCTGGTCACGCTGACCGCGTTCGTCGGCCTGACCACGTCGATCTTTTCGCGCCCGTACATGCGGATCGAACGCGACCACGGCCGCATGACGCCGCTCACGATGCGCGTGTACCACGCCGCCTACCAGCTCTTCCTGGCCATGATGCTGTTTGCCCTCACCACGAACAACCTGGGCGCGTTGTGGGTCTCAATGGAGGCGGCCACCCTGTGCACGGTGCTGCTGGTCTCGGTATACCGCACGCCGGCCGCGCTGGAGGCGGCCTGGAAATACTTCATTTTGTGCGGCGTGGGCATCGCCCAGGCCTTGTTCGGAACGCTGTTGCTGTACCTTGCGGCCGACCGCGTGATCGGCGGCGGCGAGGGCGCGCTGCTGTGGACGCATCTGGAAGCCGTCAAGACGCAGCTCGAGCCGACCATCCTGTCGCTGGCCTTTGTGTTCCTGCTGCTCGGCTATGGCACCAAAACGGGGCTGGTCCCGGTGCACAACTGGCTGCCCGACGCCCATGCGGAGGGCCCGACTCCGATTTCCGCCGTGTTGTCCGGCCTGCTGCTGAACGTTGCCCTGTACGCGATCCTGCGCTGCAAGGTCCTGGCCGACGGAGCGCTCGGCAATGGCCTGCCGGGCCGCGCGATGGTGGCCTTCGGGCTGATGTCGGTGCTGCTGGCCGCCTTCTTGCTTCATCGGCAGCGGGACATCAAGCGATTGTTCGCCTATTCGTCGATCGAGCATATGGGGCTGATCACGTTCGCGTTCGGGCTCGGCGGCCCGATCGCCAACTTCGGCGGGCTTTTGCATATGACGATGCACTCGCTGACCAAGTCGGCCATCTTCTTCGCGGTCGGGCACGCCGCTCAGAAAGCGGGCACGCAGGTGATGGACGAGATCCGGGGCCTGCTGCAGATCAGCCCGACCGTCGGTTGGGGCTTGATGCTCGGTTCGCTGGCCATCCTGGGCTTGCCGCCCTTCGGCGTATTCGCCAGTGAATTCCTGATCCTGACCTCAGCCATGCGGCAGCTGCCATGGGCCGCCCCGTTGCTGCTGCTCGCTCTGGCGGTGGCCTTTGCGGCGGTGCTGGCGCGCGTCCAGCCGATGGTATTCGGCGAAACCACCGTCAAGCGCCTGCCCCATCCGCCGGCATTGATCCCGGTGTTCACGCACCTGGGCCTGGGGTTGGCGTTGGGGCTTTTCATCCCGCCTTTCCTTGCGAATTGGTACGCGCGCGCGGCCATGCTGATCGGAGGTTGAGTGCTGGCGGGACTTCACTGCACGTTCGACCGCCTGCCCGGCCCGATGCCGATCTTCCGGGCCAGAGTGGGGCGCAAGCCCTGGAAGGCGGCCGCCAGCCTTGTGAAGTCGCTGGGCGGGCGACTGGTGAGCTTGTGGGCGACCGATCGGCGGCCGATCGATGGACACATGGCCGTGCATGCGGCCTATGCCACCGCCGAGGGCCTGGCCTGGGTGACGTTGCCGCTGACCGATCTGCTGCGTGTGTACCCGGGAGTTGACGACGTCTTTGCCGACGCGGTCCGGATGCAACGGGGCGTTGCCGACCTGCTCGGCCTTTTGCCCGAGGAGCATCACGATGCCCGTCCCTGGCTGCGCCACGACCGCTGGCCGGTCGACTACCACCCGTTGCTGGCCGAGCGCACCGGTCGCGAAACCTTCGAACTGCCCCACGAGCCGTACCCGTTTGTCCCGGTTGAGGGCGACGGCGTTCACGAGATTGCGGTTGGCCCGGTGCACGCCGGCATCATCGAGCCGGGCCACTTCCGATTCTCGGTGGTCGGCGAAAAGGTGTTGCGTCTGGAGGAGCGGCTGGGGTACGCGCACAAGGGAATCGAAAAGGGCTTCGAAGGCCGCGGCCCCCTGGACGCGCGTTCGGCGCGCCTGGCTGCGCGCGTTTCGGGCGATTCGACCGTAGCCTACGGGTGGGCCTACGCGATGGCGGTCGAGTCGGCCGCCCGCTGCACGGTGCCGCTGCGTGCACAGTGGCTGCGCGCGCTGGTGCTGGAACGCGAACGCGTCGCCAATCACCTGGGCGATCTGGGCGCGCTCGGCAATGACGCGGGGTTCGCGTTCGGATTGGCCCAGTTTTCCCGTCTCAAGGAGGACTGGCTGCGGCTGAACGGCGCGGCGTTCGCCCATCGCTTCGCGATGGACTACGTGATCCCGGGCGGAGTACGCGACGATCCGGGCCTGGTACTGGACAGCATCGCCCGCCAATGCCGTCAGATCCGGCAGGAGGTTGAGCAGCTGCGCTCGATCTATGACGAGCACTCCGGGTTGCAGGATCGTTTCGCCGGAACTGGGCGGGTGACCCCGGAGCTGGCGGTGCGCTTGGGGTTGACGGGTCTGGCGGGGCGCGCCAGCGGCCAGGCGCACGATTTGCGCACCGACTTTCGCCTGGCACCGTACGACGCGCTGGAAGCGGTGTGCGTGTCGAGCAGCGGGGGCGATGTGGCCGCACGCGTGGCGGTTCGTTTCGATGAGACCCTCGAATCGCTGCGGCTGATTCAGGCCATCGCGAGCCGGCTGCAGGAGGCGGCACTTCAGGGGCCGATCCACGCCGAGGTGCCGGCCGGATCGGCCGAGGCGGCCGGTGCCGGCTGGGTCGAGGGCTGGCGCGGGCCGATCCTGGTCGGGCTCGAACTGGATCAGTACGGCGCCATTCGACGCTGCCACTGCCACGATCCGTCCTGGCAAAACTGGCCGCTGGTGGAGCATGCGGTGATTGGCAACATCGTCCCGGACTTTCCGCTGATCAACAAGTCGTTCAACTTGAGCTATTCGGGGCACGACCTCTGATGTGGCCGATCATCCTGAAAATCGCCCGCACCGGCCTCATCAGCGAATCGCCGCCCGAGTCGCGGCCCGAATGGCGCACCAATGCGCAATGGATCCAGAGCGAGATACTGCACATCATGGGTCGCGCCCTGGCGATCCGCCAGGTCGATGCCGGATCCTGCAACGGCTGCGAGTTGGAGATCCACGCGTTGAACAATCCGTACTACAACATCGAAGGCCTGGGCATCCGTTTCGTCGCCAGTCCACGACACGCTGACTTGCTGCTGGTGACCGGCCCGGTGTCGCGCCACATGCGGGTGGCCCTGGAGCGGACGTACGAAGCGATGCCGGAGCCGCGGGTGGTGGTGGCGGTGGGCGATTGCGGCTGCACCGGCGGCGTCTTCGGAGAGGGCTACGCCAGTTGCGGACGCGTCGCCAACGTGATCCCGGTGGACGTGGCGGTGCCGGGCTGCCCGCCCACCCCCGTTGATTTGCTCAAGGGCATTCTGGCCGCGGTCGGTCGACGCACCCCGGCCTCGGTTTCGGCCAGGCCAGGGAGTCCATGAGCGCATCCTTATCCCGCGCGCGCCGATGAAGCCGATACGCTCTCTGCTGGTCGCCAATCGCAGCGAGATCGCGATCCGGGTGTTTCGTGCCGCCACCGAGCTCGGCATCCGCACGGTCGCGGTGTTCGCCAACGAGGACCGTTTCAGCCTGCACCGCTTCAAGGCCGACGAATCCTACCTGGTCGGCGCGGGCCTGAAGCCGATCGCCGCCTACCTCGATATCGGCGAGATCCTGCGGGTGGCGCGCGAAGCGGACGTCGACGCGATCCACCCGGGGTACGGCTTCCTGTCCGAGAACCCCCAGTTCGCCGCCGCATGCCATGACGCCGGACGCATGTTCATCGGCCCATCGCCGCAGGTGCTGAGCACGATGGGAAACAAGGTCGCGGCGCGCAATCTGGCGATCGCCAGCGGCGTGCCGGTCGTTGCGGCCACCGGCGCGCTGCCGCCGGATCTGGATGGAGCGCTGCGCGAGGCGCGCGCGATCGGCTATCCCCTGATGTTGAAAGCGAGCTGGGGCGGTGGCGGCCGTGGCATGCGCACCATCGAGTCGGAAGACGACCTGGTCGCCCAATTCGAAGCGGCCCGGCGCGAAGCGCTGGCCGCATTCGGCAACGGCGAGCTCTATCTGGAGCGCCTGGTGCGCCGCGCGCGCCACGTCGAGGTGCAGATCCTGGGCGATTCGCACGGCAACCTGGTCCATCTTTACGAGCGCGACTGCTCAGTGCAGCGACGCAACCAGAAGGTCGTCGAGCGGGCACCCGCGCCGTACCTGGACGAGGCTGCGCGGCTCGCCTTGTGCGAGGCGGCCCTGCGGCTGGCCCGCGCCGCGCAGTTCACGCACGCGGGAACGGTCGAATTCCTGATGGATGCCGACAGTGGCACTTTCTACTTCATCGAGGTCAACCCTCGCATCCAGGTCGAGCACACGGTGACCGAACAGATCACCGGCGTGGACATCGTCAAGGCGCAGATTCGAGTATCCGAGGGCGGCCGGATCGGGGGCGGCGATTCATTGCTCCCGGCGCAGGAGGCGATCCGGATCAACGGTCACGCGGTCCAGTGCCGCGTCACGACCGAGGATCCCGAAAAAGGCTTCGCACCCGATTACGGCCGCATCACGGCCTATCGTAGTGCGGCCGGATTCGGTTTGCGGCTGGATGGCGGGACCGCCTACAGCGGCGCAGTGATCACGCCGTTTTACGACTCGCTGCTGGTGAAGGTCACCGCCTGGGGTCACACGGTCGAGGAATCGATCGCGCGGATGCATCGGGCGCTGGGCGAATTCCGGATCCGCGGCGTCACGTCGAACCTGCAGTTCCTGGAAAACGTGATCGCCCATCCGTTGTTCCATCGGGGCGAATGCACGACCCGTTTCATCGATACGACCCCCGAGCTTTTCAAATTCCAGGCGCGGCGCGACCGCGCCACCAGGCTGCTGCGCTTCCTGGGTGAAGTCGCGGTCAATGGCAACCCGGAGATGACGGGGCGCAAGCCGCCTGCCCTGCCGTTGCCGCGTCCGGGCGTTCCGGGCTGTGACCGCTCCATGCCGCCTCCGCCCGCCGCGCGCGACCGCCTGCGCGAGTTGGGTGCGGCGGCCTTTGCGCGCTGGGTGCTCGAGCACCCGCGCATTTTGCTGACCGACACCACGATGCGCGATGCACATCAGTCGCTGTTCGCGACGCGCATGCGCACCGCTGATATGGTCGAGATCGCGCCCTACTACGCTCGCCGGCTGGCCGGCCTTTTTTCGATCGAATGCTGGGGCGGAGCCACCTTTGACGTGGCGATGCGCTTCCTGAAGGAGGATCCATGGGAGCGCCTGGCGCAGTTGCGCCAGGCGATGCCCAACCTGTTGCTGCAGGTACTGGTGCGCGGCGCCAACGCCGTCGGCTACACGACCTATCCGGACAACGTGGTGCGCTACTTCGTACGCGAGTCGGCGCTGCACGGCATCGACCTGTTCCGTGTGTTCGACTCGATGAACTGGATCGAAAACACGCGCGTGACGATCGACGCCGTGCTGGAAGCAGGTGCCTTGTGCGAGGCGTCCATGTGCTACACGGCGGACCTGTTCGACGCCGGCCGTCCCAAGTTCGGCCTGAACTATTACCTCCAGCTTGCGCGCCAGATCGAGCGAACCGGCGCCCACATCCTGTGCATCAAGGACATGGCCGGCGTGTGCCGGCCGCGTGCGGCGCGCGAGCTGGTGCGCGCGCTCAAGCAGGAGGTGGGCATGCCGATCCACTTCCACACGCACGACACCTCCGGCATGGCGGCGGCCAGCGTGCTGGCGGCTATCGAGGCCGGAGCCGACGTGGTGGATGGCGC
>DATBCI010000161.1:0-13768 GCA_036270555.1 Burkholderiaceae bacterium
TGGATGAAATTCGATGGCGCCTTGCGCCGGAAGCCGGTGCTGGTCGCATGCCGCTAGGGACGAACCTCAACGACGTCGAGCGCGATGCAGTGCTCGGATACTTCGGGGGAATGTTGCAGCGCAGCGCGACCCAATGATCCAAGCCAGCAATCGCCGCGCTTTTGGTTCCTAAAGACCAGCCAGCTCGCGCTCCAGATCGGGAAACTGATCCCACAGGACGTCGCGTTTGCGCTTTCCATCCGCGTCGAAGATCACGATCCGGAAGTCGTGCATCACGTGCTCTTCGTACATCCAGTATTTCAATTCCAGGAAATCGGCGAGCTGGCGCGTATCGGCCTCGGTGCCGCTCAGGAAGTGCCAGCTTGAGGGCAGTCGGCGCGCGTCGCGATAACGGCGCCATTCAGCCGGTGAATCGTGCGACGGGTCATAGCTGACCACGACGAAGGCAACCTCGCTACCCCGCCGCTTCAGGATCTCCTGCATCTCGCGCAACCAGAGCATGCTGGCCGAGCATGTCCTGCGACAACCCGTGTAGGACATCGTCATGATGACCGGCCGCCCTTTGAAGTCGTCGAACGTGTGCGTTGCGCCGTCGATATCGGTCCAGTGCACTTCGCCAAAACGCGAGAAGAGCTGCGCCGAAGCCGAGACTCCATACGTCAGCGCGACCAAAGCGACGGCAAGGCGGGCGAGGCGGCGACAATTCATTTACGTGCGCATCCAGTCGTTCGACACAGCGCTCCACATGGCGGCAGTCGATGCCGATCCGGGAGGGCGGTCTGTCGGAAAATTCCGAGCACCGCAGGAGCAAGAGCACCTTAGTTCGCAGCCTGCTTCCATAGATCCCGATATGAGCCCTGACGGGCTTGCTTTTCAACCGACTCGGGGATCCCCTGCACTTCTAGTCTAGCTGTAGCAATTCCAACGCGCCGCGGAGCGTCGTGCGGCAATCGTGGGTGACGGCGGGCGCCACCACGACAGTCGTTTGTACCAATCAGGGGAAAACCGAATGAACCTTCGAAGAATCCGCGCGGTTGTCGCGGCGGCAGGCGCGATCGGCGTCTGTGCCGCAGCGGCAAGCAGCGCGAGCGCGCAGACCGCGAATCCGGATCCAACCGTTCAGGAGCTGCAGCGCAAACTCGAGCAGAGCCTGCAGCGGATCGACGAGCTGTCGAACCGGGTACAGCAACTGGAAACGCAGCGCAACGCGCCGGCGGCCGGCTCACCGCAGGGTGCGACGCCTGCTGCGCCAGCGGCTTCGTCCGCCGCCCCGGCATCGACGCCGACGACCGCGACCGCACCGGCCGCAGCGCCTGCGCCGACGACCGCGGCGGCACCGGCTTCCGATTCGCGCATCGACGACCTCACCTCGCAAGTGAAGCAACTGTCGCAGAGCGTCAGCCGGATCAACAACGACACCGGCGTGCCACTGCACGGCTTCATCGACGTGGGCGGCCGCTGGTACTCGCGCACCGACCCCAACAGCGGCAACTCGGCCAACGGTTTCAACGAGAAGGCGATCGACTTCTACCTGAACCCCGAAATTGCCCCACGCGTCAAGTCGCTGATGGAAATCGCGATCGAGACCGGCGAGTACGGTCAATCGCCGGGCATCGACTTCGAACGACTGCAGGTCGGCTACCTGGTCAGCGACGCGCTGACAGTCTGGATCGGCCGCTTCCACACCCCCTTTGGTTACTGGAACACCGCCTTTCACCACGGGCCGCAGATCCAAACTTCGGTGCAGCGTCCGAAGTTCCTGGCATTTGAAGATACCTATGGATTCATGCCGGACCACACGGTCGGCGTGTGGGGAACCGGCAAGCAGGCCTGGGGCGACGGCCACATCACCTACGACGTGTCGCTCGGCAACAGCCCACGTATCGTGACCGGAGGCGGGCCGGGTGGCGGCGGCCAGGTCGACATGAACCTGCTCGGCTCGAACAATCACGACATGTCGACGCTGCTCAATGTCGGCTACGAGTTCGGCGGCTCGCTGGACGGCCTGAAACTCGGCGTGCACGCGATGCGGTGGCGCACCACCGACGACCTGGCGCCTGCGGATACCACCAACGTTCGCTTTTTCGGCGGCTACGGTGTGTACACCGAGGACGACTGGGAGATCCTGAGCGAGTACTACCACTTCAATGACACCAACGTCAGCGCCGGTGGAAGCAATCACCAGAGCTGGGCCGCTTATGCGCAGGTCGGGCACGCGTTCGGCAAGTTCACCCCGTACCTGCGCTGGGAGGCGGCACTGCTGGATCAGGCCGACAACTACTTCGCAGTTCTTGCAGCGCCGATCGGTTCCTCGTACCGGCGCTATGCGGGCGGCTTGCGCTACGACCTGACGAGCAACACGGCGCTGAAGTTCGAGACTGACCGGACGAACTACTTCGACCGTGGCCTCGACAGCTACAACGAATACCGCTTCCAGGTCGCGGTCCGCTTCTGACGAACATGGGAGAGCCGATGAAGCTCAGACAGAAGCTGGTCGTGCTCGCTGCCGCGAGCCTGCTCACGCTGGCCGCGCATGCCGGAGATCTATACGTGATCTCCAACTCCGGCACGACCGTCAGCGCATCCGACGTACGCGAGATCTTCCTGGGTGAGAAGCAAATCGCCGGAAGCGTCAAGCTGGTACCCGTCGACAACACCGCATCGCAAGAGCAGTTCCTGGCGAAGGTGATGAAGATGGAAGCCACCAAATACACCGCCTCGTGGACCAAGAAGTCCTTCCGCGATGGCGTGAGCGCGCCTCCGGTCAAAGGCAGCGACGCCGAGACGATCGAATTCGTGAAGCAAACCCCCGGCGCCGTCAGCTATGTCGCCACCTCTCCCGCCGGCGTCAACGTCGTCGGCAAGTTCTAGATAACGCAAGAGCGCCTCGGAGCCTGGCGATGCGCGAGCTTTCGCACCTGAATCGACGAATCGTTCTGCAGTTCCTGGTCGTCCTCGCACCGGGGACGGTCTTGAACACCTACCAGGTCATCGTCGAGCGAGCCAACAGCCGCGCGATCGAGCGCACCGCGCATCTGCGCTCGCTCGCAGATCAGGCGCGGGCGCACTATGCGGTCTACCTGGACGGCGTGGTCGACGCCGTCGACGCCGGCCAGCTGTCGTCCAAGGCGCTCGATGCGCTCGGACTGGCACTGGCCGACGAGCGCCGCCTCGGGGCCGAAGACCCGGGGCATCCGGCCGTGGCCGCCGACCCGATGGCGGGCATGCTGACAGCGCTGCAGAGCGATTCGAGCCTCAAGGGCATGGCACCCCTCAAGGACACGATTCCTCGCGTTGGCAAACAGATCGCCGCCGACCTGGCCGAATATGACGAGGCCGCGCGCGCCGCGATCGCCAAGGCCACCGCGCCACGCGAGAAGTTCCTGGTGCCGATCGCGATGTTCCTGTCGCTCGCCCTGGCAGGCTTCTTCATCTGGCGCGCCCTGCGCGACCTGACCGGCCCGCTGCAGCGGGCGATCGACTCGGCCAACCAGATTGCCGCCGGCGACATGGATGCGGCAACCACCCTCGACACCAGGCGCGATCTTGGCCACCTGCTGGCCTCGATGCGGACCATGGCCGAGCGCGTCACGGAAATGATCGCCAAGATCCGGGTCGCCAGCGGCACGATCGAGAACGTCGCCGCCGAGCTGGCACAGAGCAACCAGGATCTGTCGCAGCGCACTGAGCAACAGGCCGCATCGCTGGAGCGCACGGCCGGCTCGATCGGGCAACTCGCCCAGACGGTTCGCCAGAACGCACTGAATGCACGCCAGGCCAGCACCCTGGCAGTTGACGCCAGCCGCACGGCCCAAGCCGGCGGGGAAACGGTCGGCCGCGTGGTCGAGACGATGAACAGCATCGCCGACAGCTCGCGCAAGATTCACGAGATCATCGGCGTCATCGACGGCATCGCGTTCCAGACCAACATCCTGGCGCTGAACGCCGCGGTGGAAGCGGCCCGGGCCGGCGAGCACGGCCGTGGCTTCTCGGTGGTTGCCGCCGAGGTGCGCACGCTCGCTCAGCGCTCGGGGCAGGCCGCTACCGAGATTCGCAAGCTGATCGTCGACAGCGCCGGCCGCGTGCAGGGCGGTGCTACGCTGGCCCAGGAAGCTGGCGCACAGATGCGCGGGATCGTCGCGGCTGCCAAGCGCGTCACCGACATCGTCGGTGAGATCACGACGGCATCGGATCGCCAGGCGGCCGAAATCGAACAGGTCGACCAATCCGTCGCCGCGATCGATCAATCGACCAAGCAGAACGCCGCGCTGGTGGAGCAGGCCGCTGCGGCCGCCAGCAGCCTCGAAACCCAGACGCGCGGGCTGGTCGAAGCGGTCGGCGCCTTCCGCGTGTCGGGCGCACCGGCCTGAGCCCTGCAAGGCTCCCCTCTCCATGTTCAGGAGAGGGGTCGGGTTCCTTCAAGCCCTAGTCCTTCGGCACCTCACTGAGCGCGATGCCCAGCGCATCGGCCAAGCCCCTGCCGTAGGCCGGATCGGCTTTCAAGCAGTTGCTGATGTGCCGGATCTGGATCACCCTCGGCGCGCCGCCGATCGAGCGGGCCGTATTCTGGAACAGCGCTTGCCGCTGCGCGCTCGTCATCAGCCGGAACAGCGCGCCCGGTTGCGAGTAGTAGTCCGGATCCTCGCGGTGGTTCCAGTGGTCGGCCGCGCCCTCGATCGACAGCGGCGGCTCGCGATAGTCCTGCTGCTCCTCCCAGTGGCCGAAGCTGTTCGGCTGATAGCCGATCGTGCTTCCGCGGTTTCCGTCCACCCGCATCGGGCCGTCCCGGTGATAGCTGTGGACCGGACAGCGGGGCGCGTTGACCGGAATCTGGTGGTGGTTCACGCCCAGGCGATAACGCTGCGCGTCGCCATACGAGAAAAGACGCGCCTGCAGCATCTTGTCCGGCGAGAAGCCGATGCCGGGCACGACGTTGGCGGGGTTGAACGCCGACTGCTCGACCTCGGCGAAGAAGTTCTCCGGATTCCGGCTCAACACCATCTCACCGACCTCGATCAGCGGGTAGTCTTTGTGCGGCCACACCTTGGTCAGGTCGAACGGGTTGTACGCAACCTTGGACGCATCCCTTTCCAGCATCACTTGAACATACAGGGTCCACTTCGGATACTCGCCCCTCTCGATGCTCTCGAAGAGATCCCGCTGATGGCTCTCCCGGTCCTTGCCGACGACCTCTTCGGCTTCCAGATCGCTCAGGTTCTTGATCCCCTGCTTCGATCTGAAGTGAAACTTGACCCAGTGCCGCTCGTTGCGTGCGTTGATGAAGCTGAACGTGTGCGAACCGAACCCGTGCATGTGCCGGTAGGTCGCCGGCAGGCCACGGTCGCTCATCACGATCGTGATCTGGTGCAGCGCCTCGGGCAGCAAGGTCCAGAAATCCCAGTTGTTCTTCGCGCTGCGCATGTTGGTGCGCGGATCGCGCTTCACGGCGTGGTTCAGGTCCGGAAACTTCAACGGATCACGCAGGAAAAACACCGGCGTGTTGTTGCCGACCAGGTCCCAATTGCCCTCTTCCGTGTAGAACTTGACGGCGAAGCCGCGAATGTCGCGTTCGGCGTCGGCGGCACCGCGCTCGCCCGCCACCGTCGTGAAGCGGGCGAACAGGTCGGTCTTCTTGCCGATCTGCGAAAAGACCCTGGCCCGTGTGTAGCGCGTGATGTCGTGCGTGACCGTGAAGGACCCGTAGGCGCCCGATCCCTTGGCGTGCATGCGGCGCTCCGGAATGACCTCGCGATCGAAGTGCGCGAGCTTCTCCAGCAGCCAAACGTCCTGCAGCAGCACGGGGCCGCGCGGACCGGCCGTCATCGTGTTCTGGTTGTCGGGCACCGGGGCACCGGCCGCGGTGGTCAGGCGTTGCTTGTCACTCATCACTGCGCTCCTGGTTTTGGCTAAAATCAGCTGGTGAACTCAGAATAGGCAGCGGCGCCGAATAAATCAAATTGATCGATTTCATGTATCCGATAGGCGTACGGTATCGAAGGGTTGCGCCCACGGCGCAGAAAAAGAACCCATCCGACGGCTGTCGGATGGGTTCTGTCGGCGCGCTGCGGGATACGGGCAGCTGGATGGCTAGTTCTGCTGCCCCGGCGGCGTGCGCGAAGTGGGGAACGGCCATGCGCCGTTCTCGAATTTCATGACCAGCAGCCCATTGTCCTGGCACGTGGTCCAGAGCGTTCCTTCCCGCGCGTCCAGGTGGGCTTGCGCCGAGCACCAGTCCGGCCCGCCGGCAACCCAGTTGTTGGCGACCAGCGGCCCGATGTGATTCGATCCGGGGCTGGGAGTGGTTGTGCCGGCCGGGTTGTAATACGCGATTTCCTTCGGGTGCCGCGGCGAGCGGATGTCGAACACGCGGATGCCCGCGTTGAAATAGCCACACACCAGGGTCGTCGCATCCTGGCGGTTGTCGACGCTGCAGTAGTGGCTGCCATAGGTGAAAGCGGTCAGCCCGACGATGTCGGGCAGCGTCTGGCTGCAGTTGGCCGGGTCGTGTATTTCCAGCGCGAGGCGCGACACGATGAACGGATGCCGCTCGTCGCTGATGTCAATAATGCGCGCCATCGGATACGGAGGCAGGTTGGCCGCGCACGCCGCCGCGGGCCCCGCCGTGCCGTTTCCAGCTGGCCCCCCTTCATCGACGAATACAACGTAAGGCTTGCCGTTTATGTGAACGTTGATCGTATGCTGCGAAACCCCGCCGTCCTTCCAGAACAGCTTGCTGATCAGTGGGACTTGCGGGTTGGCCACTCGCATCTGAATCTGGCTGGTGTCGTAGATGAGCAGCCCGTTGACGGCGGGGACGGTCGGATCGGTCAGATCGGCCGCCGGCAAGCTCGCCAATGAAACAAAGTACCCGCGCATGCCGTCATCGCTGATCGACAGACCGTGCGTGAGGAGGTTCGATCCACCCGCGGGAACGACGACACCCGTCTTCCAGGTTGCCAGCAGCTTCGGCATGGTTGGAATCGTCGTGTCGACCGCGTAGTACTGTTTGTTGGTCAGGTCTCCGCCGTAATACGTCAGCCCATCGGGCGCCCAGCTTCCCTCGTGCCCGACCACGCCCAGCGGGACGCCGGTGGTGCCGTTCGCATTGCCAACCCCGATGCTGGCCAGCAACTGCGGATAGCGGCAGTCCTGCGACAGATCGTAGATATCGATCCCCGGCCCGCCGGCTCCGAACAGGCCCCCGTTAAAGGCCTCATCAGCTGCCAGCAGTTGCCGCCGCTCGTTGACCTTCAGCGATTCCCAAGGATCGAGCATGGACGACGTGGTCAGATAGCCCGTTACGGTCGGCCTCGACGGATTCGTGACGTCAGCGACCGGAACGCCCAGCTGGGTGCGGTTGGCGGTGGCGTACGAGGTTCCGTGGTAGGCGCATTTGTGTACCCGGTCCTTGAACTCGGCGGTCTGCCAGTTCGCGCCATCGCCGCGAACCTGGCCAATCAGTTTCAGGTTGCAGTTGAACCCGTGGAACCCGCTGGCACGCAGCGCCGCCGAGACCTGACCTTGCAGACCCGTCTCGGGGTGATCTTCCTCGCCGCATTGCGCCTTCGGAACGGTCCTGAACCCTTCCCCGCTGTCATCGTCTTGCGAGGCCGCTTCGCTTGCGGCGGCCTGGGTCGGCGCCGCCTTCATCATGGACGGTCCACCCATCATCGGCGTGGCCGTCGAGCCGCCGGTATTCGACATCGCGCCGCCCCCGCTGCCACCTCCGCAGGCAGCGAGAAGCATCGCCATGCCACTCATCAAACACGACGCCGCGAGTCTATGAACCGTTCTGGTCTCACATGCTGTTGTCATCGCTTCCTCCTATCCGATACGGGCGCTTACCTCCTGCTTGGCCTGGCCGCGGGCGAACGCCGATCGCGACTGCAAGCTGTGCTGCCGCCCGTGCTGCGGGGTTTACCACGGCGAGATGGATACGGCTATTAGACCTTGGTCGTGTCTGATGTATCGTACGAAAGGGTATGAGCGATCTTCTCCGCGGCTTCGTCCATCGGTATCCGCGCCTGTTTGTACTGAGCGGTGCCGGTGTCAGCACCGCGTCCGGCATTCCGGACTACCGTGACGACGAGGGACGGTGGAAGCGCCGTCCGCCCGTGAACGGGCAGGACTTCCTCCGGTCGGCGAGCGTGCGTCGGCGCTATTGGGCCCGCAGCATGATCGGATGGCCCACGATCGCACGGGCCTGCCCCAACCCGGCGCATCAGGCGCTGGCTCGGTTGCAAGCAGCCTCGCGCGTGCACCGCCTCGTGACCCAGAACGTCGATGGCCTGCACCAGCGTGCCGGAAGCGACGACGTCATCGAGTTGCACGGAAGCATTGCGCAGGTGCTGTGCCTCGAATGCGGACTGCGGCTCGAGCGCGGCGACGTGCAGCGGTGGCTGGAGGCCGCGAATCCCGATCACGCGGGCTGTCTGGCGCCTGGCGCGCCGGACGGGGATGCGGACATCGATCCGGCCGATTGGGATCGGTTCGCGCCGCCTGACTGTCCGCACTGCGGCGGAATACTGAAGCCCGATGTGGTGTTTTTCGGCGACACAGTACCGCGCGGGCGCGTGGCCGAGGCGATGCAGGCACTCGAGCAGGCCGATGCGATGCTCGTGGTCGGCTCCTCGTTGATGCTGTATTCCGGTTATCGCTTCTGCGACTTTGCGCATCGCCTGCAAAAGCCGATGGCGGCGATCAACCTCGGGCGCACGCGGGCCGATCACCTGTTCCAGGTCAAGATCGAGCGGCCTTGTGCGGAGGCGCTGGTCGATCTGGCGCGATGGCTCGACTCGTGAACTGGCCGACCTGGGCTCCGGTTTGGATCGGCCTGGTTGCGGGCACCCTCATCGGCGGGCTTTTCATCGGGCACGGAAGCGCCGTGCTGGGCGCCGTGCTCGGGGTCACGGTCGGCGCGGTGATCCGTGCCTTCCAGTCCAGCCATCGCAATCTCGATCGCGATGCTCGCCTGCAGCAGCTTGAATCGCGCGTCACCGACCTGGAGCACGACTTCGCGCGGCTTAGATCGGCCGCACAGCCGGCACCGGCCGCCGCCGTGCCCGCCGCGACCCAAAGACCCGAGACGCAGGCGCCACGGCAGGAACCGGCCAGGCCGGCCGTCGTGGCTCCGGTTGATCGGTCTCTTGCGGCGACGCCCGCCGCCGCGCCACCGCCCGCTGCAACGCCGCGCCCGAGCGCGGAGACCGTCCTGCCCGAAGTGTCGACGTCAATAACGCCCCTTTCGATGGACGCCGCGCCGGCGATGCAATGGGGCACGGTCGCACGCGATTGGCTGCTTGGCGGCAACACGGTTGCCCGGGTCGGCCTGCTGATTCTGTTCATCGGGGTCGCGTTCCTGCTGCGCTACGTGGCGGAGCACACGCGTGTGCCGATCGAGGTGCGTTTGGTCGGCGTCGCACTCGGCGCGCTGGTGTTCCTCGCGGTTGGCTGGCGCCTGCGCGCGCGCCGGCCCGGCTTCGCAATCACGATGCAGGGTGGCGCGATCGCCATCCTGTACCTGACTGCATTCGCTTCCCTGCGCGTCTACGACGTATTGCCGGCTGCTGCGGCGTTCGGATTCATGGCGATGCTCGCCATCCTGTCGGGCCTGTTGGCCATCCTGCAGGACGGCCGGGCGCTGGCCGGCCTGGGCGCGCTGGGAGGGTTCGCGGCGCCGCTGTTGATCTCGACCGGCGCCGGGCGCATCGAGGTGCTGTTCGCCTTTTACCTGTTGCTCGACCTGGGCGTGCTGGGCGTTGCCTGGTTCAGGGCCTGGCGCGAACTGAACTGGATCGCCTTTGTCTTCACGTTCAGCGTCAGCGGCCTGTGGTCGGTCCAGAGATACTTGCCCGCCGACTTCGCGATCGGCCAGGGCTTCCTGGCCGCCTTCTGGATTCTGTTCCTGTCGGTCGCGATGCTGCATGCGCTGCGCCAGCCGTCGAGCCGCCGCGGCCGCTTCGACACGACGCTGGTGTTCGCATTGCCGCTGGTCGCATTCGGCATTCAAACCCGCTTCACGCATGGCCTGTCGCTCGCCTTTGCGTCGCTCGTCGGGTCGGCGGTTTATCTGGCCGCATCGGTCGTTCTGCTTCGCCGTCGTGAGGCGGCGCTGAAGCTGCTGGTCGAGGCCAATTTCGGACTCGGTGTTGCCTTCCTGACGCTGGCCGTGCCCCTGGCGGCCAGCGCGCAGTGGACAGCTGCGGCGTGGGCGCTGGAGGGCGTCGCAACCGCCTGGGTCGGTTTGCGCCAGCAGCGCGCTCTGCCACTGCTCGCCGGTATGGCATTGCAAGTCCTGGCGGCGCTGGCACTGGCGCAGGCGGTCATGCAAGGGCACGCCAGCCTTGCGCCCGAATGGTCCGGCGTCACACTCAACCTGGCCGTGCTGGCGGCAGCAGCCCTCGCAGTAGCCCGTTTGTGTCAGTCGGGGCTTGCCTCCGGCTGGAGCGCGCCCATCAATCTGCCGCAGCCATGGCTGGCGTGGCTGATGCGTCTGATCGGTTGGGGCTGGGTCGGCGCCCTTCTCCGGCAGCCGTTCGAGTACCCGTACTACGTCTACGCGTGGGGTTTGCTCGCGCTCGGGTTGGCGGCGGCGGATCGGCGCTCGGCGACGGACGAGACCGCAATCGGATTGAGCGCCGAATGGGTGGCGTCGATGGGCTGGATCGTCGCCGCCATGGTCGCGGCCTTCGCCGCTGCCCCGCCGCACCTCGAGCATCGCACCACCGAGATCATGGCCCGATTGTCGGTTGCAGCCGTAGCACTGACGGCTTCGTTGCTGTCGCTGGGACGCGATGCACGGCGCCGGACCGCCGCCGGCGTGCTGCTGTCGCTGGCCGTGTTCGGCTGGCTGTTCGCGGTGCTGGCCGAGGCGGTCGTTCGCGAGGAGCCGCCGCTGGTGGTCGCTCAACTCGCGCTGGTGCTCGCCGCGTTTTCCGCGTTGGGGCTGGGCTGGCTCGCCGCACGCCTGCAGTGGAGCTGGTCGCAACGGCTGGCGTGGTCCTTTCACGCCGGCCACCTGGTGTTCGCCACGTACGCGATCTCGCAGGCGATCGAGTCGACCGACGCGCCGAGCCAACTGTACGGCGCGCCCGCCTGGATCATCGCGTGGCTGGCCTACTACGCGCGCCTCTGGCAGGCGTCGCGCAGCGCTGCCGAGCTCCCGCCCAGCGCCCTGGCAGGCCTGCACGTGGCCGGACTGTGGACGCTCCCCGCCATGGCCGCCGCCGAGTGCAGCGCGCAGCTTGGCGGTTTGGTCGGATCCGGCTGGATTCACGCAAGCTGGGGCGTGTTGGCCGCCGCCGCCTTGTGGTTCGCCAGCCTGCAGCCGCCGCGGTGGCCCGCCAGCGCTGCACCCGCGGCCTATTCGGGTGTGGGAGCCACCGGCCTCGTCGTTTTTGCAGCCTGGTGGTTGCTCGTGGCTGGGATCGGCAGCGACGGCGACCCCTCGCCGCTGCCGGCCCTTCCATTGCTCAACCCCATGGACCTCGCCTCGCTGCTGGTGCTGGCCGCGCTGGTGCAATGGCGCCAATTGGGGCGCTTTCGCACGGTCGCTGACGCGGTGGTGTGCGGGACGATATTCCTGATCGCCAATCTGCTGCTGCTGCGGACGCTGCATTTCACCGCCGGCGTGGATTGGTCGATCCAACAGTGGAGCCGCTCGCTGCTGGTGCAGGCGAGCCTGTCGATACTGTGGACGCTGTTCGCGATGGTCGCGATGGTGGTCGCGCACCGTCTGGCGCTGCGGCCGTTATGGGTCGCCGGAGCGACGCTGCTGGGCGTCGTGATCGTCAAGATGATCGCGGTCGACCTGTCGGGACGTGGCACCGTGGAGCGGATCGTGTCGTTCCTGGCGGTCGGCCTCCTGATCATCGTGATCGGATATCTGTCGCCGGTGCCGCCCGTGCGCGCGACGGCATCCGCCGGCGGGCGCGATCTGAAGGCGAACTGATGAGACTGCACCTGTCTTTGCCCGTCCCGCTTTGCCTCCTAATGAGCGCCGCTGCGCCCGCGCGCGACCTGACCGCGGCCGACTTCGATTGGCATGCCACCGTGTCGACCGAGCGCACCGACGGCCTGCACCAGCTGCAGCTTGGAGAGGACGCTCTGCTGGCCGCAACGGCCTCCGGCCCGCGCGATCTGCGGATCTTCAATGCCAACGGTGAGGCGCTTCCGGTTGCACAGCTTCCTGCGGTTGCACCGCCCGCCGAGCACGGTGTGACGGTCGCGCTGCGCATGGCGCCACTGCCAGGCTCCCAACAGGCACAGGATCGCACCTTGGCCGATTACGCGCTGCGCCTGGTGCGCGACCGCGACCACACGGTGCTCGAGATCGGCGCCAATGCCGGGTCCACCCCTGCCAGCGCCACACATGACCCCGGCGGCTTTTTGCTGGACCTGCGTCCACTCAAGGATGAGCAGGGGGAGCTGGTGCTTCAGTTCGCCGCCGGCGCGCCGGACTATGCGAACACGGCGACGATCTCCGGTAGCGACGATCTTGTCTCGTGGCACCTCCTGGTGAGCGGCCCGCTGGCGCGCAATCGGCAGCTCGGCGGCGCCGCGGTCGAGCACTCGAGCTTCGAGTTGAATCATCCACCCGCCTTCGCCCGTGTGCAGTGGCCCGCGGGCGCGGCACCCAAGCTGGACGCGGCAAGCTTCCGCCAGCGTCTGCCGCCGCGGGTCGCGCCGGCGTCGCAGACGGCGCTGCAGTTGAGCGCGCTGCCGGACGGCCGCTGGCTGGTGGATCTGCCCCCAGCCCTGCCCCTGTGGCGGATCGCGATTCATGTGGCGCAACCGAATCAGGCGCTCAAAGTCGATCTGCTTTGTCCGTCCTCCGGGGGGGAGGTTTCCGATCGCGAGCACCTGTTGCGCGAGCTGTCGGGCCGCACATCGTCTCAACCCTGGTTCGCCTGCGTGCGCGGCGTCCACGTGTACAGGGTCGACCGCTCCGGCGAGTGGGTCGAGAATCTGCCGGTGGCAATCCCGGGGCACCCGGCCCACCTGCTGGTGCACGTCATCGATCCGCCCGACTATCGAGGGCCGCCTCCTGACGTGGAGGAGCAGTGGCAACCGGTGCGCTTGGCGTTCCTGGCTCGCGCGCCGGGACCGTACCAGCTTGCGGTCGGACACGAAGGCGCTGGAGAGGGCCCGCGGCTGGATCTGGCCGGAATGCTGTCGGGGGAAGATCCGGCAGGCACGAACCTGCCGCGTGCGCAGGTAACGCCGTCCGGACCCGCGGATATGAAGCCGGCCGCAGCGCGCGCGGCGCAGTTGGCCCGCAACCAGGCGCGCTGGCGCTGGTCGCTTTGGGCAGTGTTGCTGGTCGCGGTGGGCGCGCTGGCGGCCTTGGCCTGGCGGGTGGCGAAAAGTATTCGCGGTGCCGGTGGCTGAGTCAGGAGGCAACCGCCCGTGCGGGCGGTTTCCTGGTCACGGGAGGTAGCACCGTCGCTGTCCAGCCTCAGCTCGTTATCGGCGCTGGACGTACGCCGGGAGTATGTCGGGGTCGACCCGATAGCACGCCCGCGACTCGGCGCGTTTCATGCCGGCCTCCAACACGTGCTCGCGCGTATCTTCCGTCGCATCGGCCAGCCGCACAGCGTAGGAAGCTGGAATCTGTCGGTATACGCGATGCTCAGGCCGGTATGTAACTTCGCGCCAGCCCTGATCCATCAGCCATTCCCACAGCTCGTCGCTCATCCCGGCCGGCACGATCATGCGTACGTCTGCGCAGACGATGCCGACGCCGACGCGGGGCTTCGGCCCGCGCGGG
>DATBCI010000162.1:0-3054 GCA_036270555.1 Burkholderiaceae bacterium
GTACAGATCGCCTTTGCGCAGCGCCGTGGCGGGTACCTCGTCGAACGGACCGTCGTGATTGCTCCCGCGCAGGCGGCGGGCCGGGGTGGCGGTCTTCAGCCCGCGCAGCGACGCCGCCTGCGCCTTGCTGCGGCCCTCGGCAAGCGCCTCCGCGAAGTTGGCGAACACGACGGTAAACCACAGCCACAGACTGATCGCCAGGATGAAGCCGGGCGAAGCTTCGCCCTGACCGAACAGGGCCTACAGCCACAACAGCAGCGTCAGCACGCTGCCGACGTAGCAGACGAACATCACCGGGTTGCGCCATTGGACACGCGGATCCAGCTTGCGCAGCGATTCGAGCAGCGCCGGGCGCACCAGCTTCGGGTCGAACAGGGGCAGGCGAGCGTGCCTCATTGAGCGGCCTTCGAGAACAGTTGCAGATGCTCGGCGGCCGGCCCCAGCGCGAGCGCCGGCACATAGGTCAGCGCCCCGATCAGGAACACGGTGCCGATCAGCAGTCCAACAAACAGCGCCCCGTGCGTCGGCATCTTGCCGGTCACCGCGTCCGAGCGCTTCTTGAGCGCCATGTTGCCGGCCAGCGCCAGCACTGGGATGATGGTGCCGAAGCGTCCGAGCCACATCGCCACCGCCAGTCCGATGTTGTAGAAGCGCGTATTCGCATTGAGTCCCGCGAAGGCGCTGCCGTTGTTGTGGGTGCTCGATCCCCACGCATACAGGATCTGAGACAGGCCGTGCGGGCCCGGATTGCTGATACCGGCCCGGCCGGCCTCGAGGGCGACACTGAGCGCGGCACCGGACAGCACGACGATCGGCGTCAGCAGGATCGCGATCGACACCATCTTCATGTCGTAACTCTCGATGCGCTTGCCCAGGTACTCCGGCGTGCGCCCGATCATCAGCCCGGCGATGAAGACGGCGGTCAGCACATAGACCAGCATCGTGTACAGGCCGGTGCCGACCCCGCCAAAGATCACCTCGCCGAGCAGGATCAACGACATCGGAACCGCGCCGCCTAACGGCATGAACGAGTCATGCATCGCATTGACCGCGCCGCAGGAGGTCGCGGTCGTAATGGCCGCGAACATGGTCGACGCCACCACGCCGAAGCGGGTCTCCTTGCCCTCGAGATTGCCCAGGTCGGAGGCGACACCCGCCGTGGTCAGGTGCGGATTCGGGGTGAGCTCCGCATAGAACGCCATCGCCATGAAGGCGACCAGCACGACCGCCATCGTGGCCAGGATGGTCCAGCCTTGCCGCGTATCGCCAACCATGCGTCCGAAGGCCAATACGATCGCGGTCGGCAGCAACAGGATCGACAGCATCTCGATGAAATTGGTCAGTGCCGTCGGGTTTTCGAACGGGTGGGCCGAATTCGCGTTGAAAAAGCCGCCTCCGTTCGTGCCCAGCTCCTTGATCGCTTCCTCGGAGGCAACCGGCCCGCCCGGCACCTGTTGAGTCCGTATCGTCAGGTGCTCCATCACCGGCTTGCCCTGCGCATCGAGCACGGGCTTGCCGGCCGCGTCGACCTTCGGGTTGTCATAAGCCGTCGAGTCGAGCGTCGCGACTTCGGTAAATCCATTCAGGTTCTGGATCGATCCCTGCTGCACCAGGGCCAGCGCGACCACCACGCAGATCGGGATCAGCACCCACAGCGTGATCCGTACCACATCGACCCAGAAATTGCCGATCACACCCGATTCGGCGCTGTTCGCCGGCGTGTCCTGCCCGCGCCGCGCAAGGCCTCGCGTCAGGGCAAACGCGACCGCCAGCCCGGTCGCGGCCGACAGGAAGTTCTGCACGGTCAGCGCCAGCATCTGGGTCAGGTGGGCCATCGTCTGCTCACCGGTGTAACCCTGCCAGTTCGTGTTGGTGACGAAGCTCACCGCCGTGTTGAAGGCGCTGCCCTGCTCGACCGCGCCGAAGCCGGCCGGGTCCAGCGGCAGCCCGGCCTGCACGCGCTGCAGGAGGTAGACGGCCAGCACTCCGACGGCGTTGAACAGCAGCAGCGCGAACGTGTATTGCGGCCAGCGCTGGCCGCCCGCCGGATCGATTCCGGCGATTCGCCACAGCGGCCGCTCGACCGCCTGCACCAAGCGCGACCCCTGTCCAAACCGGGCAGAGGCGACCCGCACCAGCCAGGCACTGAGCGGCCAGCCGACCGCCACCAGCACCAGTGCGAACAACAACAGCGTGAGCCAGAATTGGGCTTGCAAGCGCGGCTCCGCTCAGAAGTTCTCGGCGTCGAACATGGCGACGCACAAATAGACCAGCAATCCGATCGCAGCGATCATTCCAACCCAAAGCATCACGACCTCCCGCGGCTCGAGAGATGCTCGCAGAACCTGGTCAGGCCCCAGGCCGCCAGGAACAGAGCGGCCATCAGCACCAGCATCAACACGTCGTCCATCAGAGCGCTCCAGTTCCGAACGCCGGCAACGGTAAGTCGCCGCGGATCGAAAAGGCGCAAATGTTCGGCCGTTCGATGTAAAGAAGGCGCAAAAAAAGCGAAAGGACGCAGAAACAGGCAAACCTTTTCCGGCCTTCGGCCGCAAAAGCCCGTCAGCGCAAGGGGGTGGTTGCGGCCGGCCAGGCCGCCAGCAGGATCGCGAGCAGCGCGCAGGTGAGCGCGATCGCATGCATCCAGGTCAGCGCTTCGCCCAGAACACCGACCGCGACCGCCGTGGTGGACAGAGGCAGTGCGACGGTGAACACCCCCGCAATTGCGGCCGGGATGCGCCGCAAGCCGGACATCCAGAGGCCAACAGCAACCACACTGGCGGCCAACGAGTAGAAGACCAGATAGGCCCAGGAGCGCGCCTGCACCGCCGACACATCCAGCTGCACGATCTGCCACAACCCGAACGGAGCGGTCAGCGCCAGCCCCCACAGATTGATCCAGGCCGACACCCGCATCGGCGTGCGCGTGGCCGCCAGGCGCTTGCCGATCACCACGTACAGGGCTTCGCAGCACACCGCCGCGAACACCAGCCCGTCGCCCAGCCAACTTGAGGATGCGGTCGAGCGCGCAGGCCTGGCGAGCTCAATCAGCGC
>DATBCI010000163.1:0-5897 GCA_036270555.1 Burkholderiaceae bacterium
GATCGTCGTCGAGCAACTCTTGCAGCAGCAGCAGGTCGACATCGACCGACTGGCTCCACAGCACCATCAGCACGATAATCTTCAGGCGTTCCAGCGTAATCGGCGTCTCGACCGCCAAGGCCCGCTCGATCACGATTTCGCGCTGGGCCGGACTCAACTGGCGGTCGCGATCGAGGGAAGCGATGAATCCGATCGCCGCGCTGCCGAGCGACGCATATTCCTGGCGGGTGTAGACGCGGAACGCTCCGTTGTGATCGGGCATGCGCGAGGACAGAGTGACGCTGGCCAGCCCGTGCAGCCAGACCATCGCGTCGGCGATCTCGTCCTCGTCGAAACCGGCGTCGGCGAGTCGCCGTGTCAACGCCTCGAAGTCCGGACAGGCGGACAATGCGCTGTAGTTCTCGTACAAAAAGACCAGCACGTCGAACATGGGCTCGTCACTGTAACGCAGCCGGCAGTGCCGGCGCAATAGGAAGCTTCAACTTCGCCTCAACCGCTGGTAGCAGTTACCCGCCAGGCGCTCAACATCTTGTGTCAGCTCGAGCTCCAGCAGCCGGGCCGACAACAGACCGGGGGCGAGCCCGGTGCGTAGCGCCAGCGTATCCAGGTCGACCGGATCAAAGCCGACCGCCCGCAGCAAATCCGAGTCGTTGCGCCTCGCGCGATCCGACGAAGCCGGGGGCGCAAGTCGCAGGGTCTCGATCTGAAGCTCGTGCAGAACATCCTGCGCCGACTCGACCAGGCGCGCGCCGTCGCGGATCAGCTGGTGGCAGCCACGGGCGAGGGGCGAGTGGATCGAACCCGGAATCGCCATCACTTCGCGCCCGAGCTCGCCCGCCAGGCGCGCCGTGATCAGCGAGCCGGAGGGCAGCGCAGCTTCGACCACCAGCACGCCGAGCGCCGCGGCCGCGATCAGTCGATTGCGGCGCGGAAAATTATGAGGGATGGCCGGCGTGCCGAGCGGATATTCGGACACCAGCAGCCCCTGCTGCACGATACGGCCGGCCAGCGCACGGTTGGACAACGGATAGACGATGTCGGCGCCGGTGCCGAGCACCGCGATCGTGGCCGCGTCGGCGCCGAGCGCCCCGCGGTGCGCAGCCGAATCGATACCGCGCGCCAGGCCACTGACGATGGTCAGTCCGCAACCGGCCAGGTGAGACGCGAACGCTTCGGCATTGGCCTCGCCCTGGCGCGAGGCGTTGCGGCTGCCAACGATGGCCAACGCCGGCCGCTGCAGCAGCTCGCGGCGTCCCTGCAGATAGAGCAGCGGCGGGGGATCGGTCAGATGCAGCAGCAGCGGCGGGTAGTCCGCATCGGCCAGCGTGATCAGGGAGCGCGACGGATCCGAATCCAGCCACGCCTGTGCGCGCTCGATGGCGTCGGTGCATTCTGCTGCCAGCAGGGCTGTGGCGACCGACTCGCCCGCAACGCGCGCAAGTGCGGCTTGGCCCGCTTCGAAGATGGCAACCGGCAGCCCGAAGGCGGTCAACAGGTCGCGCGCAGCGCCTGGACTGACGCCCTCGGTCAGCGACAGCCGCAGCCAGGCTCGGCGTTCAGCGTCTTGCATTGTCGTCCGGCCCGCGAACGGCGCGCCGGACGGCAGTGATGACACGGCTCAGCGCGCAACCGCCACGGACGCGCCGTGCGCGGACGAGGCGCTATCCGGCAGGACGTCGGGCAGGCTGAAGCGGTCGCCGACCTTGATCGGACCACTGGCGGTCATCACCAGCGCGTAGGACAGGCGGTCGAACACTCGAAACACGAACATCTGGCCGATGCGCTCGTCAGGCAGCTTGACGTATTCGCTGTGGTGGGCCGTGTCATCGCGTACGGTCTTGCCACTGCGGTTCACCGCGAGCACCGTTCCGATGTCGAGGCCGTCGCGCGCTCCCCGGTCCAGCGTCACGATGCTCTGTGCGCCTACATCGCCGATACCGTCGTACACGGAAATCAGCCAGCCCTCGACCGCACGCTTCGGGCTATGAGGCGCGTACGTGATCAGAGGCTCGTGCTCGATCGGCACCAGACGGTCCTGGACCCCGATTTCGGCACGACTGTCGATGATGGCGAGCGTGGTGACCTCGCCGTGATGAACCACGCGCGCACTGCCCAGGAAATGCGCTTCGTACGCGATCGGATTCTTGTGCTCCACATCGCCCGGGTCGAACAGCGGTTTGGCCGGCCGGAAGATGTGAAAGTTCGACTGGCCCTGATCGTCGATGCCTCGCGCGTAAGCCTGGTCGCCGCGACCCAGGAAGACGCGGTCCTCTGGCGTGGCGACGATGCGTGGATACTTGGACAGATCATCGACCGAAACGATCATCGGCTGCGACAGGAATGGCTCGATCAGCCGGTTCGGTATGCTCGGAATCGGCTCCGCGCTGATGTCTCCCAGGTCGCGTATGCGCGGCTCGAGCTTCTGAGCCGGTATCGGCGGCGCCACCGGCTTGGCCGGCGCGGGCGGCGGGGTCGGCTCAGGTGCGGCGGCCGCAGGCATCATGGTGCCTTCGGTTCCGGCCAGCCTCAGTATGGCGCGACCTTCCGGCGTTCTGACGAGCACCAGCATCTGGCCCGGAAAGATCAGGTGCGGATTCGAAATCTGCGTCTTGTTCATGCCCCACAGTGCGGGCCACCGCCACGGCGACTTCAGGTACAGGATCGAAATGGCCCACAGCGTGTCACCCTTCTTGATGGTGTAGCGCTCCGGGGCGTTCGGGGCGAGCTCGGACACCGCAACACCCTCCTGGGCGACCTTGTCCGCTGTCTGGCGTTGATCTTCCGTCACCGGAAACGGGCTTTGCTGGCCCCATGCGGGCAGGGCGGACGAGGCGAGCAGCGCCGCGGTCAGCCCCGCAGTCAGCTGCGCCGTCAGCCCTGCCTGCAGCGTGGAGCTGCGCCGAGCAGGTCCGAGGGCGCCCTGGTGGGGGCGCACCAAATCCGATTTTGGAAGGAAGATCATGCTGAGGCCTCGATTCGCGGTGCAGCTGAAGCTTAAAATTGTCCGTCCAAACCTTTGATATCGCAATGGATCCGGCCGGATGGCGCACTACCGGCGCCACGTGATTCGGCGCCCCAGTATTCGCGCGGCGCGGGACGGGGAAACGATGAAAAAGACGGCAATCGCCACAATATTCCAAGCTGGAGACCGACCTTGAGCCAGCTCGCGATCATCGAATACCCGGACCCGCGCCTGAACCGGGTCGCCAAACCGGTGGCGGTGTTCGACGAACGCCTGCGCCAGCTGGTCGCCGACATGGGTGAAACGATGTACGCGGCGCCAGGCGTGGGTCTGGCCGCGACTCAGGTGGACGTGCACGAGCGGATCATCGTGATCGACGTGTCGGAGAACAAGGATACGCTGCACGTGTTCATAAATCCGGAGCTGATCTGGGCCTCGGAGGATACGGCGCTGTGTGAAGAGGGCTGCCTGTCGGTGCCCGGCGTCTATGACATGGTGCGCCGGCCGGCCCGCGTGCGAGTGCGGGCGATGGATCAGCACGGCAAGGCTTTCGAGCTCGACTGTGACGGCACGCTGGCCGTGTGCGTGCAACATGAGATGGACCACCTGGAGGGTCGCGTCTTCGTCGAGTATCTGTCGCCGCTGAAGCAGACCAGGATCCGCACCCGGATGCGCAAGCGCCACGCGCGACAGGCCTGAGCGCGCCTGCCCTCGCGCCCGTCCCCGCGCTTTTACTCGAGCCCCTGGCCGCTTCGATGCGAATCGCCTTCGCCGGTACGCCCGCCTTTGCCGCCGTCGCCCTGGCCGCGCTGCTGGATGCCGGTCACACGATCCCGCTGGTGCTGACTCAACCGGACCGCCCTGCCGGCCGGGGCCTGAAGCCACGCGCCAGCGCCGTGAGCGAACTGGCCCGCGCCCGGGGGCTGCCCGTGCAATCGCCCCGATCGATGCGCGAGCGTTCGGCCGATGACGGAGCGCGCGAAGCGCTGCAGGCTCTGGCCTCGGCCGCACCCGACCTGCTGGTGGTCGCCGCTTACGGACTGATCCTGCCACAGCACGTACTCGATATTCCGAGCGGGATCGTCGGGCGCGACGGTGTGGCGCGCTCGATCAACATCCACGCCTCGCTGCTGCCCAGATGGCGTGGTGCCGCCCCGGTCGCGCGCGCGATCGAGGCGGGCGACCGCATGACGGGAATCACGCTGATGCAGATGGAAGCGGGTCTGGATAGCGGGCCGATGCTTCGCGTGCAGGCGTTAGCGATCAACGCGGACGACACGACCGGAACGCTGACTGCACGCCTGGCGCAGCTCGGGGCGCAGCTGACGGTTTCGTGGCTGCAGGAAGCGGCGCAGGGCTTATGGCAGGCCACCGCGCAGCCGCTCGAGGGCGTTACCACCGCGCGCAAGATCGGCAAGCACGAGGCCCGGCTCGACTGGCGCGAGCCCGCTGCCGTCCTTTCACGCAAGGTACGCGCGTTCGACCCACAGCCGGGTGCCTGCGGGCGCCTGGGCGACGCCGTGCTGAAGATCTGGTCGGCGCAGCCTGTCGCGCAGGCGCCCGCGGCAGAACCGGGTACGGTGCTGGACGCAACGGCCGATGGCATCCGTGTCGGCTGCGGCGACGGCGTGCTCGTGATCCAGGAGTTGCAACGCTCTGGCGGCCGGCGGTTGCGCGCCGGCGAGTTCCTGGCGGGATCACCGATCGCAGCGGGCGCCCGCTGGCAGCCGGCGGCGGACGGGCACGAGCGGCTTTGATCACTGTTGGCCCTGCGTTGTCCGAGGTCCTGCGCGCTGCGGCGACGGCGTGGGTGCGGGTGTGCCGTGGACACGCCCTCGATCGCGTCCTGCGTGAGCGCGCTGCCGGGACCGGCGCGACGACCCCGCTGCAGGCGGCGGTGCGCGACGTGTGCCACGACGCGCTCAGGCATCGTGCGCTGATCGAAGCGCTGCTGGGACGCCTGATCGCGCACGCGCCCGCCCCTGAGGTCGGCGGCCTGCTGGCGGTGGCACTGTCACAACTGCTCGACGGTGCCTATCGGGAGCACGTGCTGGTCGACCAGGCGGTCGCGGCGGCCCGGTCCGACCGGCGCCTGCGCGGCGCCCCCGGCTTTGTCAACGCCGTGCTGCGCTCGTTTCTGCGCCAGCGCGCCGCCCTGCTCCCTCAGTTGCTGCTGGATGACGCGACCCGGCTGAATGTTCCACCGTGGTGGCTGCAACGGCTGCAGCGCGACCATCCGCAGGACTGGGAGCGCGCGCTCGCTTGCTCGGCCCGCCCCCCGCCCCTGGTGTTGCGCGTCAATCGACGCCGTTGCGACGTCGAGCGTTACCTGTCCCTGCTGAGTGAGCAGGCGGTAGGGGCGAGCCGCGTCGGTGCACATGCGGTGCGGCTGCATCGCCCGTGTCCGGTCGAGCGGATTCCCGGCTTCTCCGAGGGCGTGGTTTCGGTCCAGGACGCCGGTGCGCAACTGGCGGGCCCGTGGCTGCAAGTCGGTGACAACATGCGGGTGCTGGACGCCTGCGCGGCCCCCGGCGGCAAGACCGGTCACCTGGCCGAGTTATCCAATGCGCATATCGATGCCGTGGAGCTCGATTCGCAGCGGGCCGAGCAGGTGGGCGACAACCTGCGCCGGCTCGGGCTGGCGGATCCGCGCATTCGCATCCTGATCGCGGATGCTTCCGATCCCGCGGCCTTCTGGGACCGGCGGCCCTACCAACGCATCCTGCTGGACGCGCCGTGTACCGCTTCCGGAATTGTGCGGCGCCACCCGGACATCCCGTGGTTGCGTCGCGATGCCGATGTTGCGCAATTAGCAACGATCCAGGCGCGTTTGCTGGACGCTTTGTGGCCGCTGCTGGCACCGGCTGGTAGATTGCTTTACGTGGTCTGTTCGGTTTTTCGCGAGGAGGCGGACCAGCAGGCGGATTCATTTCTC
>DATBCI010000164.1:0-3179 GCA_036270555.1 Burkholderiaceae bacterium
CAGCCAGATCTTCTCCTCGATTTCGCGGATACCCACCTGCTGGCCGGCGAAGACATGGCTGAAGCTGATCTTGCGCTTGCCGATGCAGATGCGGCCGCAATGAGTCACGGTGATCGTGCGGTCGTGGAAGGGGTACTGCGGTTCGGTTAAGCCCCGGTAGGGCCGCACGGAAGGTCTGTAGAGTTCGGCAGGGTACTTCATGCCGAGAGCCTGGTGGGGCCGCTCGAAGTTATAGCCGTGCATGAAGTGGTCGAACTTGGCCTGCTGCTGCAGGAAGTTGTGGCCGGCGGGGCGGGTGGCCTCCTTCTTCAGCGTCAGGTGCATGCGCTCGTGCCGGCCGTTCTGCTGAGGATTGCCTGGCTTGATGCGCTCGATGCCGATCCCGAGCCGTAGCCACCACACCGACAGCTTACTGAGCCCGAAGAAGGTGCTGCGGCTGGCAAAGGGCACGCCGTTGTCCGAGCGGATCGCCAGGGGCAGCCCAAAGTCCTTGAAAATGCGCTCAAAGACGGTGAAAGCGTAGATCTCCTTGGTAGCCTCCAGCGCCTCACAGCACAGCAGATAGCGGCTGGCAAAGTCGGTGAGGAAAACCTCCTCACCGGAGCCCATGCGCGCGGCGTCTCGCTCGGCGCGATCGCGGCCGAACTGGAGCACCGCACCCGCCGCCTGGCGGAGTGTCGCTTAGTGCAGCGCGTCCATGGCATGATCTGTCGCGCCGACAGTGATTCGGACGAGGGCGGCTCGTTTCATTTGAAGGGGGTTAAGGTGCACGCCGGACTGGTGCAGCCGCCCGCCCGGTGAAAGAGATCTTGCCGAGGAGACTTTGAAGGTGACGAGCTCCGCCGCGAGCGTCGATACCTTTCCGCGACTGCTCCTGCATCACGCGCGCTCGCGTCCCCGCCATGCGGCGCTGCGGGAAAAGGACCTGGGTATCTGGCAGACCTGGACATGGGAGTGGTTTGCCGACGAGTCGAGCGCCCTCGCGCAGGCCTTCGACGAGCTCGGCCTGCGGCGCGGCGACCATATGGCGATCGTCGGAGAGAACCGGCCGCGGCTGTACTGCGCGATGATGGCCGCGCAGATCCTGGGCGCGATTCCGGTGCCGCTGTATCAGGACGCGGTGGCCGACGAGATGGTCTACGTGTTCGAGGATGCCGAGATTGGCCTCGCCGTCGTCGAGGACCAGGAACAGCTGGACAAAATGCTCGAGGTGCGCGCGCGCGTGCCGAAGCTGGCGCGCATCGCCTACCACGATCCAAAGGGCCTGCGCCATTACGATGCGCCGGGCTTGTGCGCGCTCGATGCGCTGCTGCTGCGCGGCATCGAACTGCGCCGGCAGGATCCCGGCTTTGCCGAGGCGCAGATCGCGCTCGGCAGTGGCGGCGACACCGCGGCGCTCTTCTACACCTCGGGAGCCACGGGCCGGCCCAAAGGGGTCGTGCAGACACACGCCGCTCTGATCGATCGGGCGCGCGCGGCAGCCGAGTTCGATCGGCTGACTCCTTGCGAGGAAGTGCTCGCCTACATGCCCCTGGCCTGGATCGGCCAGAATATCTTTTCCTACGCGCAGGCGCTCGCCGTCGGTTACACGGTCAGTTGCCCGGAATCCGCCGCAACGGTCCCCAACGATCTACGGGAGATCGGCCCGACGTACTTCTTTGCCCCACCGCGCGTTTTTCAGGGCATGCTGACGCGGGTCACGATCCGGATGCAGGACGCGGCGCGCTTCAAGCAATGGCTCTACCATCGGGCGATGACACTCGGCGAGCGCGTCGGAGTGGCATTGCTCGACGGCAAACTGGTCAACGCGAGCGATCGTCTGCGCCATGCGCTGGCCGATGTGCTCGTGTTCGGCCCGTTGCGCAACCAACTCGGCCTGAGCCGCGTGCGCGTCGCCTATACGGCCGGCGAAGCGATCGGGCCGGACCTGTTCGTCTTCTTTCGCTCGATCGGCGTGAACCTGAAGCAGCTGTACGGGTCCACCGAAACCGCAGTCTTCGTCTGCATGCAGCCCGACGGCCAGGTGCGGGCTGACTCGGTCGGGCCGCCGATCAAAGGCGTCGAATTGCGGCTCGCCGACAACGGCGAGGTGCTGATTCGCAGCCCCGGGCTGCTGAAGGAGTATTACCGCAATCCGCAGGCCACCGCCGCCGCCAGGGATGCGCAGGGGTGGTATCACACCGGTGATGCGGGGATCGTGGATGCCGATGGCCATCTGCGCATCATCGATCGTGCGACCGATGTCGGCCGCCTGAGCGACGGTTCGCTGTTTGCGCCCAAATACATCGAGAACAAGCTCAAGTTCTTTCCGTACATCAAGGAAGCGGTCGCGTTCGGCGACGCGCAAGACCGCGTCTGCGTCTTCGTCAATATCGACTTCGAGGCCGTCGGAGACTGGGCGGAGCGCCGCGGGCTTTTCTACACCGGGTACATCGACCTGGCGGGCAAGTGCGAGGTGCTCGATCTGGTCGCCGGCTGCGTGGACAGGGTCAATGCGGACCTGGCGGTCGACCCGCAATTGGCACCCTTGCAGATCCACCGGTTTATGGTGCTGCACAAGGAGCTGGATCCCGACGACGACGAGTTGACCCGCACGCGCAAGGTGCGCCGGCGTTTCATCGCCGACAAATACGCCGTGCTTGTGGAGGCGATGTATTCGGACCGCCAGTCCCAGTACGTGCAGACTCAGGTGAAGTTCGAAGATGGCCGCAGCGGCGTGGTCAGCGCGACACTGGCGATTCGGGACGCGCGTGTCGTGCCGCGCGCGGTTGCGCAGGCGGGGGTGTCATGAGCGCGCCGGCAGCCGCGCTGCTGCGCGTCGACGGGATCTGCCTGAGCTTCGGCGGCATCCACGCGCTCAGGGACGTCTCCTTCGAGGTGGGCGTGGCGCAGATCTGCGCGGTGATCGGCCCGAACGGCGCCGGCAAGAGCTCGATGCTCAATGTCATCAGCGGCGTCTATATCCCTCAGCAGGGCTCGATCACCTATCGCGGCCAGGCCTTCGAGCGCATGAACCCGTTGCGCGCCGCCCGGATGGGAATCGCGCGCACGTTTCAGAGCCTCGCCTTGTTCAAGGGGATGAGCGTCCTCGACAATTTGATGGCGGGGCGCAATTTGCGGATGCGCGCCGGGATACTCGCGCAGGCGCTGCGCGTCGGGCCGGCCGAGCGCGAGGAGAT
>DATBCI010000165.1:0-10686 GCA_036270555.1 Burkholderiaceae bacterium
GTCCGTCATCGGAGCATCAAGCGATCATCGAACGCATGGGCGCCTCGGCGTGCGCGAAGTAGTGCAGTCCGATCCAATCCGACAGCTCGAAAGCCCAGCCTCGCAATTGCGCCGCCAGCTGGATCAGCCGGCTCCAGCGCCCATCGGCATCACGCAGGCACAGATCGGCGAGCGATGCGCCCAGGTTGCCGTCGATCAAGCGATTGTCCGCAGGCACCGGTCGCGACCCGGCCGATTCGAGCAGCACCGCGATCTCGTGCGCGAGCAACTGGACCGTGCAGGAAATCGCGCGCGGATTGGAACTGTCGAGCACCAGCAGATCGATCAAGGCGTCCAGGTCCTGGCGGCCCGGGTGGCGCGAGCGGTAGGTGATCGTGCTGTCGAACTGCGCCAGGGCCAGGTCGAAGCCCGCCTCGAGGCTGACCGCATCCGTTTCGAACAGGCAGGTCAGGGTGGCGCTGGTGGCGGCGAGACGCTCGATCTGGCGGCCGATCGTCAGCAGGCGCCAGCCGTCGTCGCGCGTCATGCCGTCCGCCTGCACGCCGGTGATGGCGCGGATGCCGGTACCGACATCGGCCAGCGCCGGCAATGCATCCTCGGCGGCGCGCGTCGGATCGCCATGGGGCAAAGCCGCTGCGAAGCTGCGCGCGGTGCGGTCGATCAGTTGCCAGTTCTCCAGCGCCAGGCGATCGCGCAACTGGGCCGCGTTGCCAACCAGCGCCGCCAGGTCGTAGGCAACACTGCTTGCCTCATTGCGGTCGCTGAGCGCCCCCAGCAGCGTGCGCTCGAACACGCGTGCGCCGGTGGCCGGCGAGGGCACCCCGGTCGGAACCAGGCCCAAGGCCGCGCACAGCCGTCCGATTGCGTGAAGCACCGGCGGCATCAACGGCTCGTCACCGTGCAGCGCGCCGAGCACATTCTGGACGGCGCGCACCGCGTTGTCGGTCCGCTCGGTGTAGCGGCCCATCCAGAAGAGGCTTTCGGCGGCACGGCTGGTGACGATGCGGCGGCGCGCCACCTCGTCGTGCCGCGAGCGCCGATCAAGCAGGGTATCGCTGTCGACCTCGCCCCCGGTGATGACCCAGGTATCGGCACTGCTGCCACCGCGCTGCATCGAGACGTCCTTCTGCCGCTCGCCGATCCGCGCCAGGCCTCCCGGCAGCGCGCGCCAACCGCCGCTGGCGTCCGCGACCACGTAAGTGCGGATCACCGCAACGCGCGGCCCCAGCGTGTGGTTGCGCCAGGTGGGAGTCTGTGAGAACGGCAGGTACGACTGCACCGTGTACAGCTCGGGATCCGCGTCGATGCGCTCGCGAACCTTGGCCAGGTCCACCGGCATGCCTTCCGCGTCCGCCGCCAGCGTCGGGATGGCGTCCGGATAGCTGGCGCGGATCAAAGCGCGATCCAGATGTTCGAGCGCGTCCTTGCGCGCGGCCTCTTCACCGCACCACCACGTATCGCGCGCCGGCAGCAGCAGATCCGCTCCCAACAGGTGGCGCGCAATGGCCGGCAGGAATCCGTGCACCGCATGCGATTCGAGGAAGCCGGAACCGATCGCATTGGACACCAGCACTTGGCCGGCTCGTACCGCCTGCAAGAGGCCAGGGACACCGAGCGCCGAATCGGGCCGCAGTTCGAGCGGGTCGCACCAGGCGTCATCCAGCCGGCGCAGCACGCCATGAACGCGCTGCAGCCCGTGCAGGGTGCGCAGATACAGGCGCTCGCCGCGTACGGTCAGGTCATTGCCTTCGACCAGCGGAATGCCCAGGTAGCGCGCGAGGTACGCATGCTCGAAATACGTTTCGTTGTAAGGGCCCGGCGTGAGCAGCACGATGCGAGTCGCCTCTCCGCGGTCGCGCGGCGCCAGGCGATGCCAGGTTTCAAGCAGGCCGCGGAAACTCGATGCCAGGCGCTGCACGTGCATCCCTCGGAAGCCGTCAGCGAACAGGCGCGAAACCAGGATGCGGTTTTGCAGCGCGTAGCCCAGGCCGGACGGTGCCTGGGTGCGCTGGCCGACCACCCACCAGCGGCCGTCGGGGCCGCGCGCCAGGTCAAATCCGACGATGTGCAGAAATCGCCCGCCGATCGGCTCCGTCCCATGCAGAGGGCGCAGATAACCGGGATTGCCGAACACCAGCGCGGGCGGCAGCAGACCCTCTTTGAGCAGTCGCTGCTCCCCATAGACATCGCGCAGAATCTCCGACAGCAAGCCAGCGCGCTGGACGATTCCCTGCTCGATCTGGGCCCAGTCATCGCGTGAAACGATGAATGGCAGCAGGTCCAGCGACCAACGGTGCGCCGGATCACGCTGATCGCTGTACACGTTGTAGGTGATTCCGTCCTCACGCACTTGGCGCGCCAGCAAGGCGGCACGGCGGTCGAAGTCGGCGAACCCGGTGGATCCGAGGCGCCCGAAGAATTCAGCCCACAGGGGACGCAAGTCGCCCTTGGAGTCGCGCAATTCGTCGAAATGGCCCGCGGCCGCGGGTGCGGCCAGGCGCGCGGCCGCCTTGGCGGGATCACCGTTGCTGTCGAGTTGGAGGTCGGCTTGGGTCACGAATCAATCGGGCCAATTGTCAGGGACGGCGCAAGTCCAGCGTGAAGGGGTACTCGATGCTGCGGCGCGGCTGATCGACGATCAACTCGCCGAACGTATGCCCGGTGCGTTCGAATCGGCCCAGTCGCCGGCTTTCGGCTTCGAACGCATTGACCGGGAAGCGGTCGTAGTTACGACCACCCGGATGAGCCACGTGGTAGCGGCAGCCACCCAGCGAACGTTGCATCCAGGTATCGACGATATCAAACGTGAGCGGGGTGTGAACCCCGATGGTCGGATGCAGGCAGGCAGCAGGTTGCCAGGCCCGATAGCGTATCGCACCCACGAACTCGCCTGCGCGCCCGGTCGGCTGCAGCGCCGCCGCCTGTCCGTTCACGGTGATCACATGGCGATTGTCGTTCAGGCCGCTGACGTGCACTTCGATTCGCTCCAGCGAGGAATCCACGTAGCGCACGGTGGCGCCCGAGGCGGGCTGTTCGCCCAGCACATGCCATGGCTCCAGGGCGCCCCGCACTGTCATATGGATGCCGCGCGCAGTGACTTCGCCGTAGCGCGGGAAACGGAACTCGAAATGCGGCGCGAACCAGGCCGGATCGAACGCGTAGCCGACGCCGCGCAGCTCGTGCAGCACATCTTCCAGGTCCATCATCACGAACGTCGGCAACAGGAAGCGGTCGTGCAGCGCGGTGCCCCAGCGCGTCAGCCGCGTCGTGTAGGGTTGCCGCCAGAAACGCGCCACCAGCGCCCTGAGCATCAATTGCTGCAACAGGCTCATCCGCGCGTGAGGCGGCATTTCGAAAGCGCGCAGCTCGAGCAGGCCCAGCCGACCGGTCGGACCATCGGGCGAATACAGCTTGTCGATGCAGAACTCGGCGCGGTGCGTGTTGCCGCTGACGTCGACCAGCAGATTGCGAAACAGCCGGTCAACCAGCCAAGGCGCCGGCGGAGTCGGCTGCGCACCCTGGCGCCGCAGTTCCTCCAGGGCGATTTCGAACTCGTACAGTTGCTCGTCGCGTGCCTCGTCGATGCGCGGCGCCTGGCTGGTGGGGCCGATGAACAGCGTGGAGAAAAGGTACGACAGCGCTGGATGGTTGTGCCAGTAGCTGACCAGACTCGCGAGCAAGTCCGGGCGGCGCAGCAGCGGACTGTCGGCGGCGGTCGAGCCTCCCAGAACGAAGTGGTTGCCGCCCCCGGTTCCGGTGTGGCGCCCGTCCAGCATGAATTTCTCGGGCGACAGACGCGACAGCCGTGCCGCTTCGTACAGGAATTCGATCTGATCCCTGAGCGCGTTCCAGTTCGAGGCGGGGTGGATGTTGACCTCGACGACGCCCGGATCGGGTGTGACGGACAAATGCGTCAGGCGCGGGTCGCGCGGCGGAGGATAGCCTTCGAGCACGATCCGAACGCCGAGCTCGGCCGCGCTGGCCTCGAGCGCACCGAGCAGTTCCAGATAGTCCTCGACATGCGCCACCGGAGGCATGAAAACGTACAGATGGCCGCCGCGCGGTTCAACGCACAGCGCGCTGCGCGTGATCCAGCCGGCCGACTCGAAGCGGCGCGGCTCCGGTCCGTTCTCGCTCCGGGCCGGTGCACTGGCCGATTGCCAGAGCATCGGCGCCGCTTCCGGCAATGCCGGCCGCGGGCCGAACGGATCAGGCTCGATCACTTGGGGAACCTCGCCTTCCGACACCCATGGCAGTGAATCCAGCGGAAGGCGGTAGCCCATCGGCGAATCGCCGGGTATCAGGACCATCCGCTCGTCACGCAGGAACCAGGGGCTGGTCACCCAGGTTGGCCCGCGCAGCACCTTGGTGCGATCGCGCCGGATCGGAATCGTGTAACCGACCACCTCGGCCAGGCCTTGCGAGAAAACGCGGCGCAGGCGCGCCCGCTCCATCTCATCGTCCAGGCGCGCATCGAAGGGATCGACGTTGGTCGGCAGGCGCCGCTCGCGCCACAGGTAATACCAGGCGTCCTCGTAGCCGGCCATCACGAACTTCGGATCCAGCCCGAGGCGCGCTGCCATCGACCTGATCAGCGCCAATGCGTCGGCCTGCTGGTAGCTTCCCGGCGTGCGCTCATCGGCAAACAGCGTCGGGTCGCCCCAGCAGGGCTGACCGTCGGTGCGCCAGAATGCCGACAACGCCCAGCGTGGCAGCTGCTCGCCCGGGTACCACTTGCCCTGGCCGAAATGAACGAAGCCGCCTGCACCGTACTTCTGCCGGAGCCGGTGCAACAGATCGGCTGCAACCAGTCGCTTGGTCGGCCCGAGTGCGGCGGTGTTCCATTCGTCCGCATCGCGGTTTTCGACCGCGACGAAGGTTGGCTCCCCGCCCATCGTCAGGCGGACATCGAGCCGCTCCAGGTCGGCGTCGACCTGCTGGCCGAGGCGATCGATGGCACTCCACTGCGCCTCGGTATAGGGCTTGGTCACGCGCGGCGATTCGAGCAGGCGCCGCACCTGCATCGAATGGTCGAACTCGACCTCGCATTCGTCCACGTTGCCGCTGACCGGTGCTGCCGAGCCGGGTTCCGGCGTGCAAGCAACCGGCAGGTGCCCTTCGCCCGCCAGCAGGCCGGAGGTCGGATCCAGGCCGATCCAACCAGCTCCGGGCAGGTACACCTCGCACCAGGCGTGCAGATCGGTGAAGTCGGACCCCACGCCCGACGGCCCATCCAGAGCCGCGAGGTCGGGCTTGAGCTGGATCAGATAGCCCGAGACGAAGCGCGCGGCGAGCCCCAGATGGCGCAGCACCTGGACCAGCAGCCAGCCGGTGTCGCGGCAGGATCCACTGGCGCTGGCGAGCGTCTGCTCCGGCGTTTGTACCCCCGGTTCCATCCGGATCAGGTACCGGATCGAGCGCTGAAGCTGATGGTTCAGGTCGACCAGGAAATCCACGGTGCGGCGCGGCCGCACGTCGACGCTGGCAACGAATTGCCGCAACCGGGGTCCGGCCTCGCCGAGCGCCAGATACGGGCGAAGGTCGCTTTCGAGTTGCGCGTCGTAACGAAACGGAAATTTCTCCGCAGCCGGTTCGAGGAAGAAGTCGAATGGGTCGTACACCGACATTTCGGCGACCAGGTCCACCTTGAACTGCAGCTCTTCGGCTTTGTCGGGAAAGACCAGTCGAGCCAGGTAGTTCGAGAACGGATCCTGCTGCCAGTTGATGAAATGCTGCTGCGGCGCAACGTCCAGCGAATACGACAGCACGGGCGTGCGGCAATGGGGCGCCGGACGCAAGCGGACGATCTGGGGCGACAGGCTGACGCGCCGGTCGTAGCGATAACGGGTGCGGTGACTTAAGGCGACATGAATCGACATTGCCTGATTTGCCTCATTTCTGCGCCCTCGGCTTCGATTGCTCCGTAGTCTGAGCGACCAGCTGGATCGGGGCCGGCGCAGGACCTTCGTGAAGTTCGGCCGGCAACGGCGCGCGCACCGGTGTGCAGTGCGTCGTTTCCAGGCGCGGAGCGTGCGTGGTGACCGGCGCGTCGCGCCAGGTCGGATCGGGTATCTCGGAAAACACCTGGCGCAGGCGCGCGCCCCAGGTGTTTCGAATCATCTGCATGTACTCGTTGTTCTGGTCGATCTGGACGAACTTGGTGACTCTGAGCTGATCGGCCTCGTAAACCAGCAGATCGAGCGGCAACCCCACCGATATGTTCGAGCGCAGGGTCGAATCCATCGACACCAGCGCGCACTTGGCCGCTTCCCCGAGGCTGGTCTCCGGCGACAGCACGCGATCAATGATCGGCTTGCCGTACTTGGACTCTCCAATCTGGAAGTACGGATTCTCGGCCGTGGCTTCGATGAAATTGCCCGCCGCATACACGTGGAACAGCCGCATGGCTTCGCCGCGAAGCTGGCCTCCGAGTATGAAGCTGCAATTGAATTCGATTCCGGCTTCCTTCAGGGCCTCGGCGTCGCGTCCGTGCACTTCACGCACCGCATCGCCGACCACCCGCACTGCCTCCAGCATTCCGGTCGTATTCCAGAGCGACTTGCGGTCCGGATCCAGCCGCTCGCAAACGATCTGCTGCACGGCCTGAGTGATCGCCAGGTTGCCGGCGGTCAGCAGCGCCATCAAGCGCTCGCCCGGATGTTCGAACACCGTCATCTTGCGGTAGGTCGAGATCTGGTCCACGCCGGCATTGGTGCGCGAATCGGACAGGAACACCAGGCCGGCGTTCAGACGCATTCCCACGCAGTACGTCATCGGTGCGCGCTCGCGGTCATCGTGATCGGCCGATGTTAAACGGTGCCGGGGTCGGAGAGCGGGATTCTCACAGGGCTTTTCAGCGCGCGGCCAGTGGCACCAGGAAATCGTGGCTGATGCGCTGACCCAGGTCGTTCACACGCTTCAGGAACGACGTCAGGAACACGTGCAAGCCGGTATCGAGGATGTCGTCGATGCGGCCGTATTGCAGCTCGGCGCGCAGCGCTCCGGCGCGCCGCGATGTCTCGGCCGACTGGCCGTTCTCGATCTGCTCCAGGTCGGTGCATACCTCGTTCAACGAAGCCAGCAGCGAGCGCGGCATATCACCCCGCAGGATCAGCAACTCCGCCACGCGCGATGGGGTGATCACATCGCGATAAACCTTGCGATAGATCTCGAAGGCGGAAACGGAGCGCAATACGGCCGCCCAGTAATAGAAGTCCAGGTACGGCTCCTCGCTCGATTCGTCGAGCGACGCCAGTGCGCCGTTCGGCCGGTCCTCTCCGTGGAATTTCGTGTCCAGAATGCGGGCCGTGTTGTCGGCGCGCTCCAGGAAGATTCCCAGCCGGATGAAGTAAAAGGCTTCGTCCTTCAGCATGGTGCCGATCGTTACGCCGCGCGACAGGTGCGACCTGAACTTGACCCATTCGAAGAATTCGTGCGGGTCGCGCCGCAGCAGCGCCCCCTTCAGATTCTGCTGCAGTTGCAACCAGGTGTCGTTATGGCTTTCCCACACATCCGTGGTCAGCGCCCCGCGCACGGCGCGGGCGTTCTCGCGGGCGGCCTGCAGGCAGCAGTAGATCGACGACGGATTGTCCGGGTCGCGCACCATGAAGTCGAGCACATCGTAGGCGTCGAGCTTCTGATAGCGCGCGTCGAAGGCCGGCTGCAGCTCGGAGATGCCCAGCATCGCGCGCCAGCCGCGCTCGCCCGCCTCTTGCGACATCGGCAACAGCGAGGTCGTGACGTTGACGTCCAGCATGCGCGCCGTGTTTTCGGCGCGTTCGACGTAGCGCGCCATCCAGAACAGGTGATCGGCGGTGCGACTGAGCATCAGCGCCCCAGAACCCAGGTGTCCTTGGTGCCCCCGCCCTGCGAGGAATTGACGACCAGGGATCCCTCGCGCAAGGCGACCCGTGTCAACCCGCCTGGCACCATCGCGATCTCGGTGCCTGACAGCACGAACGGGCGCAGGTCGATGTGGCGTGGCGCGACACCGGATTCCACGTAGGTCGGACAGGTCGACAGGGCGAGCGTGGGCTGCGCGATGTAGTTGTTCGGGTTGCTGCGCAGGCGCCGGCCGAAATCGTCCAGTTCCGCGCGCGTGGCGCACGGACCGATCAACATGCCGTAGCCGCCGGCGTTGTGAACCTCCTTCACGACCAGCTGCGACAGGTGCTCGAGCGCGAACTCGAGCTCGTCGCGGTTGCGGCATTTGTAGGTCGTGACGTTGGCCAGCAGGGGCTTTTCACCGAGGTAGAACTCGATCATGTCGGGCACGAACGGGTAGATCGACTTGTCGTCTGCAACTCCGGTGCCGATCGCGTTGGCCAGAGTAACCCGCCCGGCGCGGTACACGTCCAGCAGGCCCGGCACGCCGAGCGCCGAGTCCTTGCGAAACACGGTCGGATCCACGAAATCGTCGTCGATACGGCGGTAGATCACGTCCACTCGCCGCGGGCCCTGCGTGGTGCGCATGTACACCCCGGCGTCCTGCACGAACAGGTCCTGGCCCTCGACCAGTTCGATTCCCATCTGCTGGGCCAGGAAGGCGTGCTCGAAATACGCCGAGTTGTACATGCCTGGAGTCAGCAGCACGACGGTCGGATTGTCCACCGCCGCCACCGAACGCAGGTTCTCCAACAGCAGATCCGGGTAGTGCTCGACCGGTGCCACGCGGGTGAACGTGAACAGCTCGGGGAACAGCCGCATCATCATTCGGCGGTTCTCCAGCATGTACGACACTCCGCTGGGCACGCGCAGGTTGTCCTCGAGGACATAGAACTCGCCGCCGTCGGCCCTGACGATGTCGATGCCGGCGATGTGGGCGTAGATGCCGCCCGGCACGTCGATACCTTTCATCTGCGGCCGGTACTGCGAATTGCCGAACACCGGCTCGGCCGGGATGCGCCCGGCCTTGACGATTTCGGCCTCGTGATAGATATCGTGCAGGAAAAGGTTCAGCGCTTTCACGCGCTGGCGCAGCCCCGCCTCGAGGCGGCGCCAGTCGGCCGTCGGAATGATGCGCGGAATCACATCGAACGGGATCAGCCGCTCGGTTCCTGCGCTTTCTCCGTAGACCGCAAACGTGATACCGACGCGCCGGAACTTCAGATCCGCCTCAGCCCGCTTCAGGCGCATCAAGTCATCGCTCTGGCGCGACAGCCACGATTCGAATTCGCGATAGTGGGTCCGAACGCCTCCGTCGGCCGCGTACATTTCGTTGAACGTTGCGATGGACATCGGGCGCGGGGATCGAAAGCCGGGTAGGGAGAAGTCCTGCAAATTCCACGCCTGAAAGCCGGTCAAGGCAAGAGACTTGGAACGGGGCGACGGTGCACTGCACAACGCTGCACCAAGCGTGAACCGACACGCACTGCTGCGGTGCGTCAAGGGCGACCGTGGTGCTCGTTAGAGCTCGATTCGCTTCACGCGCGAGGCAGACCAGGCGCCGGCTGCGGCCACCACCGCCAGCGCTCCAAAGCCGATTCTTATGGCGCGGCTCAGTTCGCCCGAGGCCGCTGTCATCGCCAGCGCGTGCAGGTCGGCGCCGCCCGCGGCGTCCGGCGCGAGGGCGAACACCAGTGCGCCGAACATCGCCGTACCCAGCGCGGCTCCGGTGTAGCGCGCCAGTGAAACGGCCGACGCGGCAGCGCCCAATCGTTCGCGGCCGGCCAGCGTCTGGCTGATCATTTGCGCGGTCGGCATCACTGTCCCGAAGCCGAATCCGCACAGGGCGCCCAGCGCGGAAATCAGCTCGCCGTGAGGTCCGAGCGTCGACATCAGGATCAGCGCGACGCACGAAATCGACAGGCCTGCGATCGGCATTTCGGCCGGCCGGCCGGTGCGATTCACG
Source organism: Burkholderiaceae bacterium (assembly GCA_036270555.1). Taxonomy (GTDB): domain Bacteria; phylum Pseudomonadota; class Gammaproteobacteria; order Burkholderiales; family Burkholderiaceae_F; genus VBCK01. The sequence continues at coordinate 9,851 of DATBCI010000165.1, forward strand.
ATGCGCCCCGTCGTGGTGGAGCCGGCCACGATGCCCAGCGTCAGCGGCAGCAGCAGGGCGCCCGCCTTCCTGGCATCGGCGCCGTGCGCGATCTGCATCAAGATCGGAAGGAAGAAGATCAGCGCGAACAGGCAGGACGCGAAGGCGACGATGGTCAGGCACAGGTAGCGCATCGATCGGTCGCGCAGCAATTCGATCGGCAGGAATGGATTGGGCCCCCGAATATCGCGGCGCAGCAGCACCGCCCAAAGGACCACGCTGGCGGCTGCCAACGACAGGCTCGCGTAAGACGTCCAGCCGAACCGATAGCCTGCGAAGCTCGTCCAGATCAGCGAGAGTGTCACTGCGGCCGCAAATGTGAGGGCGCCGAAGGGGTCAGCCAGCATGACTTGCGGATTGCCGCTGCCGCGCGGCAGCCGCAACAGGCGCCAGCAGGCGATCAGGCACAGCGGAACATTCACCAGGAAAAGCCAGCGCCAGCCGGTGTGGTGCACGATCAAACCGCCGATCAGCGGGCCGCCGACGTTGGCCAGCGTGAACACCGTCGCGAAATAAGCCTGGAAGCGGGCGCGCTCGCGAGGAGGCACCAGTTCCCCGATCAGCGACTGCGCCATCACCATCAAACCACCTCCGCCCAATCCCTGCAGCACGCGCGCCGCCACCAGCATCCCCAGCGAAGCGGCCACGCCGCATGCGAGCGATCCGGCGCTGAACACGGCCAGGGCTGTCAGCAGCGTGTCGCGCCGCCCGTAGCGGTCGCCCAGCCGGCCATACAGCGGTACGGTGGCGGTCATCGCGATCAGGTAGCCGACCGAGATCCAGGTCGTGTCGCGCAG
>DATBCI010000166.1:0-4916 GCA_036270555.1 Burkholderiaceae bacterium
ACCAATGCCAGCGCGCGGCCAGCGCCGCGCCCAGCTGCCGCATCGCCTGCCCGCGGTGGCTGAGCGAGTTCTTCTGCTGGGGCGGGAGCTCCGCCGCGGTCACGCCCAGCCCATCGAGCCAGAAGTACGGGTCGTAGCCGAATCCATTGACCCCGCGCGGCTGAGTCACGATGTGGCCATGCCAGCGGCCCTCGGCCACGATAGGCTCCGGATCGTCCGCCATCTGCATCGCCACCAGCACGCAGACATAGTGGGCGCATCGGTCTTTAGCCCCGCGCAGGCGAGCCAGCAGCGCGCTGTTGTTCTGCGCGTCGGTAGCGCCCTCCCCGGCAAAGCGGGCCGAACGCACGCCGGGGGCGCCTTCGAGCGCTGCGCAGCAAAGTCCGGAGTCATCCGCCAGCGCCGGCAGGCGGGTGGCCTGCGCGGCGTGGCGCGCCTTGGCCAGCGCGTTCTCCACGAAAGTCGGGTGCGGTTCCTCCGCGCTGAAGACGCCGAACTCGCGTTGCGGCAGCACCTCGATCCGCAGCGGCTCGAGCAGGGCCCGCAACTCGGCAAGCTTGCCGGCGTTGTCGGACGCCAGCACCAGGCGGTGTGCGCTCGTGTCGTTCACGGCTCGGACAATGCGGCCTTCTGCGCGTCGATCAGTCGCGCGATGCCGGCCCGCGCCAGGGCCAACATCGATTGCAGCTGCGCCTCCGAGAACGGCTTGCCTTCGGCCGTGCCCTGGACCTCGACGATTCCGCCGGAGGCGGTCATCACCACGTTCATATCCGTGTCGCAGTTGCTGTCCTCGCTGTAGTCCAGATCGAGCAGCGCGACCCCATCGACGATGCCCACCGAGACGGCGGCCACCGCCTCGCGTACCGGTTCGCCCGCCAGCATGGAGCGCTCGCGCATCCACGCGATCGCGTCGCACAGCGCGACAAAGCTGCCGGTGATGGCGGCCGTCCGCGTGCCACCGTCGGCCTGGATCACATCACAGTCGATCTGGATGGTGCGTTCGCCCAGCAGGCTCAGGTCCACCACGGCGCGCAATGCGCGCCCGATCAGGCGCTGGATCTCGTGCGTGCGGCCACCCTGGCGGCCGCGACTGGCCTCACGCTCGCCGCGCGAGTGGGTCGCCCGCGGAAGCATTCCGTACTCGGCCGTGACCCAACCGCCACCCTGACCCTTCAGGAACCCCGGCACGCGGGCTTCGACGCTGGCGGTGCACAGGACACGCGTGTCGCCGAAGCCGACCAGCACCGAGCCTTCGGGGTGCCGCGTATAGCGGCGCAACAAGGTCACAGGGCGCAATTCGGCAGCGCCACGCCCCGCACTGCGGGTCATTCCGTCAAGCTCCGCGTCGACAACCTGCTTCTCCCGCCGGACAGACCCGCCGTACAGATCGACAGCCAGGAGGATACCGTTGCCGGCCGCGTTGCTGCGGCCTAAGGGTCGCCGATCAGTTTGGAGGCGCGCTGGATAGCGCGCTGGATCTCGCCAACCGCCTCGTCGATCTGATCGTCGGTGAGCTCGGCGCCCAACTCCTCGCCCGGCCGCTGGAACTGGATGGTGGTGGCGACACTGCCGTCGGGGATGGCCAGCGTCGAGACCGGTGCATCGCTCGGAGGCACCATGTCGACCGCCTCGGCTCCGGCCCAGGCCATCGCGACCGCAGTGCAGTTGTCCGCCTCGGAACCTGCCGCCTGCAGTGCGTCAGCGACCAGATCGGGCACCGCGCGCATCACCGTGCGGTCCGAAAATACGTCGACGATCTGCCGATCGTGCAGTGCGCCCCACAGTCCATCGCTACACAGCAACACGACATCGCCACTGTGCAGCGCCACCGGGTGATTGATCTCGACGGTCGGAGCCACGTAGGCGCCGACACAGTTGTAGATGCGATTGCGTTCCGGATGATCCTTGGCATCCTCGTCGCTGATCAGCCCGGACGACACCAGATGGTGAACCCGCGAGTGATCCACCGTACGGTAAGCGATCCTCGCCCCGCGAATCAGGTAAAGCCGCGAGTCGCCGGCATGGGCCCACAGCGCGAGGCCCTGCTGGATGACGCAAGCCACGATCGTCGTGCGCGGCGCCTCGGGCAGCGAATTCTCGGCCCGGTAGCGATGCAATTCCCGGTGAGCGCTGAGGATCGACTCCTCCAGGAACGCCGCAGGGTCGGTCAGCGTCGGCTTGGCCTGGCGTTGAAACAGCGCTGCGATGGTCTGCAGCGTCAGCTCCGATGCGATCTCGCCGCGCGCGTGGCCACCCATGCCGTCCGCGACCACCATCAGCAGGCAGTCGCGCGTATACAGGTAGCCCATCCGGTCCTGATTGACCTTGCGCCCGCCCTTCTTGCTGTCCTGGTAGATCGAGAATCGCACGAGTCCGATCCCTCAGGCAAACGCTCGCCGAGCGTTTCCCTCTCGAAATTGCCCCCCTCTTCTCGGGGAGAGGGGGAAGGGGTAAGGGCGAAAGCAACGCGACATGTTGATTAGAACCACGTGATGTTGTGTTCCTTCATGAAACGGGTCACCCGTTCCCGGAAGTGCCGAATGCGTGCCCCGGTACGTTCGCTGAACGTGAACTCGGGCCGATCGGGCACGTTGTTCAGCAACTCCTTTTGCACGGCGAACACCGTCTGCGGCCTTTCCAGCGAGTTCAGGCGCAGGCAGCGCTCGATCATCGAGAGCAGCTGATTCGAATACAGGCCCCGGAACGACTTGAGCACCTGCGGCATCTTGTCGTCCTTCAGCCGGTGATCGGACTCCTGCGGCGGCAGGCCGGACATGCAGGCATAGATGCAGGCGCCGATGCTGTAGACGTCGGTCCACGGACCCAACTCGGCGTCGCGCTTGTACAACTCCGGGGCCGCGAACCCCGGGGTGTACATCGGGTAAGTCTTGCTGATGTCGCGTTGCAGTGTCTGGCGGGCTGCTCCGAAATCGAGCAGGATCGGCGTGCCGTCCATCCGCAGATAGATATTGGCCGGCTTCACGTCCAGGTGCAGCAGCCGATTCGAATGGACCTCGCGCAGGCCGTTCATCACCTGCGCGAACACCCGGCGGATGAACCGTTCCGACAGCACGTCCTTCTGTTCCTTGCTGCGGCTGCGCAACACGTGCTCCTGCAGCGAGCGGCCCGACTCGTAATGCATCACCATGTAGACGGTCTCGTTGGCGCGGAAGAAGTTCAGCACGCGAACGATGTTCGGGTGATAGATCGACGCCAGGGCCCGACCTTCCTCGAAGAAGCACTTCAGTCCGATCCGGTACGTATTCAGGTTTTCGGCCGCAACGTAAGGGGCAAACTCGCCCGGCTTGCGTTGCGCAAGCGAGGCGGGCATGTACTCCTTGATGGCGCAGGATTGGCCGTTCTCGTCCTGCGCCAGGTACACGATCGAAAAGCCGCCGCTCGATATCTTCTTTACAATCCGATAATTGCCGAGCTGCTGGTTCTCCGGCAGTGAGGCGTTTGTCTGCGCTGCCATGTCGGTGCGATTTTGCGAAATCGAGAGGACGAAATCGAGAGGGGAAGTCCTACAGGAGCGAGCCGATTCTAGCTAAATCGGCCGGCCTGGAATGGTCGTCGGGTGCGTGCCGATCGGCCGAATTGACATGGCAATCGATGGAAGACGGAACGATTCAAGCACGCGATCAGACCCCCTGCAAGCGATGGCCGCAATAGCCAGCATGACCGGCTTCGCGGCCGGGAACAGCGCGACGCCCCGCGTAACCGTGAGCGTCGAGCTCAAATCGGTGAACGCACGCTTCCTGGAACTGGCGATGCGCCTGCCGGACGAGCTGCGCTCCCTGGAAGCGGGCGCCCGCGAACTGCTGGCGTCGCGCCTGACCCGCGGCAAGGTCGATGTGCGGGTCACGCTCACACGTGACTCCAGTGCGTCGGATGCCCGCCTGAACCAGGTCGCCCTGTCGCGGCTGGTCGCGATCGCGGCCGATGCCCAGGCCGCGATACCCGCCGCTGGACCGCTCGGCCTGGCCGATATCCTGCGTTGGCCGGGGGTCATCGAATCGGGCGACGAGGATATCGAGCAACTGCGCGAGCCGTTCGCGCGCGCGCTCGAACAGGGGCTCGAGTTGCTCACCCAGACGCGGCTGCGCGAAGGAGACGCGCTGCGCCTGGCTTTGCTCGAACGTTGCGAAGGCATCGACCGCATCCTCACCGATCTGCGCACCCAGGTCCCTGCGATCCTGGCGATGCTGGGGCGCAAACTGCAGGAGCGCCTGAGCCAGGCCCTGGTTCCGGCGCTGTCCGGCTCGAACCACCTGTCGCGCGAGGAAGTCAACGATCGAATCCGCCAGGAGGTCACACTGTACGGGATGCGCGCCGACGTGGACGAGGAACTGCAGCGGCTCGCCACCCACGTGGTGGAAGTGCGGCGTGTGCTGAGCGCGGGCGGAGCGGTCGGGCGGCGCCTGGATTTCCTGATGCAGGAGCTGAATCGCGAGGCCAATACGGTCGGCTCCAAGGCATCGGCGATCGAGATGACCAATGCCGCGGTCGAGCTGAAACTGCTGATCGAGCAGATGCGCGAGCAGATCCAGAATCTCGAATGAGCCGACGACCCGCGGAACAGGACCCACCCGGCGAGACGCCGACGACCGCGGGCGGCCCTGTCCGCCGCAGCCCGCTGACCCACCGAAGCCCGCAGGGCGAACCTGCCCTCCGAAGCCCGCAAGGCGAAGGAGGGGGTCAGGTGTTCGTGGTCGCGGCGCCCTCGGGCGCCGGCAAGTCGAGCCTGGTGAACGCGCTGCTGAAGCAGGACGCCTCGATCCGGCTTTCGATCTCCTTCACGACGCGGGGACCGCGGCCTGGCGAAACCCATGCGCGCGAGTACCACTTCGTCAGTCCGGAGGAGTTCGCGGCCTGTCAAGCGCGCGGCGAATTCCTGGAGTCGGCCCAGGTGCACG
>DATBCI010000167.1:0-11596 GCA_036270555.1 Burkholderiaceae bacterium
GCCTTCAGCGCGGCGCGCTGCCGCCGCGCTTCCTTCGGATCGATCGTCAGGGGCCGGTAGATCTCGATCTGATCCCCGTCGTGCACGGGGTCGTCCAGGCGGCAACTCTGGCCGAACACACCCACGTAAGGCTCCTGCCCCAGCTCCGGAACGGCATCGAGGATCCCGCAGGCCGATATGGCCTGCCTGACCGACGACCCTGCCGGCACACGCACTTCGAACAGCCAGGCCCGCCGCGGCATGGCGTAAACCACCGCGACCCGGACCGTCCCGTCCTCGCCTTCAGGCATATAGCGACTCGGCCCGCCGTGCGAAGGCGTCGATCAGCGAGCCCGCGATCGATTCGAACACCGGAGCGATCACGCGCCCCAGCAGTCCGGGCGCGAACTGGTACTGCAGGTTCAGCGTCACCTTGCAGGACTCCTGCGGCAGCTGCAGGAAGTGCCAGTGCCCGGACAGCGTGCGAAACGGCCCATCGACCAGCGTGATGCGGATTTCCCGCGGGGCAATGGAGACATTGCGGGTGGTAAAGCGGGTGCGGACGCCGTGAAAGGCGATCTGGATCGTGGCCTCGACGCTGCCGTCAGGCAGGGGCCGTGCATGCGATGCCGGGCACCAAGGCAGGAATTCCGGGTAGTCGTCGACGTTCTCGACCAGTCGAAACATCCGCTCCGCACTGTACGGGACCAGCACCGATCGCTCGATCTGGCGCATTAGTGCTCGATGGCTGACATGGTTCGGCGAGTCTCCGACCGGGGACAGCTCAATTGTTACACTGGTTCGACACTTGTCCGTCGTATCCCCACATGTCGATCGTTCAGAACCGCAGGGCCGTCCACGACTATTCGATCGAGGAACGTTTCGAGGCGGGACTCGCGCTGCAGGGGTGGGAGGTCAAGAGCGCCCGCGCGGGTCGGGCCCAGCTTAACGAAGCTTATGTGATCGTCAAAGACGAGGAGTTATTCCTGCTGAACGCGCACATCGGCACGCTGTCGACGACATCGACCCATGAGCCCGCCGACCCGACGCGGACGCGCAAGCTGCTGATGCATGCCGCCGAAATCCGCCGGCTGATCGGAAAGGTGGAGCGTGCCGGCTACACGCTGGTTCCCCTCGATCTGCACTTCACCCGCGGCCGGCTCAAGCTCGCCGTCGGCCTGGCCAAGGGCAAACGCCAGTTCGAGAAACGCGAAGTGGAGCAGAAGCGGGACTGGAAGCGCGAGCAGAGCCGCTTGCTTAAGCAGCGGGTCCGCTAGGAGTCGCGCGCCACGGCCGAATGCACGCCGACGTTACCGTTCTGTCATGCGCCGCGAGTACGTTCGCTGTCTTTCTAGAGGAAGGGAGATGCGAACATGAGACCCACAAAAGGGTTGGGGTTGCTGGCCGCCGGCGCGCTTGCGGCGGTCGGGCTTTCCTGCGCAGCCTGGGCCGAGACGGAGCCGGTGAAGCAAGTGCTCATCATCAGCGTGGATGGCCTGCACGCGGTCGATGTCGAGCAGTTCATCCGCACGCACAAGGAATCGGCGCTGGCCGAGATCGTGGAGCATTCGGTCCGCTATACCACAGCCGCCACGTCGCGCCCCTCGGACTCGTTCCCGGGGGTGCTGTCGATCCTCACGGGCGGGTCGCCGGCGTCGGCTGACGTGTTTTACGACGTCAGTTGGGATCGCACACAGTGGCCCCCCGGACCGGCCGGTTGCACCGGGACGCAGGGTCAACAGACTACCTACGACGAGACCATCGACTTGCTCAAAGTGGTCAACGGCCTCGCGATCGACCAGAATCAGATCAACCCGGACCTGCTGCCCTGGGGCATCAAGGACGGCACCTGCCAGCACATTTATCCGCACGATTTCGTCAAGGTCAATACGATCTTCGACGTCGTGAAGGCGGCCGGCGGCCGTACCGCCTGGGCCGACAAGCACGCCGCTTACGACCTGGTCACCGGTCCCACCGGCAAGGCGGTGGACGATCTGTACACGCCGGAGGTCACGAATCCGCAGACGCTGAACGATTCGATGGGCAATCCCATCCCGGGACCCTACGTCGGGCAGTATGGCGTGATGACCGACTCGAACGGCACGCACGTGACCCCGGACGCGACGGTCAGCGTGAACTGCACGCTGGATAACGACCGCCTGAAGTTCAATGCGCTGATCGCGGAGATCAACGGCTACAACCACACGGGCACGGGCACGCAGGTCGGCACGCCGACCGTGTTCGGGACCGATCTGCAGGCGATCAGCGTCGGCCAGAAGGTCTCGCATAACAACACGGACGGCAGCTGCTACGCGCCCGATCCCAAGGGGCTGGACGGGGCAACGCCGCACACGCCGCTGACCGGCAAGCCCGGCGGATACGTCGACGGTTCGGGCAAGCCGACCGAGGTATTGGAGTACGCGTTGGAGCAGACCGACGCTCAGCTCGGCCAGGTGGTAGCGGCGCTGAAGGCGCGCAGTCTGTACGACTCGACGATCATCGTTATCACGGCCAAGCATGGCCAGACCCCGATCGATCCGCTGAAGACCAACAAGATCGGCGGTCTGCAGACACTGGTGGCCGCTTATGCGTCGCCCAGCGACGCGGTCGCGCAGGCCATCGTCACCGCGGGCGAAAACGAGGACGACATCGCATTGATCTGGCTGCAGGACCAGAGTCAGGCCGCGGCCGCTGCCCAATGGCTGCGCGACAACAGCGCGGCCGCCTGGCTGCACATCCAGCAGGTGCTCGCGGGCGACCTGCTGAAGCTTCGCTTCCGCGATCCGACCACCGACAATCACACGCCCGACATCATCGTAGTGCCCGAGTTGGGCGTCATCTACACGACGTCGAAAAAGAAGAATGAGGAGCACGGCGGTTTCAGCAACGACGACACCAATGTCGCGCTGATCGTGTCGCAGCCTGGCCTGCACGAAAAAGTGATCAAGGGCGCAGTGCTGACCACGCAGATCGCCCCGACCGTGCTGAAGGTGCTCGGCCTGGATCCGAATGGATTGCAGTCCGTGCAGATCGAACACACCGAAGTGCTGCCGGGACTGGGTCTGTAACCCTCACCCCCGTCCCCTCTCCCGCTCGCGCGGGAGAGGGGAGCCTGCTGTACTGGATCCCTCACCTCGCGCGTTCAACTCCCCTCTCCCACGCTGCGCGTGGGAGAGGGGCCGGGGGTGAGGGCTGCGGGCGACAGGGAGCTATCCGCCAGGTGTTCCGAGCTTGCGCCAGGTTTCGACCACCGAATCCGGGTTGAGCGAGATCGACTCGATTCCCTGCTCCACCAGCCAGCGCGCGAAGTCGAGATGGTCCGACGGCCCCTGGCCGCAGATCCCGACGTACTTGCCCTGGCGCCGGCACGCCGCGATGGCACGCGACAGCAGGGCCCTGACCGCCGGATCGCGCTCATCGAAACCGGCCGCGACCAGTCCGGAGTCGCGGTCCAGCCCCAATGTCAACTGCGTCAGGTCGTTCGAGCCGATCGAGAACCCGTCGAAATGCTCGAGGAACTCGTCCGCCAGCACGGCATTGGAGGGAACCTCGCACATCATGATCACCCGCAGCGCTCCGCTGCCGTCGGGCGCTGCGCCCTTGCCGCGCTCCAGTCCGTTTGATCGAAGCAGCTCGATCACGCGGCGTGCCTCGTCGAGCGTGCGGACGAACGGAACCATGATTTCGACGTTGGTCAGCCCCATCGCTTCACGCACCCGCTTCAGCGCCTTGCATTCCAGCTCGAAGCAATCGGCAAAGTCCGGCGAGACGAAACGCGCCGCGCCGCGAAAGCCCAGCATCGGGTTTTCCTCGTCCGGCTCGTACCGGCTGCCGCCGATCAGCTTGCGGTACTCGTTGCTTTTGAAGTCCGACAGCCGCACGATCACTGGTTTCGGCCAGAACGCGGCCGCAATGGTGGCAATGCCCTCGGCCAGCCGAAGCTCGAAGAACTGGCGCGGGCTCTCATAGCCGTGTGCCAGACTCTCGACGGCGCGCATCAACGATTCATCCAGATTCGGATAGGCGAGGATCGCCTTCGGGTGCACCCCGATGTGGTTGTTGATGATGAACTCCAGGCGAGCCAGACCGACTCCCGCGTTGGGAATGGCCTGGAACTCGAAGGCGAGCTGCGGATTGCCCACATTCATCGTCAGCTTGACGGGCAGGTTCGGCAACACGCCGCCTTGAACCGATTCGACCTGCACTTCCAGCCGGCCGTCGTACACGTGCCCGGTATCGCCTTCTGCGCAGGAAACCGTCACTTCGGCGCCGTCCGCTACCGCGGAAGTCGCATCGCCACAGCCGACCACGGCCGGGATACCCAACTCGCGCGCGATGATCGCCGCGTGGCAGGTGCGCCCGCCACGGTTGGTGACGACTGCCGCCGCGCGCTTCATCACGGGCTCCCAGTTCGGATCGGTCATGTCCGTGACCAGCACATCGCCGGGCCGCACCCGCTCCATCTGGCTCGTGCTGATCACGAGGCGAGCGGCGCCCACGCCGATCTTCTGCCCGATGGCCCGCCCCGAGGCCAGCACGCGCGAGGTCTGCTTCAGGCGATAGCGCAACGACGTCTCGCCACGGCCACGAGACTTCACCGTCTCCGGACGCGCCTGCAGCACATACAGGCGGCCATCGGCGCCGTCCTTGCCCCATTCGATGTCCATCGGCCGGCCGTAATGCTGCTCGATCTTGACGGCGATGCGCGCCAGCTCGATCACATCCTGGTCCGACAACGAGAATCGATGCCGTTGCTCGTCGGGAACCTCGACCTGGCGAACCGAGCGGCCCGACGCGGGTTGCGTCTCGAACAGCAGCTTGAACATCTTGGAGCCCAAACTGCGCCTGACGATCGGAAAATTGCCGGCGGCCAGCATCGGTTTGTGCACGTAGAACTCGTCGGGATTGACGGCACCCTGGACGACGGTCTCTCCCAGCCCGAAGTTGGAGGTAATGAAAACCACGTCGTCGAAGCCAGACTCGGTATCGATCGTAAACATCACGCCCGCGGCGCCCAGGTCGCTGCGAACCATCTTCTGCACGCCCGCTGACAGCGCCACCTCGGCGTGCGCATAGCCGTGGTGAACCCGGTAAGCGATCGCGCGATCGTTGTACAGCGACGCGAACACCTTGCGCACACTGCTGATCACGGCATCGATGCCCACCACGTTCAGGAACGTCTCCTGTTGACCCGCGAACGAGGCCTCGGGCAGATCCTCGGCCGTCGCGCTGGAGCGCACAGCAACCGAGATTTGACTTGAACTATCGCCTATAAGTGAATGATATTGAGCAGTTATTTGTGACTCCAATCGAGCCGGCAATGCGCCCTCCTCGATCCACCCGCGGATCTGGCGGCCGGCCGCTTCCAACGCGGCCACATCCTCGACATCCAGCTGCTGCAAGCGGCTCGCAATGCGCTCGGTCAGGCCATTGCCGTGCAGGAACTCGCGAAACGCGTCGGCCGTGGTTGCGAATCCGTCGGGTACGCGGACCCCGCTTGCGCTGAGCTGGCTGAGCATCTCGCCCAGGGAAGCGTTCTTTCCACCGACCCGCGGCACATCGCTGTTGCGCAGTCGGCTGAACGGGATCACGTAAGGCCCGACGTCCATAATCTCCTCTCGACGAATACCAGGGTGCGACGGTGGCCGGCGTTCACCGCGCGGCCGCAACCGACTGTTGAATGAAATGACCGGCGCGATCAGCGCCCCGCGCGCCTCTGGACGAAAACGATCCAAGGCGTCGATCGTCCGTGTGCCAGAATCTGGCGATTTTACGTGGTCCCTGAAACCGCCCTGTGAATTGCACACAATGAGCCCGACGATGAGCGATCAGGCCGATCCAGCAGCGTTGGCCGAACGCGACGTGTTCTTCGTTTCCGATGGCACCGGCATCACGGCCGAGACACTTGGACAGAGCGTTCTGGCCCAGTTCGATCGGGTGCGGTTGCGGGTGCATCGGATCTCATTTGTCGACAACCCTGACAAGGCGCGCGAGGCGGTGGCACGTATCAATGAGGTGGCCAGCGGCTCGGGACACCGGCCCATCGTGTTCTCAACGCTGGTCGACTCCGAGACCAACGACGCCCTGCGAGCGGCCGAGGCGCTGATCCTGGACGCCTTCGGCACGTTCGTGGTGCCGCTCGAGCAGGAACTGGGCATGAAGTCGACCCATACGGTCGGTCGGTTTCATGCCATGTCGGACTCGGAAAAGTACAAGAATCGGATCGAAGCTATCAACTTCGCGCTGGCGCACGATGACGGACAGCTGGTGGCCAGCTTGCAGCAGGCCGATGTGATCCTGGTTGGAGTGTCACGCAGCGGCAAGACCCCGACCAGCCTGTACCTGGCCATGCATTACGGCGTGAAGGCAGCCAACTATCCGCTGATTCCGGAGGATTTCGAGCGCGGCGAGCTGCCCAGCGGGCTACCGCTGCATCGCGAGCGGCTGTTCGGTCTGACCATTGCGCCTGAGCGCCTGGCCGAAGTGCGACGCGAGCGCCGCCCCAACAGCCGCTACGCCTCGCTCGAGAACTGTCTGTACGAAGTCACCCAGGCCGAGCGCCTGATGCGCCGTGAAGGTATCCGGTGGCTCTCATCGACCAGCAAGTCGATCGAGGAGATCGCCGCCACGATCCTGCAAGGGTGGCTGCCCGACCGACGCAACCACTCCTGACCGGGTCGGCGGCGCCCCTTATCATTGGCTGCGGCTCGTTAACTCAATTGCACGCGTACACGAGGTGCGGCAGATCGGGATAGGGACCGCTGATCGTGAAGCCGTCCGGACATGCAGCTGCGGCCTGTCGGGCACAGCGCAATTTGTTGTCGGAGCTGGGTAGTCCGCACGTCAGGTAGCGCGCCGGCGGCCCGTCCGCACTCACCGGCCGTGCTGCCGAATCGGTGCGATTCGAGTCAAAGTGGGCGCACGCGGAAAGTAGCGTCGCGATCAGCAGGCTTGCCAGGCGCATGGTGTTGCTTGCTCCAACGCGGGCCAGTTTAGCGCTGCGCCTCGGAGGCCGCAAAAGCGCGGCGCCGGCGCTCGAACAGGCACACCGCCGCCGCCGCCCCAACATTCAACGACTCCATGTCGCCCACCATCGGGATGCGCACGCGCAGCGCGCAGCGCGACGCCACGGCCGTCGACAGCCCGGCGCCCTCCGAACCGAACGCCCATCCGACCGCGCGCTGCGGCAGGTCGCAGCCCCACAGCGCCGGCGCATCCTGCACGACTGCTCCGATCCACGATCCGTCCAGCGCCGTGTCCAGCGCATCGGCGCCGGCGCCCTCGGAAATTCTGATTCGAAAATGCGCACCCATGGCGGCTCGCAAGGCCCTGGGTGACCAGGCGGCAGCCGTCGACGGCCCACACAGGACGTGTGCGACCCCGGCAGCGGCGGCGGTGCGAAGCACGGCGCCGACATTGACGGGATCCTGGATCGCGTCCAGGTAGATCAGGTCTTCGCGCGAAGCCACGGGCAGCGGCGCCTGTCCGATCGGAATCACGAGCATCAGGCCGACGCCATGCTCGACGGGTGAAATGCGGTCATACAGCGAGGCGGCAAGCTCGAAGCGGGGAGTCTGCGGCGGCAGCCAGTCGAGCGCCCGCCCGATCGCCTCATTGTCCGTGCCGCGCCGCACCAGCGCGGCTGTCACCGACCATTGCGATTGCCCGATGGCCTGCGCCAGGTGAAGTCCTTCGGCCAACGTCTGGCCGAATTCACGAACGGCGCGTGGCGTGGTCGCCAGGCGCAGCCAGCGACGGAACAGCGGGTTGGCATCGGACGTCAGAACCTTCACGTCAATCGAACCCGAGCTCAAGCGTTTGCAGCCATGCGCGCACCGGGGCAAAGGAACGACGATGAGCGGGGCATGGCCCCAGCTGCGACAGCGTGGCCAGATGCTGCGGGGTCGGGTAGCCGAAATGCCGATCGAAGCCGTACCCGGGATGCCGCTCGTGCAGCGCCACCATCAGCGCATCGCGGTGCGTCTTGGCCAGGATCGAGGCGGCCGAGATGCACGGCTCGGTCGCATCGCCGCCGACGATGGCGCGCGCGGCAATGTCGATGCCCGGCAGCTGCCGGCCGTCGACCAGCACCAGTTCGGCCGCGGGCTGCAGCGCAGCGATCGCGCGGCGCATCGCCAGCAGGCTGGCTTGCAGAATGTTGAGCCGATCGATTTCGGCCACCGTCGCTTTGGCCACCGCAAACGCCAGAGCGTTGGCGCGGATCAGCTCGGCCAGCTCGGCGCGTCGGGGCGCGGTCAGTTGCTTGGAATCGCGCAAGCCCTCGACCGGCCGGCGCGGATCCAAAACGACGGCGGCGGCCACCACGGGTCCGGCCAGCGGTCCACGGCCCGCCTCGTCAACCCCGGCGATGAGGATGCGGAGCCGGCCACGGCCGCTCAGCTTTTGCATCAAAAATCACCTATCGACGTTTTGCTGCGAGGTCGAGCACGACGCCGGCAACCAGCGACGGGGTGTCGCGGCGCAAGCTCTCGTGGATCGCTTCGAAACGCTCCGCCAGTCTGCCCTGGCCAGCCTGGTCTTCCAATTGCCTGATCAGCGCTGCCGCCAGCGCCTCGCCGGTGGCTGCGTCCTGCCACAGTTCCGGCACCACTTCCTCACCGGCCAGGATGTTCGGCAACCCGATCCATGGCATATAACCACCGATCTTCCTCATGATCCACGCCGACAGGCGCGGCATCCGGTAGGCGATCACCATCGGGCGCTTGAACAGGGCCGCCTCCAGCGTCGCCGTTCCGCTGGTCACCAGCACCGCATCGGACGCTTCCAGACAGTCGTGCGATCGGCCTTCGATCAGCGATGTGACGGGTGCCACGCGAGGATGAGGGGCCATCAGCGCCTCGATGCGCGCCCGCAGCGACGAATCGGCCACCGGAACCACGAAGCGGACCGCACCGAGGTCGGCGGCAACCCGGTCGGCCGCGGCGAAGAAAACCGGGGCGATGAAATCGATCTCGGCCATGCGGCTGCCAGGCAGAAGCGCAATCACGGTCTCGCGACCCGCGATCCCAAGACGTGAACGGGCTGCATCCCGGTCAGGGCGCAGCGCGATCTGCTGTGCCAGCGGATGGCCCACGTAGGTGGCTGCGATGCCGGCGCGGGCGTACAAGCGCTGTTCGAACGGAAAAACCAGCAGGACGTGGCTGGCAGCGCGCCGGATGCGCTCGATGCGTTCCGCGCGCCACGCCCAGATCGAAGGACTGACGTAATGAACGGTCGGTATACCCGCCGCACGAACGGCCGTCTCCAGGCCGAGGTTGAAGTCCGGAGAGTCCACGCCCACCAGTACTCGGCAGCCGCTGCGAAGTATCCGCCGCGTGAGCGATCGACGCAGCCACAGCAAGCGCGGCAACTCTCGCAGCACTTCCGCATAGCCGCGCACCGACAGCTCCCGCACGTGGTGCCAGGGTTCGCACCCGGCTTCGATCATGCGGTCGCCCGCGACGCCGCCGACGCGCCAGTTTGGATCGTTGGCGCGGATCGCGCGGATGGCCGGGGCAGCCAGCAGATCGCCTGAAGCCTCGCCGGCGACCATCACGAGCAAGGATTGCGCGGTCAAGGACTCGGACGCTATCGAATGATGCCTCGCCCCGGGGTACCGAGGAAATCCATCAGCTCTGCGAGCGCTTCGGCGACGGCCGGGCTGGCATCGGCGCCGGATTGCAGCGTCTCGCGCGCCTGGGCCAGCGTCAGGCCGTCCCGGAAGATCGTGCGGTAGGCGCGTTTGAGCGCAGCGATCGTCGCTTCCTCGAAGCCGCGTCGCTGCAGACCCTCCACGTTGATGCCGTAGGGCTGGGCGGGACTGCCGCGACACAACACGAACGGCGGAACGTCCTGGACCAGCGTCGAGCCGCCTCCGCACATCGCGTGGGCGCCGATGCGGACAAACTGGTGGACACCGACCATCCCGCCCAGCACCGCCCAGTCGCCCAGCGAGACATGGCCCGCCAGTTGGGTCAGGTTTGCCATCACGGTGTGATCGCCGATCGTGCAGTCGTGGGCAACGTGGGCGTAGGACATGATCCAGTTGTCCGACCCGATGCGGGTCACACCTCCACCTTGCGCGGTTCCGACGTTGAACGAGCAGAACTCGCGGATCGTGTTGCCTTCGCCGATCACCAGCTCGGTCGGCTCGCCGGCGTATTTCTTGTCCTGCGGGACCTCGCCCAGGGTGCAGAACGAGTAGATCCGGTTGTTGCGGCCGATCCGCGTGTGCCCCGTGAGGACCACATGCGAATCGATCGAGGTGCCGGACTCGATCGCCACGCCCGGCCCGATCACGCTGTAGGGGCCGACTTGAACGTCATCGGCCAGCTGGGCCTTGGGGTCGACGATGGCGCTGGAATGGATACGCGTCATTGAGTGTCCGAATCGGAAGGCGGCGCCACTGCTGCCTTGGACGGCGTGCGATAGGCGCACATCAACTCGGCCTCGCACACGACCTGGCCTTGAACCGTCGCCTTCGTCTTGAAGAAGTAGATGCCGCGCAGCTCGCGCACGCAGTCGACCTCCAGCTGAAGCTGATCGCCCGGCTCCACGGGGCGCTTGAAGCGCGCCTTGTCGATGCCGACGAAGTAGTAGACCTGATCCTTGGACTTTTCAGGTCCCATCGTGACGATCGACAGGATCGCTGCTGCCTGCGCCAGGGATTCAAGAATCAGCACGCCCGGCATCACCGGGTAGCCCGGGAAATGACCTGCGAACACGGGTTCGTTGATCGATACATTCTTCAGCGCAACGATGCGGCGCCCCGGCTCGACTTGCACCACCCGATCGACCAGGATGATCGGGTAGCGGTGCGGCAGGGTGCGCAGAATTTCCTGAATGTCCATCATCGATCCGATTCCGTCTGTTGCGCGCGAACCCTCGCCTCCAGCTGCCGAATCCGTTCGCGCAGTTCATCCAGATGCCTGACCACGGCCGCGCTGCGTTCCCAATCCCGATTCGGCATGAACGGGTAGATCCCTGTGTAGAAACCCGGCTGCCGGATGTCGCGTGTGATCGCCGTGGCGCCCGCGATCACGCAGTCATCGGCGATCGTGATATGCCCCTGAATCATCGAAGCACCCCCGAGCTGGCAACGACGGCCGATGGTGGTGCTGCCTGCGATTCCCACGCAGCCCGCGATGGCCGCATGCGCTCCGATCCGGCAGTTGTGACCGATCTGCACCTGGTTGTCGATTTTGACGCCTTCCTCGACAACCGTGTCGCCCATCGCGCCCCGGTCGATCGTGGTGCCCGCGCCGATTTCGACGTCGTCGCCGATCATGACGGCGCCGGTCTGTGGAATCTTGACCCACCGGCCCTTGAAGGGCGCGAAGCCGAAGCCGTCCGCGCCGATGACGCAACCCGAATGCAGCAGGCAGCGTGCCCCAATCCGGCACCCGTGGTAGACGCGCACGCCGGGGTGCAGCCGCGATCCTTCGTCGATACGCACTTGCTGCCCCACATAGCATCCCGCGCCGATCTGCACGCCCGGTCCGACCCAGGCGCCCTCATCGATCACCGCCAGCGGTCCAATCGAACTGGAGGAATCGACCTGGGCGCCCGGGTGGATCACCGCGCTGGGCGCGTGTCCCGGCGCCTGCTCGGCGCGCGG
>DATBCI010000168.1:0-12405 GCA_036270555.1 Burkholderiaceae bacterium
AGCCTCACGACCACCCAGGTGCAAGCGGGCCTGAGCACGACCCAGATCGGCGCGCTGAGCGCAAGCGAAGCCGCGGGCTTGACCAGCGCGCAGATCCAGTCGCTGACGACCGACCAGGTGCAGAGCCTGACGACGGCCGACGTGGCCGCGCTGAAGGCCACCCAGATCAGTGCGCTGACGACCGATCAGGTGCAGAGCCTGTCGACGTCGCAGTTGTCGCACCTGTCGGCCACGCAGGTCGGCAGCCTGACGACGGCGCAGGTGCAGGCGGGCCTGAGCACGACGCAGATCGCCGCGCTGAACGCGACCCAGGTGGGCGGGTTCACCAGCGCCCAGATCCAAGCGCTGACGACCGACCAGGTGCAGAACCTGACAACGGCCGATGTGGCCGCGCTGAAGGCGACTCAGATCACCGCGCTGACAACCGATCAGCTGCGGAGTCTGTCAACGGCGCAGGTCGCCGGCCTGTCGGCCACGCAGGTCGGCAGCCTCACGACCACCCAGGTGCAAGCGGGCCTGAGCACGACCCAGATCGGCGCGCTGAGCGCAAGCGAAGCCGCGGGCTTGACCAGCGCGCAGATCCAGTCGCTGACCACCGACCAGGTCCAGAGCCTGACGACGGCCGATCTGGCGATCCTCAAGTACACGCAGATTGCCGCGTTGACAACCACGCAGGTGCAGGCAGGCCTGAGCACCACGCAGATCGGCGCGCTGAGCGCCACGCAGGTGTCCGGCCTGAGCAACGCCCAGATCCAGTCGCTGACGACCGATCAGGTGCAGAGCCTGACGACGGCCGACGTGGCCGCGCTGAAGGCCACCCAGGTCAGCGCGCTGGCCACCGATCAGGTACAGAGCCTGTCGACGTCGCAGTTGTCGCATCTGTCAGCCGCGCAGGTCGGCAGCCTGACGACCGCACAGGTGCAGGCAGGCCTGAGCACGACGCAGATCGCCGCATTGAACGCGACCCAGGCTGCGGGGCTCACCAGCGCGCAGGTCCGGGCACTGACGACTGACCAGGTGCAGAGCCTGTCGACCGCCGACGTCGCGGCGCTGACCGCCGCCCAGATCTCGGCGCTGACCACGGCGCAAGTGCAGGCAGGCCTGAGCACAACCCAGATCGCCGCGCTGAGCGCCGCGCAGGTGTCCAGCCTGAGCACGGCCCAGATCCAGTCGCTGACCACCGACCAGGTGCAGAGCCTGACGACCGCCGACGTGGCTGCGCTGAAGGCCACCCAGATCAGCGCGCTGACAACCGATCAGGTGCAGAGCCTGTCAACCGCGCAGGTGGCGAAGCTGTCGGCCGCGCAGGTCGGCAGCCTGACGACCGCGCAAGTACAGGCAGGCTTGAGCACGACCCAGATCGCCGCGCTGAACGCGACCCAGGTGAGTGGACTGACCAGCGCCCAGGTCCGGGCACTGACGACTGACCAGGTGCAGAGCCTGACGACCGCCGACGTGGCAGCCTTGAATGCCACCCAGATCTCGGCGCTGACGACGGCGCAAGTGCAAGCAGGCCTGAGCACGACCCAGATCGCCGCGCTGAGCGCCACTCAGGTGTCGGGTCTGAGCAACGCCCAGATCCTGTCGCTGACGACCGACCAGGTGCAGAGCCTGACGACGGCCGACGTGGCCGCGCTGAAGGCCACCCAGATCAGCGCGCTGACAACCGATCAGGTGCAGAGCCTGTCGGCGGCGCAGGTGGCGAAGTTGTCAGCGACACAGGTCGGCAGCCTGACGACGACGCAGGTGCAGGCGGGCCTGAGCACGACGCAGATCGCCGCGCTGAACGCGACCCAGGTGGGCGGGCTCACCAGCGCCCAGGTACAGGCGCTGACCACCGACCAGGTACAGAGCCTGACGACCGCCGACGTGGCAGCCTTGAATGCCACCCAGATCTCGGCGCTGACCACGACGCAGGTGCAGGCAGGCTTGAGCACGGCGCAGATCGCAGCGCTGAGCGCAACCCAGGTTTCCGGTCTGAACAGCGCCCAGATCCAGGCGCTGACGACTGACCAGGTGCAGCGCCTGTCGACCGCGGACATGGCGGCGTTGAAGACCAGCCAGATCGCCGCACTGACCACCGATCAGCTGCAGAGCCTGTCGACTACGCAGCTGGGCGCGTTGTCGGTCACTCAGATCGGCAGCCTGGGCACCGCTCAGGTGCAAGCGGGCTTGAGCACCAGCCAGATCGCCGCGCTCAGCGCGAGCGACGTCGCTGGCTTGAGCACCGCCCAGATCCAGGCGCTGACGACCGATCAGATCGACGCGATCACGACCTCCGACATCGTCGCGCTGAAGACGGCTCAGATTATCGCGTTGACGACGAGCCAGGTCGGCAGCTTCACGTTCCCGCAGCTCGGAGCCCTGGCCTATCAGCAGATCTCGGCCATGACCTCGGCGCAGATGGGAGCTTTGACGACCGATCAGGTCGCGGCACTCACGAACCTGTAAGACCAAGGGCTCCGGCATCCCGATGCCGGAGCCCGGTTTTCCAGCGCTCTGCGGTCAAGGCGCGCCGCTTTAACAGCGTCGCGAGCATTGCGAACGGTCGACTCGGCAGACCAAGAGGCGCGCGCCCGCGCGCAAGTCACCTTAAAGTCGAACCAGGCACCGCCGCTCGGGCGCTGTCAGCCAGGCGAGGGCGGACTCAGCTCGGCCACCAGTCGCTGGAAGTGATCCTCGAGGTTCCTGACAAAGCGTGCCGTGTCGAACAGCACGCCGCTTCGTCGGACTTCTTTCAAGCGGTCCCGGATCCGCCCGCACCGGCCGGGGTCGGCCGCCAGTTCAACCGCCATTTCTTCGTAGTCGGACAGCGAGGTCGCAATCAGTTCACCAAGTCCGGCCGCCGTCAGCAAGGCGCCGGCCATCCGCGATGCGAAGGTACGCCCCGTGCAGGTGAGCACGGGTAGCCCCATCCAGAGCGCATCGTTGGCGGTTGTGCCTGCGTTGAACGGGAACGTATCCAGAAAAAGGTCCGGCACGCCAAATCGGGCCAGATAGGCTTCCGGTGCCACGCGCGAGGCGAACACGATGCGGTCCTCGGAAATGCCCACCTTCGACGCCTCCTTGCGCAGGTTGGCCTGCGCCCACGGGTTGTCCGCCAGCAGCCACAGAACGCTGGCAGGCACCCTGCGCAGGATGTTCATCCAGGTCGCGAACACCTCGGGCGTGTACTTGAAATTGTTGTTGAACGAACAGAACACGAAGCGATCGTCCGGCAACCCGCAGTCGCGCCGGGTCGGGACCTCGGCGCACGCCCGCTTGCGATCGCTGACCTGATAGACGTCCGGCATGTACAGCGGCTTCTCCGTGCAATAGCGCGCCGTCTCCTCGGGGATCAGGAACCGATCGGCGATCACGTAGTCGATGAAGGGAAGCCCGGTCGTTGCCGGCAGCCCCAGGTAGGTGATCTGAATCGGCGCGGGACGGTAAGCGAGGATATTGGCGCGGGCGCCCAGCGTCTGGCCGTGAAGATCGACCAGGATGTCGATTTCGTCGTCCCTGATGCGCCGGGCGGCCGCGTCGTCGGTCAAGGCGTCGATTCGAACCAAATGATCCATCGCGCCGACGATGCGCCGGCGCAAACCGGAACCGTCTTCCCGCGTCCAGCAATATCCATACACTTCGAAGCGATCGCGGTCGTGCAGTTCGAACAGTTCTGCGGTCAGCAGGCCGACCGGATGAAGGCACAGATCGGACGACAGATACCCGATCCGCAGCTTGCGATGCCCGTAGGAGCGCGCGCCCGTCAGGCGCGGCACGTCCACTCGAAGCTTGGTGCTCACGTAGTGCTCGGCGGCGGCGAGCTGCTCGGCCGGATCGTCGCTGATGGCGATCATCGCCAGCGCCGAGGTCGACCGGCGCATCAGCTGCGGGTCAACGTTGGCAACCGGCGCGTAGACCGGCCATTCGCACAGCTTGGCCCTCAGGAAGACCCAGTGATGCAGCACGTCGACCTGGGTCGGATCCATTTCGAGGCTGCCGGCAAGGTCGGCCAGAGCGTCCGGGTACTGTCGAAGCTGCTCGTGCAGGCGGCCCAGGTTGTTGAGCGCCATCAAACGGATGGCTCGTTCGTCGGTGTTCTCGACCGAGGCATGCTCGACGACCCACCGCCATTCGGCTATCGCAGCCTCCGGCCTGTTCAGCTTTTCGTAAACCGTCCCGAGGTTGAAATGCGGCTGCACGAACGAAGGAACCAGCTCAATGGCCCGCTGATAGGCGCGCCGGGCCCCTTCCAGCTCCCCGGCGTTGGAGAGCACAGTGCCCAGGTTGAAGTGCGCAAAGTGATTGAGTGGTGTTTCATTGCGCGACAGCCAGGTCTGATAGAGCACCGCCGCAAGGGCTCGATGTCCATCGGCTTCCAGCCGTCCTGCGTCGCTGAAGAGGCGGGTCAGGTCCAGCTCGCGGTGCCAGGCTTTCAGCACCAGTGGCTCGAAGTCGGTTCTTTCGGAAAGCATGTTGGTCCGTCCGGTTAGAACCATCCGATCGGCAGATCAAGGCCAACGCTCTTGATCAGGGCCTGGCGTTGCGCCTTCAGCGCCGGCGTCGGAGCCGGCCAGCGGCGGTAGATATGCAGATAGTCGAGCACCACGATGCTGTTGTTCGCATTGTCCTGGCCTCCGCGGCTGATGCCGGGATTGGCATAGTCCTTGTGCACGACGGCGCCGCCGCCCGCGTACGGCTTCGGCATGCCCCGGCTACAGACGGCGAGAAGAAAATCCCAATCCTCCAGCGAGGCCAGGTGGGCGTCGAACAGGCAGGCGGCGATCGCCGAGCGCCGGTAGGCCAGCGCATGGGCAGGAATGAAATTCTTGATCCATACCGCATTCACATCGTTGGAAATGAGCCCCAGTGGGTCGCGCGACAGGGATGGAACGCCCGCCTGGGTGCGGTCTTCCGTGACGACGGTGCAATCGGAAAACAGCGCAACCGACTCGGCGCGCTGGGCCTGCCCGTGCAGCGTCTGCAGGTGATGGGGGGCGAAGGTGTCGTCATCATCGAGGAACACCACCCACTCGCCGCGCGCAAGCTCCAGTCCGATGTTGCGGCTGGCCGACGGCCCAGGAGCGCCGGCTCGCTTCAGGAATACGTCGTTCGGGCCGAGCTGTTCGGCGGCGACGATCGCAGTGTCCTTGTCCCAGACGTCGGCGACCACGAGGGTTTCGAAGTCCTGGAATGACTGCTGGCGCAGCGACCGCAGCGCCCGCTCGAACAGGAGCGGGCGTTGATGGGTGGGCAGTACCACCGAGAAGAAGGGAAGCGAAGTGCCCACGCGCGTCTCCAGGTTCGACCGTTACTCGACAGCCAGGCCGGCCGATGCGGGTCGCGCGCCGTGCTTCGATTTGGCCAGTTGCGCCTCGACCTTGTTCATCACATCCTCCACCGGCACGTCCATGCAGGCGAAGTCGATCTTTTGCGGGCAGTGGCTCTGGTAGCAATACTGGCAGGTGCTGACGCGGTCGACCGTGGCCTCCGCTCCCAGCACCGACGGCGGCAGCGCACCGGGAAGCACCAGGGTCGGGCAACGCACCAGGCGCGCCAGCCACTGAGTGGATGTGGCCACCGACACCAGGAGGTCGGTGGCCGCAAGCTTTGCCAGGGTGCTCCGCATGGCAACACTGCCGTCAAACCCGCTCCACACGAAGTGACCGGCTTGCTCCAGCGCTTGCTGCAACGCGGGGGCGTCTCGATACTGTTTCGACGCGCTGCTGCCCGACATCGAAAGGGCGATGACCTTCCGCCCCGCTGCGTTGGCGCGGAATTCACGATCCGGTTCGACCGGCAGCGACCTGTGCAGCTCGCCGGCAAAGCCGCAGCAGTGGCGCAGATAAAAGTCCGGATAGGCGCCCGCGTCGGGGTACTTGTCCCACCAGGGGATCGTCCAGTCGCCCATGTTCGCGAACGTGCTCCGCAGGTAGTGAGCGGGCTGCCGGAAGAACTCCTGCAAAAGCTCTCGCGTTCCCCAACGTCGAAAAAGCTCGCCGGTGGACAGGCCGATCATGTTCCCGTGCACTTCGAGCCCCAACTCCTGCAGCACGGTTGCCAGAAAGCAGGGCATGAACCAGGTGTCGAGATTGATGACCCGCTCAAACCCTTGCGCAGCGAGCTGTTCGGCAATATTCAGGAAGCTCTGAACGGCCGGGCCGATATCGGCGGGCCACTGGTGCGGGGCGATCACGTGCACCTGCTCGACACCGGGCACCAGGCTCATCAGCTCGCCGCCGGCGCCATGCGTGAGAACATGGATGCGTGCCCCTGGATACTGGCGCGCCACGAGGGGCACAGCCGGAATCAGGATGGAGGCCACATCGCCCAGCCCCATCAGGCGGATCAACAGGATTTTCACCGGTCGCATTCTCGCCAAACTTCTTGCACCCCAAGCTTGGGATTCGTGCGCTGGCACCGGTCTTTCCGGCGGATAGCTGGAGGTCCCGCCACCTAGACTGCCCCGATGTCAGCCTTCGAGCCCGTCATGCGCCTGCCGCCCGTGCACCTGTGCATCGTGCAGCCGGTCGGATATCTGCACTCCCTCGGATTCCTGGACCAGGCGCGATTCTTCCGCCATCAATTCCGCAGACTGGGCGCGCAAGTCACTCTGGCGAAGAACCGGTTGCGCCATGGAGCCGTCAACTTCGTGTTCGGGGCGCACCTGGGCTTCGACGCCGAGCTGAAGAAGCGCCACACCTGCATCTTCGTCAACCTGGAACAACTCGGCTCCGGCGGCAATCCGGTTGCGCCGGAGTACCTGAAGCTTCTGAGCAGGTCGGCGGTGGTCGATTACGATGGCGGCAACGTCCCGGCCTATACGTCGCACGCGGGCGACGTACCGCTGGTGTCGTTCGCGCACGCGCCCTACCTGGGCGGCGCCGGCGCTTCCGAGCTTCACCAGCGCCCGATCGGACTGCTGTTCTTCGGCAGCTTGAACGACCGCCGCACCCGACTGCTGTCGGATATCGAGGCATCGGGTCACAAGCCGGTGGTCGCGCTGGGACTGTACGGACCCGAGCGCGACGACCTGATCCGGCAGGCGCGCGCCGTCTTCAACTGCCATTTCTACGACTCGGCCCGGTTCGAGCAGGCCCGGGTCTTCCAGTGCCTGTCGCTCGGCACGCCGGTTGTCAGCGAGCGCCTTGAAGGCACCAGGCCGCCGCCACAGTTCGAAGACAGCGTGTTCTGGGTTCAGCCTGAGGGTTTGCGCGACTTCTTCGCGTCCCGCTTCGACACCGCTCATTTCTTCGCCGAGGCGCGCGGCAAGCTCGACCACTTCCGCACCCATGACGTGGCCGGTCAGTACGCCGACGCGCTGGCATTCGCGGTCGGCTTCCGCCAGGTGCATTGCCAGCAGATCGATCGCGCTCCGTGGCGGCCGACCCACCTGAATTTCGGATCGGGCAAGGACTACAAGCCAGGCTGGCTCAATATCGACATCCTCGATAAGGCGCAGCCCGATATCGTGCTCGACCTCGCGCGCGCGCACTCGTTTCCATTGCGGATCGACAGCGAGACGGCCGGTCCGATCGAACTGCAGCCTGGCGGCGTGCGCGTCATCTATGCCAACAACGTGCTGGAGCACGTTCCCGACCTGGTGCAGCTGATGACGAACTGCCTGACGCTGCTCGCGCCGGGCGGCGACATGCTGATCGAGGTGCCCTACGAGCGCGCGCCGTCCGCCTGGCAGGACCCGACCCATGTGCGGGCGATGAACGAGAACTCCTGGATTTATTACTCGGACTGGTTCTGGTACCTGGGCTGGTTCGAATGGCGCTTCCAGGTCGGGCAGTTCGTGTACCTCGATGCAAAGCTGAAGGAGTGCGCCAGGGAGTCAGCCTGTTTCATGCGGGTCGCACTGACCAAGGTGGCCACCACGCTCGCCGAGAAGATGACCGCGCGGACCATGCAATCGAACTTCGGCGGCGTCCCCGACGACCTGGAGCAGCGCGCCATGCGGGACATCCCGCTGCCGGAACCGCGGATTGATCTGCCATCCGTCGCGCTGTCGCGCACGGGGCGGTCCGAGCTGATTTTCGAGGAGCCGGGTGCGTGAAGATCATCTACGTCAATGCCCGCATTTACGACTTCACCAGCGCCACCCTGATCGAGGGTTTGAGCAACCTCGGGCACACGCTGCTGTGCAGCGAAGCGAGCAACTACGGGGGCGGCGTCGCACCCGACACCCTGATCGCCGAGGCGCCTTCGGCCGATCTGGTCGTGCTCGGCTCCAACCTGGGCGCCAACGTGGGCCTGTTCGCGCAACTGCGCAGCGAATGCAAGGTCTACGTCGACGGCAGCGACCAGCAAAGCGTTGCCCTGCCACCGAACGTCGAAGTCAAGGCCATCTTCAAGCGCGAACTGAGCCGGGTGGTTCAGCTCGAGCCGGACGCACCGATCTTCGCACTGCCGTTCGCAGCGGAAGACCGGTACTTCCCTTCGGCTGCGCCGGGCAAGGACATCGCGCTGTCGTTCCTTGCGAACATGAACACCAACCCCCTGCGCCATTCGATCCACCAGAGGATCGGCAGCCTGCGTCATTCGGCTCCGATCGTGTCCGGCAGCACGGGAGAGAGCAGCTACAACGGGGTCAACGGAAACCCCCTGCCGACGCCGCGCTATCGGGAGATCCTGCTGCGCAGCCGGATCGGCGTGAATGTGCCTGGCGCGGGCTACGATTGCGCGCGCTACTGGGAGATCCTGGCGGCAGGAGCGATGCTGATGACCTGGGAGCCCGACATCGTGATCCCGGAGGCTTTCAGCGACGGCATCGATTGCGTAACCTTCCGCAGCCTTGCGGAGTTCGACGACAAGGTTCGCTACTACCTCGACCGTCCCGACGTGGTCGAGGCGATCGCGCAGCGAGGCGTCGAGCGGCTGCTTCAGCACCATACGACCCGCGCCCGCGCCCGATACTTCCTGCGCTGTGCGATGTCGACGGTCGGGCGCGAGCGGGTCGCGGCCTAGTTGCCCGCGCGCGCTGTCCCACGCAACTGCGCACGCAACCGCGGCTTCGGAATCGAGCGACAGGCCACTAGGAGAGCAGGGCGCTGCTGCGCTCCAGCGTGCCGAATTCCGCGATCAGTTCGTGAACCACCTTCGCCTGGCTCTGGATCACCTGGCTGAGTTGGACGATCGCTTCGGCCTGCCGGTCGAGACGGGTCTTGTGGTCGGCGATGACCGGCGCAGGATCCGTGCGAACCTTATCCAGCGCGCCGAGTTCCCCCGTCAGGTCGTTGATCAGCCTGGCCTGGCTTTGAAGCACCTGGCTGACCTCGACGATCGCCTCCGCCAGTTTGCCCTGGCGGGCGTTCTGCTCAGTCATCAGCTGGACCAGGGCCTCGTGCGTGTGATCCAGAAACATGGCGAGGTTATGCCCGTCGTAGCCTTCGAAACCCTGACCATGGTCCATGCCGGCCAGTGAGCGGCTGTGCTGGCCGACCCGCCCGATGTGCTGGACGTAGGACTGGCGCGTGACCCGGATCGGGATTGCCTGGCGCGTCAGATACGTACTCCAGTCCCAATCGAACTTGCGCGACGGCGGCACATTGCGAAGCACCTGCGCGAGCAGGCCTTGCTCCCACAAGGTGCCGGCCGCTCCGACGCTGCGCTTCAGAAGGAATTCGCCGTCATTGCCGATCGCCGGGTGTGAGCTCGTATTGAAGACGCTGAACAGCCCGGGCCGGGTCGCGGTTCCCACCGACCCGATGATCCGCAGGCACCGGTCCACCAGGCCTCGGGACGCCAGCAGGTCGGCATCCAGGTTCAGCAGGTATCCGGAGCCGTTCGCCACGAACTGTTCGAAAAGTCGGACCATGGCCTGATCGGCGCCGCCCGAGTGTTTGGGTGCTCTGAAGACTTCCGCGCCTGGAAACAGCCGTTGCAGGAACTGCGCATCGAATTCGTCCGAGCAGTCGTCCAGAACCCAGAGGTGCGCGTGTTCCAGCCCGTCGACCTGCGCCAGGGACCGCGCCACCCGCTCCAGTATCTGGCGTCGATTGAAGGTCGTGATGCCAATGGTCAGTGCATGGCGGCCCATCGGTGTTCTCCCTTGGTTGCGTCCATCAGGTGCCTGGCGGTGGGTGCGCCGCCAGATGGTCCGGCGGCTGTCCCTGCAGGTGGCGCGCGAGCATCCGCTGGTACAGCGCCTCCAGATCCCGTGCATAGCGCTCGCTGTCGAACAGCGCGCAGTGGTCGCGGCGTTGCGCCAGGCGCTGCCTAACGGCGGCCAGCCGGTGTGGATCGCGCGCCAGTGCCAGCGCGATCGATTCGTATTGCGCCAGGCTGCCGGCGACCAGCTCGGGCAGGTCGGCGGCTTTCAGCACGCTGGCAGCCACGCTGGAGACGAAGGTCTCGCCGGCGCAGGTGACCACCGGGACCCCGGCCCACAACGCATCGCTGGCGGTTGTGTGCGCGCACACCGGCCGCGTGTCGAGCATCAGGTCGGCCACTTGCAATCGGCCCAGGTGCCGGGTCTGCGGCAGTTGCTCGCCCCAGACCACGCGCGAAGCATCCACGCCGCGACGCACCGCCTCCTGTGTCAGATTGCGCTGGGCCTGCGGGTTGGTCTGATACAGCCACAGAACACTGCCCTCGACCTGCTGCAGCAGCCGGCACCAGATGTCGAACATCTCGGCGGTGATCTTGTACGGGCTGTTGAAGCTGCAGAAGACGAAGCCCTGTTCCGGAAGCTTGCATTCGAATCGGGTCGGGCGCGGGCCGATCGCGCGGCTCCGGTCGTTGGGCTGGTAGCACACCGGCATCTGGGCGATCTTTTCCGCGTAATCCGCTGCATGTTCGAGCGGAGTCACGGTCGGATCACCGATGATGTAGTCGTAGAAGGACGCCCCCAAGGTTCCGGGATATCCGAGGTAGTTGATCTGAATCGGGCTGGGGCGCAGCGCCAGTACGCCGTTGCGGGCGCCCAGCGTGTAGCCCTTCAAATCCAGCAGGATGTCGATGCCGTCGGCGCGAATCCGCTCCGCGGCGGCGCGATCCGACACCTCTTGCAGATCGACGAAGCGGTCGACCGCCCCTCGGATACGCTGGCGCATCGCGGACGCGTCTTCGACGCCGTACGAGTAGGCCGTGACTTCGAAACGGGCGCGGTCGTGGCGTTCCAGCACCTGCGTGATCAGGTACGCGGTGGCATGTTCGTGCAGGTCGCTGGAAAAGTAGCCGAGGCGAACCCGGCCGCAACGGGGTCGCGCTTCTTGCGCCGGCAGCGGAACCAGGTGCGAGAACAGGTGCTGGCCAAATCGGCGCGCCGCCCCGAGCTGCTGTTGCCGCGTCGATGGCTGCGCGAGCAGCTGGAACGGTTGCGGGTAGCCCGAGGCGTCCTGCATCAGGCGCGTCAGCTCCGGAAGGTCCTCTTGCAGATGGTCCCAACGGCAGGCGTGCAGGTCCTCGTACGCCATTCCCGAGGTGAGCTGAACCGCGTCGCCTCCGACCGCGATCGCGGTCTTGAAGCACTCGCGCGCCTCCTCGTGCATCTTCAGGCGCTGGAACGAGTTGCCCAGCTGCACGTGCGCCGCCATGTGATCGGGTTTGCGCGAAAGCGCCGCCAGGTAACGGTCGACCGCCTCCTTGAAGCGCGATTGGAGCTGGAAGGCCTGGCCAAGCTGGAAGTGGACGTGATGGTCCTTGATGCGATCGAGGTCGCGCCCGGCGATCAGCGAGAGGGTCTCGCCATGGCGGTTCGCCGCATTCAGGCACTCCGCCGCGATCGCGAGGGCAAGCTCCGATTCGGGCGCCAGCGATGCGCCGCGCCGCGCCTCTTCCGCGCCCTGGTCGTATTGGCCGCACCGCATCCTCGCATGGGCCAGGTTGAGCCAGTACACGCTGTCCGATGGACGTCTGGCAACGGCTTGCTCGAAGGCTTCGATGGCGTGGTCCCACCGCTCGGCCTTTGCGTGCGACAGCCCCAGCTGATACTGCGCCTCTCCAGGCCTGGGTCGGGTCTGCGGCGGGCGGTGGCGCTTTGCGCGCGCGGTCAGTTGCGATTTCACTCGCGATGTCACTCAGTCTGGCCGTCGGTGAACGACGGGCCTTGGAAAAATTTCGGATTCGACTCGGAACGATTTGATGAAACTTTAGGGTGCACAGCGCACCGGCGAGCTTCTGAAAAGCCTGTCAAACCTTAAGCAATTGCCGACCTTTCTGAAGTTGAGTGAGCGCGACCCAGTCTCGCAAGCCGCACCTTAGGAGCCTGCGCAAATTGATCCGCGATGACGTGCCAGTTTGCGGTTTAGCAGTGGGGCGCGGCGTGATGTACTGCGAGCAGGACAATCGCAATCGCCCATCGCGAGCTATGGACACCACGCCATTTCCAGAGGCCGAGGCACCGGCGCTCGAGCGCTACTGGCTTTACTCGAAATTCGAGATCGAAACCTTGATCGCACGCGTGTGCGACGAGCG
>DATBCI010000169.1:0-6515 GCA_036270555.1 Burkholderiaceae bacterium
GCATGACAGGGCAAGCAGTGCCGCCACCGATGAGCGTTTGAAGATCCAACTGGCGTTCATATTCAAGCCTCCCCGGCTGCGTGCCGTCGCCTACTCGCCCCCGTATTCCTGATCCGTGATCGCCCCGATGCTGGCGGTCGACACGACCCGCGCGAATTTGGCAAGGACGCCGCGCGTATAGCGTGGGGCCGGACGGGTCCAGTTGGCGCGGCGGCGCGCCAGCTCGGCCTCGGGCACGTTCAGCTGCAACAGCAGCCGGTCGGCGTCGATCGTGATCGAGTCCCCCTCGTGCACCAGCGCCAGCAAGCCGCCCACGTAGGCCTCGGGTGCGACGTGACCCACCACCATACCCCAGGTCCCGCCGGAGAAGCGTCCATCGGTGATCAAGCCGACGCTTTCGCCCAGCCCCTTGCCGATCAGCGCCGAGGTCGGTGACAGCATCTCGCGCATGCCGGGACCGCCCTTCGGTCCTTCATAGCGGATCACGATCACGTCGCCCGCCCGAATCTGGTCGCCGAGGATCGCTTCCATCGCGGCATCCTCCGAATCGAACACGCGCGCCGGCCCCGTGATCGTTCGCTTCTTCAGCCCCGTCACCTTGGCCACGCACCCCTCCGGCGACAGATTGCCCTTCAGGATCGCCAGGTGCCCCTCGCGGTATACAGGGTTGCTGAACGGCCGGATAACGTCCTGGTCGGAGCGGGGCTGCGCCGGGACTTTGTCGAGCTCCTGCTCGAGCGTGCGCCCCGTGATCGTCATGCACCGGCCATGCACCAATCCGTTGGCGAGCAGGATCTTCAGCACCTGCGGAATGCCACCGGCGCGGTGCAAGTCGGTCGCCACATAGCGCCCCGAGGGCTTCAAGTCGCACAGCACCGGCACGCGCCGGCGGATCGGCTCGAAATCGTCGATCGTCCACGGCACGCGGGCGGCGTGCGCAATGGCCAGGTAGTGCAGCACCGCGTTGGTCGATCCGCCCACCGCCATCACCAGGCTCACCGCGTTTTCGATCGATTCGCGCGTGATGATGTCGCTCGGCCTCAGGCCTTGCTTCACCGCCGCCACCAGCACGCGCGCCGATTCGACCGTGCTGTCCACCTTGTCCTGGTCCGGGTTGGCCATGGTCGAGGAATAGGGCAGGCTCATGCCAAGCGCCTCGAACGAAGAGCTCATCGTGTTGGCCGTGTACATTCCGCCGCACGAGCCCGAGCCCGGAATGCAGCGCTGCTCGATCTGCTTGAAGTCCTCCTGGCTGAGCCGGCCCGCGGTGAATTCGCCGACGGCCTCGAACGCGGACACGATCGTCAGATCCTTGTCCTTGTAGCGCCCCGGCTTCACGGTGCCGCCGTACACGAAGATCGCGGGCACGTTGCAGCGCGCAATCGCCATCAGCGAGCCGGGCATGTTCTTGTCGCAACCGCCGATCACGACCACGCCGTCCATCCACTGGCCGTTCACGCAGGTCTCGATCGAGTCCGCGATCACCTCGCGCGACACCAGCGAGTACTTCATGCCCTCGGTGCCCATTCCGATCCCGTCCGACACGGTTGGTACGCCGAAGACCTGCGAGTTGGCCTCGCAGCGCACGATCTCGGCGACTGCCGCATCGGCCAGCCGCTGCAGGCCGGAGTTGCAGGGCGTGATCGTCGAGTGCGCGTTGGCCACTCCGATCATCGGGCGGTCGAAGTCCTGCTCGCGATATCCCATCGCGTAGTACATGGCGCGATTGGCCGAGCGAGCCACGCCCTGGGTGACGTGCTTTGAGCGTTCGTTGTGTGGCATGGGGGTTCCTGTTGCCTGGCGGCTTGCCGCGTGGGCGCAGCGCCAGCGGCGCCGCGCGCCACCGTCCCGCCCCACCCTACAATCCGGGATTCTAGGAGGCAGCCGCCCGCCATGCTCGTTCACCCGAATTTCGACCCGGTCGCCTTCCGCATCGGGCCGCTCGCCGTGCGCTGGTACGGGCTGATGTACCTGGTCGGCTTCATGCTGTTCGCCTTCCTGGGCCGTGTGCGCGCCCGCCAGAGCTGGCGCGGCATGACGGTGCAGGACGTCGACGACCTGCTGTTCTGGGGGGTGTTCGGCGTGATCCTGGGCGGCCGCCTGGGTTACGTGCTGCTGTACAAGCCGGGCGAGTATCTGCAGCATCCCCTCGAGATCTTCATGCTGTGGCATGGCGGCATGGCGTCGCACGGCGGCATTATCGGCGTGATCGCCGTGATGTGGCTGTTTGCGCGGTCGCGCGGCAAGCCGTTCCTGACCGTGGCCGACTTCGTGGTGCCGCTGATACCGCTGGCATTGGCGGCGGGCAGGCTGGGCAACTTCATCAATGGCGAGCTGTGGGGCCGTCCCGCCGATCCGTCGTTCTGGCCGTGGGCGATGGTGTTTCCACAGCACGACGACATTGCGCGCCATCCATCGCAGCTGTACCAGCTCCTGATGGAGGGCGTGCTGCTGTTCGTGATCCTGTGGCTGTACACGCGCCGGCCCCGTCCTGCCGGCACGGCGTCCAGTCTGTTCCTGATCGGCTATGGCACGCTGCGCTTCATCGCGGAGTTCGCACGCGAACCGGACGAGTTCCTGGGCTTCCTCGCGTGGCACCTGTCGATGGGGCAATGGCTGTCGCTGCCGATGATCGCGATCGGCCTCGTGATGATGGTGGTGTGCCTGAAGCGAGCCGCACGCGATCCGCCGCCGCGCGTGGCCCCAAGCTGAGCCTGCAGGCCGGGTTTGCAATGAGCGACGCCAACCTGTACCGGCTGATCGAGCAGCGGATACCTGCCGACCGCACGGCGGCCTGTTTGCGGGTGCCGGGCGAACGCGACATCTCGTGGGCTGATTTGCATGCCACCGTCGGGCGTATCTGCGCCCTGCTGACCGGACTGCGACTCGCACCCGGGTCGCGGCTGGTGGCGCAGGTCGAAAAGTCGCCCGAGGCGCTGATGCTGTACCTGGCCGCGCTGCGCAGTGGCCTGGTGTACGTGCCCTTGAACGTCGCCTACCAGGAAGCCGAGCTGCGCCATTTTCTGGATGATTCGCAGCCGGCGGTTGCCGTGTGTGCGCCGCACCGGGTCGCGCTGTTCGAAGCGCTGGCACCGGGCGCGGCTTGCTTTTCACTGGACGAGCACGGCCAAGGCACGCTGATGCAGGCCGCGGCAAGTGCCAGCGGCGACTTCGCCACGGTCCAGTGCAGCGCGGACCAACCCGCCGTGATCGTGTACACGTCGGGCACGACCGGACGCAGCAAGGGGGCGGTGCTGAGCCACGGCAATCTTTGCGGCAACGCGCTGGTGCTGGACGAGTACTGGGGGTTCCGGCAGCGCCGCGAGCAGGGCACCGGCGATGTGCTGCTGCACGCGCTGCCGCTGTTTCACGTGCACGGCCTGTTGGTGGCCTGTCATTGCGCGTTGCTGTCCGGCGCCACCATGATCTTTCTTCCACGCTTCGACGTCGAGCGGGTGCTGCGCGCGCTGCCGCTGTCGACCGTGATGATGGGGGTGCCGACCTTCTACACACGGCTGCTGCAGGAGCCCGGCTTCGGCGTCCGGGAGTGCGCGTCGATCCGGCTGTTCGTTTCGGGTTCGGCGCCGTTGCTGGCCGAGACGTTCGAAGCATTCCGCGAGCGCACCGGCCATACGCTGCTGGAGCGCTACGGCATGTCGGAGACACTGATGCTGGCGTCCAATCCGTATTTCGGCGATCCGGTGCGCGAACGGGTCGCCGGCACGGTCGGCCCGCCATTGCCCGGAGTACAGGTCCGGATTACGACGGCCGACGGGACGCCGGCCGCTGCCGGCGAAGTGGGAGCGGTCGAGGTGCGCGGCCCGAGCGTGTTCTCCGGATATTGGAGGCACCCGTCCCGGCAGCGCGACGATTTCACGTCGGACGGCTACTTCCGGACCGGTGATCTGGGGTGCCTCGGCGCGCCGGGGGCCCCTGCCCACTACCTGAAGCTGATCGGCCGGGCCAAGGACCTGATCATCACGGGCGGTTACAACGTGTACCCGAAGGAGGTGGAGGGCTACCTCGACGCGCTGCCCGGCGTACGCGAGTCGGCCGTGGTCGGCCTGCCGCATCCGGACTTCGGCGAGGCTGTGTGCGCTTTCCTGGTGATGGATCGGTCCCGCGCGCTCGACGCGGCGCAGGTCATCGATCAACTAAAAGGACAGATCGCCGGATTCAAGGTTCCCAAGCGGATCTGGTGCGTCGCGGAACTGCCGCGCAACGCGATGGGAAAAGTTCAAAAGAACGTGTTGCGCGAGCGGTTCGCTGGCGCGTTTCGGGATGAGCCGGCCATCTAAAGCCCCAATCGGGTCGAACCTACGGAATTTGCGCCCTCCAATCGGGCGGATACATCGAGCGAAGTTCCTGCCTTTCCGAATCTGTCAGCGGGAACATGCGCGGCTTATCCGCGCGAAACAGTTCCGGCCTGCAGGGCGCCGGTCGACCGCACATCAGCGTGGTGGGATCGCTGTTGTGCCCGAGGCCGATCGCGTGGCCAACCTCGTGCGTAATGACATTGCGCGCGACATTGGGCAGGGTCAGTGGCGCAAATGCCATGCCTTTGATTCCGACCACTCGCTTCGACCCGGCGAAGAAGGGCCCTGCAAATGAAATGAAGTTCGAATCAGCGAGCACGATGACCAGATTGCCTGGAAAGCCATCAAAAACGGACGAAACGCTCACGGGACCGCGAGTCCTTGCGAGTACGGCCTTTCCCAGTGACACCACCGCCGCTTCTGGCACCGGCTGGACCAGACGCGTGACTGCGCCCAGCCGAAACCCCGATCCCAATTCCTCCAGGGTCTTGTTCCAGTAGGAAACGGCCTCGTCGACAAAACCGAAGCGAGGATCGTCGCGGTTGGCACTGACCACCGTAATCGCGGGTGTCTGGTGCCAGGCGGCGCCGAATTGTGCGTAAGCCGGATGGGCGGTAAGGCCCGCAGCGGCCGACAGGCAAGCGAGTGTGCGATTCATGCGTGCTTGTGCAGGCTCAATCCTGGGCGCGCTTCACCAGCGCGGTGGCGGCCGCCGGTTCAACGTGATCTGGCGGTCGACGACGGTGACGTAGCCGCCGGTGGTCAGGTCCTTGAAGATGCGGCTGATCATGTCGCGTGAGGCGCCGACCCGGTCCGCGATGTCCTGCTGGGTGAGCCGCTCGGGAACCACCAGCTTGCCGTCCCGCTCGCGCGCCAGCGACAGCAGCAGGCGCGCCACGCGCCCGTAGACGTCCATCAGCGCCAGGTTCTTGATCGTGTCGGTCGCGACGCGTGCGCGGTCGATCAGCTCTTCGATCAGCGACATCGCAAGATCCGGATCGGCGACGACGGCGGCCCTCAAGGTTTCCTTCGTCACCATCGCGCAGGCGGTCGCCTCCAGCGTCATCACCGACGCCGACCGCGGCCGGCCATCGAGCGCCATCTCTCCCACATACTGCCCCGGGCCGTGGATGTCGAGGATCATCTCGCGCCCCTGCGTGTCCGACACGTAGACCTTGACGCGGCCGCTGACGATGATGAAGAGCGAGTCGCCCCGGTCGCCTTCGTTGATGAACACCGTGTTCTTCGGGAAACTGCGGATCTGCCCGCGTGTTGCCAGCTCGCGCACAACGCGATCCTCGATGGCCGCAATGCTCTGTTGGACGGTCGACACGAAATTCCTCCCGTGGCTGGGCGCCGGGGGTTCACGTTGGGTCTTACGGTGGGTACGCTGGGATTATCCGGTCCGCAAAGCTGCTGACAACCACATGCACGGCGGGCGTGATAATTCACAATCACTCAACCTTGGGTCGCACACACTTGCAGCGCTCAACTTAAGCCCGTTCCGCTTACCTGTACGCGAGAGTACGTCTTGACGGTAGCTGCGCCACCCTGGTCGAGTCACAGCGCGCCGCGCAAGTGGGCGCGCATGGCGGCCGTGCTCGCGGCGGCGGCGCTGTCCGGCTGCAGCGGGACCGACTCACTGGACGATCGCCTGTTCGATGCGCAGGTACTTATGATCCGTGCATGGCGCGGCCAGCAGGCCGACAGCGCCGGCAGCGAAATCGTGATTGTCGGCATCGACGAGTCGACGCTGCAACGGGCCGACGTGCCGATCGCGTTGATCCATGGCTTGCTCGGGCAAGCGCTGGATGCGATCTCGAGCTCGGGCGCGCGCGCAATCGCCCTCGACCTGGTTCTGCCGGACCGGTCGTTCGATCACCTGTCGCCTGGTTCCGACGCCGCGCTGATCCGCGGCTTGAGCCGCGCAGCCCATCGCACGCCCGTGGTCTTTGTGCTGGAGCCGGACGCCAGCGGCCACCTGCGCGTGCCATTTGCTCCGTTCGTTGCGGTGGTTGGCCGACAGGGCCTTGTCACGGCGCAGCTGCCGGTCGATCACGACGGCGTTGTGCGCCGCTTCGATCCGCAACTGTCGGCCCCGGGACTTCGAACCCTGGCCGGCGAGATCTCGGTTCGCCTGGGCCGCGCCGGCAATACCGCGGCGCCGGGTTGGATCGACTACACGCGCGGCCCGGCCTT
>DATBCI010000170.1:0-5495 GCA_036270555.1 Burkholderiaceae bacterium
TCAGCCTGTCCTCGATCGATCCGGCGCAGCGACCGTTCTCAGTCGGCGACAAGGAGGCGGACAAAGCCCGGCTGGCTGAGCTGTCCGGGAAGCTGGCCGAACTGCAGGACCGTCTCTACGCGGCCAGGCGGCACAAGGTGCTGCTGGTCCTGCAAGGAATGGACACGTCCGGCAAAGACGGAACCATCCACGGCGTATTGCGGGAAGTCAATCCGCTGGGCGTGCGCGCCGTCTCGTACAAGGTGCCGACGGCGGAGGAAGCGCAGCGCGACTTCCTGTGGCGCCACCATCGCGACGTGCCGGTCACGGGCGAGATCGTGATCTTCAATCGGTCGCACTACGAGGCCGTTGTCGTCGAGTATGTCTCCGGACTGATCGACGACAACGAGCGTGTGCGGCGTTACGGTCACATCCGCGCCTTCGAGGAACTGCTGGCCGACAGCGGCACCACCTTGATCAAATGCTTCCTGCACATCAGCAAGGAAGAGCAGAGGCGCCGCTTGCAGCAGCGCGTCGACGATCCGGACCGCCGCTGGAAAATCGATGAGTCGGACTTGAAAGCACGCGCGCTGTGGAGCAACTATCAGCAGGCCTATGAGCTCGCCCTGGGAGCGACCGCCACCGCCCATGCACCCTGGTACATCGTGCCGTCCGACAGCAAAAGCCACCGCAACCTGATGGTGATGGAGATTCTGCTGGAGACGCTCGAGGGTCTTGGTCCGAAATACCCACCCGGGCTGCCGGCCTTGGTCGGGCTGAAGATCCCATAGGGACCTGATTCGCGCGCCGCCTGATGCGCGTGAACTCACTTGAATGTGCTATTGTCTTGGGCAAAGTCCCCCCTATTTGGGAGGACCTCGCCTGATTGCCGCGTCACCTCGCACCTGCCTACACTACCCCATCTCGAGCGCCTAGGTCCGGTACTCAACCGTACAGCGCTCAGGGAAATGTGCGGGGGATTCACATGGCTGTGCTAGCTCAAGAATCGCTCGAGGAAGTCGTCGCACGGCGGCGGCCTCAGCCCAAGGAAGTTCTGCTCAGCGACACGATCAAGTGGCTTGCGGCCCTGCCACCCGACGTTCGTCCCACCGCGCTCCCGACCCAGTTCGTCAGGATCGCCAACGCGCTGCAGCGCATCTGGTCCGATCACCGGCGGTGCCTGCCCTACCTTGAGGACCTGTTGATCGATCGGCGCGGCGGCCGGCAGGGATTTCCGTTCGAGGTCGCGCTCGAAATCGCGGGCTTGAAGGACTACTACGAAACGACGATCCATCCCACCGCGCAGACGGCCTGGGATTTGATCATCGCCATGCGGCGTTGAGCGCCCGCCGGCCCCGACATCATTGCGCGACCGGGGTCTGCACCGGCAGGCCAGAGGCGATCCAGGCGTCGATTCCGCCTTGTAGCGGCCGCACCCTTCGAAATCCCGCCTTCATCAGCCGCTTGGCGACGACCGCAGCCGACGCCTCGTTCGGGCACGCGCAGTAGACCACGACCTCGTCGCTCGACGGCAGGCTGCGCAGCTCCTCGTCGGGCGCGCGCGGCTCAACCCACAACGAGCCCGGAATGAACCCGCCTTCGCGACTGACCGCGGAGCGCACATCGATCAACAAAGGCGGCAGTTCGGTCTTGAGCATCGAGTCCAGTTCGTCGACCGATACGCGCGCCATCCGCAGCTGCCGCAGCAGGCGCTGCCGCTGTGCGAACTTCACGAGCAGGTATATGCCGAGCGCGGCGATGATGGCTGCCACGCCCAGGCGCCCTGCCGATTCGATCACTTGCAGAATGTCGTCGACCGCGTTGCGGAAGATCCAGCCGAGCATGGCGGCCAGGCCGGTCCATATCGTCGCGCCTATCGTGTCGAAGAACACGAAAGCCAGCGGGCTGACGCCGACCACGCCTGCCATCGCAGTGGCCACTGCGCCAAATCCCGGGACGAACTTGGCAACCAGCAGCGAAGGCGCGCCCCATCGCTCATAGATGCTTTCGGTCTGACGCACGCAGCTGTCCGGGGACAGCGAGAGCCGGCACATCAGTCCGAGCACCCGCCCGCCAAAACGGGCGCCGGCGCGGAACCAGGCGAAGTCCGCCAGCAGGCAGGCGACCACCGCCGATGCGATCACCTGCGGCACTCCAAAGTTGCCCTGGGTCGACAGCGCTGCGGTCACGATCAGGATCGGA
The DNA here is from genome assembly GCA_036270555.1 of Burkholderiaceae bacterium. Lineage (GTDB taxonomy): Bacteria > Pseudomonadota > Gammaproteobacteria > Burkholderiales > Burkholderiaceae_F > VBCK01. The sequence continues at coordinate 2,182 of DATBCI010000170.1, forward strand.
TACGACGGGATCGGAAGGCCGATCTGTTCGATCAGCACCGTGACGAAGACGAGGCCGAGTCCGTAACGCTGTGCCAGCTCAACGATCAGGTGCATTCAGTTGGCCGCCTGCGAGAGAGCGACCTCGAAGTCGCGCAGCACGTCCTTCGCGGCCAGCGACAGCGCGGCCACCTCGCTTTCCGCCCCCGAGCCCTTGACGGCTTCTTCATGCGTGAACGTATGGTCCAGCAGGACCTGGTACGGCGCATGGTTCTGAACCAGCAGAAAGCGCACGACCAGGCGCGAACTGGGGGGCCGGCCTTCGCGCCGATCGGCCACCGCTTCCAGCAGGTTGGTCTCGAGCGTCAGATCGGCCTCGGCGCTGCTGTCGATCGGCAGGACGCGCTCGAAGAGCTGTTGCCGTTCGAGCCAGCTGCGCAGCACATCCGTCCACATCGAGACCGGACTGGCAGCGAACTCCGCGTAGGGGTCCACCGCATAGCCAACCTCCGATCGCCTCACGACCAGGTTGCGTTCGGAAAAGGGCGCGGCCACCGTCACCGGGGAGAAATAGACGGCGCCGAGCGGCTTGTGCGCAGTGCGATCCTCAGCGCGATCCTGTCCGGCCGCGGAATCCAGGTGAATCAGAAACGACTGGCGCGCAGGCGAATCGGCGACCGCACCGCAACCGGCCACCAGGATCCACCAGGCGGCACCGATCAGCCATCCCCATGCCCTGGGGCCGACAGCGGCACGTTGCGACCGGCGCACGAATTACCTCTGCAGTGGCGGCGCCGGCCGCGAAAACAAGACCGCCGATGGATCACGCTTGAGCACATCGGTGAACTGCTTCAGGTTCTCGCTGATCTGCAGCAGATTGTCGACGGTGGCGCCGAGCTCGGCGTCGCGGCTTGCCAGCAGGCGATCGACCCGCCTTGTGACTTGATCGGCCCTGGCGAGCAGTGAGGGCAGGGCCGGATCCTCGGCCAGTTTGCGCACCTTGCCCGCCGCCGCCTGCAGGTCCTTCGAGACGCTGGCCCAGGCGGGGCTGCCGACGGTCTGTTGCAGAACACGATTGGTTTCGCGCAACTCGCTCAAGAGCGAGCGCGCCTGCTGCCCGATGTCGCCAAAGGGGATCGCTTCCACCTGATGCAGCGCCGCGGCCGCGCGAGTCGGAATCTCGGCCCGATCGAACGCGTCCACGGTACGGTCCAGCGAAGCGAGCAGCCGGTTCAGGTTGGTGACGGTCTCCTCCAGGTTCAGTCGCTGAACCTTGCTCAAGGTCTGCTCGGCGGCGTCGACGATCTGCGTCACCGCGCTGCGCGCCGACGGCACGTAGAAGTGCTCCGGCTGCCAATCGATCGGCAACGGGATGTTGGTCGACGGATCGACGTAGTCCATTTCCAGATAATTCGTTCCGGTCAGCCCTTGCGACGCAAGGCGGATCCGAAGCCCTTTGGCGATCTCTTTCTCGCGGCTGGCGTCATCCCACGTCTTGCGGATGCCGACCCGCTCGGGACGTACCGCCGCCTCGACCAGGACGTAGCGCTTGGGATTGCCCGCCGGATTCTCGCTTTCGTACCGCTCGTACGTGAAGCCGATGTGCGTGACCTGTCCGAGCACGACGCCCCGGTACTTGACCTTGGAGCCGATATCGAGCCCCTGGACGCTCTCGTCGAAGTACGTCTCGAGGATCGCGGAGCGATGGAACCAGCGCGAACCGCCCAGCACCAGCACGACGCCCAGGCACAACGCTAACGCGACCAGCGCGAACACGCCCACGCTGAAAAGGCGCGGGTCGAGTCGCTTGGGCCGGCTCGGTCGATCGGTCGGTCGATTCATGACGTGACTTCCTCCGGCTCGCGATTGAAGAACCGATGCACCCAGGGGTCGCTGTTGTGGTCGCGCAGTTCCTCCGGAGTGCCGGTGGCGATGATCCCGCGCGTCCTGTGATCGAGCATGATCACGCGGTCGGCGATTGCGAAAATGCTGGGCAGCTCGTGGGTGACCACGACGAACGTGATCCCCAGCGTTCGTGCCAGGCGCACGATCAGCCGATCGAGTTCGGCCGATGTGATCGGGTCCAGCCCGGCGGATGGCTCGTCCAGAAACACGATCGCCGGATCCAGCGCCATCGCGCGCGCGATCGCCGCGCGCTTCTGCATACCGCCGCTGAGCTCCGCCGGAGCCCGGTGCGCGGCGGCCGAAAGACCGACCAGATACAGCTTGGTACGGGCGATCAGCTCGATCGCTTCATCATCGAACTCGGTGAATTCCTCCAGCGGCAGGCGCACGTTCTCCAGCGTGCTCATCGATCCGAACAAGGCCCCCATCTGATACATCACGCCGAATTTGCGCATGATTTCGCGCCGCTCGGCACCGTCGGCGGTGACGATGTCGTCACCCTCGATCGTGATGCGCCCGGCCATCGGCTTCTGCAAGCCGATCATATGCTTGAGCAGGGTGCTCTTGCCTGCGCCGGAGCCGCCGAGGATGGCGAACACCTCTCCGCGCAACACCTCGAACGAGATGTCCTCAAGGAGCACCGCCTCCTCGCCGTCGTGCACATAGCCGACCGTCAGATTCTCGACCTCGATGATGGCGTCAGCGGATTTCATGTGGTGTGCGTCGCGGGATTCGAGGACGGTGCGGTCGTCAGATCTTCAGCAGATTGAACAGCAGTGCGAACAATCCGTCGAACACGACGATCAGCACGATCGCGGAGACGACCGCGCGCGTCGTGGCCTGGCCGACTGCCCGTGGCCCCCCCTGCGTCTGCAGGCCGCGCAGGCAGCCTACGGTCGCGACCAGGAAGGCGAACACCGCGGACTTGAACAATCCCCCGACGAAGTCGCCGATCGAGACAACGCCCACGATCTGCTTGAAATAGGTCACCAGCGGAATGTCGAACGTCAGCATCACCAGCCCGCCCCCGACCAGCCCCACGAGGCCGGCGTAGATCGTCAGCAGCGGAGTTACGAGCATCGTGGCGATCACGCGCGGCACCACCAGGAAGCGCAGCGGATCGAGCGCCATCGTGGTCAGGGCGTCGATTTCCTCGTTGACCTCCATGGTTCCGATCTCGGCCGCGAACGCCGCACCGGTGCGACCTGCCAGCACGATCGAGGTCATCAAAGGGGCCAGCTCGCGCAACAGCGACAGTCCGATCAGATTGGCCACGAATATCTCGGCCCCGAATTGCCGCATCGGCACGGCCGACTGGTAGGCCAGCACCACCCCCATCAGAAAAGCGATCAGCGTGACGACCGGCAGGCCGTTGACTCCCATCTGCTCCGCCACCCCAAGAACTTCCTTCCAGCGCACCAGGGACGGGTG